>JADCGG010000240.1 GCA_020249125.1 Roseomonas sp. | reverse complement strand
GACTGGCCCCAGGAATTGCACGCCGATAGTGGCAAAGGCTTCGCGGACCAGATCAGTCATGCCGGCTTCGTACCAAAGATAGTCGTATTGTTCGATCTTGTCGAAAGCGAAGGGTATGCCCCAGGTCCATTGGGTGAAGGGAAAGCGACCGCGCCACCAGAGTTGCGCGCCATAGGCCATATCAATGACCCTACGGCCCACCGCATCAAGCATATCGAAAGAGGGCACCAGGGCTGCGGGGGGGTAGGGCGTTATCTGGATCCGACCACCTGACATCGCATTGACCCGCTGCACGAAGCGTGGAACCAACCTATCCCATTCAATGGTGCCGGGTCCAAGAAAACACTGCATTCTAAGCCGGTATTGCGCACGCTGCTGGGCAACCGCCGGGGCCGCCGCCGCCATGGTCAGAGCAGTACCTGCCGCCGCAGCGGTAAACATGCTCCGCCGATCCACCCCCATGCGATTGAGAATGTCTTTAGCGGGCTGATTGTCCTTGGCCATACTTCAATCTCCTCTCCTTGAATGTTCTTGCTCGCCTTGTCTTCCTTCCACGTATTTCTGGCGCATCATCCCGCGTTAGACGCAAGCAGTGAACCAGGATACGCAGCGCACAACATGCAAGAGAGGGCAGCGAATAAGCCATCAAGAACCGGGCGCGCGTTTCAACGCGGCCCAATCGCGCAATCCATGGGGCATCTTGTCAGATCGCGAACAGGAATAGCGCCAGCGATACCCTAAACACCAAAAACCTCTCTAGCGAGTAATCCTAGGGTCATCTTTGATGGCTCTGCAAGCACCGAATTTCCGGAAAACGGTGTTAAATTGCATAGATGCCCAGGGCGCAGGCCCGTGGGGTGTGTGCGCGCGGCCTGAGCCCCTACTGCAATTTGATGTTGCGCGCGTGGATCATGTTGCGCCACTTGGCATTTTCCGCCGCGAAATAGGCCGGCCATTCCGCCGTGCTGCCGACGGTCGGCACAACGGCAAGGGCTGAAAGCCTTTCGCGCGTATCAGGCGCTTCCATCGCTGCCTTCGCCAGTGCATGCATGCGCGCAACGATATCAGCAGGCATACCGGTGGGTGCTTGCAGGGCGATGTGTTCCACCACCTCCACACCCGGGAAGCCCTGTTCGGCGAAGGTCGGGATTTCGGGCGTGAGCGGGCTTCTTTCCTTAGTCGCCACCGCCAAGGCACGCAAGGAACCGGAACGGATATGCGGCAAAATGCCCGATGCGGCCTGGAACACCATCGGCGTTTCATTGGCGAGCACCGCCTGCACCGCCGGCGCACCGCCGCGATAACCAACATCCTGGATGGTGAGCTTCGCTTCCTGCAGGAACAGTTCGGTCGCCAGATGCGTGGAAGAACCGGTGCCGGAATTGGCATAGGTCAGGTTGCTGTTGGGGCGGCGCGCAATTTCGACATATTCCGCCAGCGTGCGCGCCGGAAAGCTTGGATTGACCACCATGATGATCGGCATGGAAGCGATCAGCCCGATGCCGATGAAATCCTTTTCATTGTCATAAGGCAGCGGCATCAAATGCGGTGCCATGGCATAGGTGCTGACGGTGCTGACCAGCATGGTATAACCATCGGGCCGCGCACGCGCGACGCTATTGAAGCCAATGGTGCCATTGGCGCCGGTGCGGTTATCCACCACAAAGCTGCGCCCGGTATCGCTGGAAAGCTTCTGCGCCAGAATCCGCGCTACCGCATCGGTGGAACCACCGGCAGCCCAGGGCACCACCAGCGTCACGGGGCGGCTAGGCCAGGCATCCTGGGCGTGCGCCGTCGCGGGCAGCAGGGCGGGGGCGGCAAGCAAGGCCAATTGACGACGAGAGATCATGGCTGTTTCCTCGAAGAGTAAATTTCATTTTGATAACGCCGCCTGTTTGGCGGAGCAAGCGAGACTTTGGGCGCAGGCGTGAACCTGCGCCCACCGTGGTTATTCAGCGGCACGCAACGCCGTTTGGCCGCGCAGCTTTACAATCCCGGGAAGCGCCGTGCCCTTCCACAGCGCTTCCAGCAGCGCGCGGGCTTCCTGCGTGCCAATCGCATCCGCTGTCAGTTCCAGGAATTTATCGGACAAATCCGCATCCGAAAGTGGCGCATCCGGATCGCCCTTGCGGGTATGCTGGTGGCGCTTCAGCACGCGCCCATCGCGTAGCTTGATTTCCACTTTCGCTGAACGCTTCGATGGGAAAGCGGCGGCGCATTCCGGGTCCAGCGCCACCGTCACCTTCGGCATCAGCGCGCGGATCGCGGGATCGGTCAAGCGTTCAGGTTCAAACGCCGCCAGCCGCACGCCACCATGCAGCAGCATGGTTGCGACCGTGAATTGTGTCGAGAACCGGCAATCCTGTTCGGTGGAGGCTGTCGGGCGATCACAGACATCCTTGGTCGCCTTATAGCCACCGACATGCACGCCAAGCACATCGGCAGCGGTGAAGCCCGCTTCGCGCTGCAAGTCACGCACCGCATCAAGCGCTGCAAAAATATGCCCGCAGCAGCCGTGATTCTTGAAAGTCATATCCGTGATGGCATAGGGCTTGCCGATATTGGAGAGCGATTTTTCCCATTTGCCGGTATCTTCGCTGGTGGCGGCGGCGAAACCCGCCGGGCCATGCAGCACATCCAGCGCACCCGTCATGCCGCGCGCCGCTGCCATGGCCGCCATGGCGCCCGCTTCCGCCGCATGGCCGGGATGCAAGGGTTTCGACATGCCTTCACCGCGGAAGGCTTGTTGCAGGCCGCTCGCCATGGTGGCGCAGGTGGCAATGGCGTGCGCGGTGCGTTCCGCATCGCAATTCAGCGCCACCGCCACCGCCGCCGCCGCACCGAAAGTGCCAACCGTACCTGTCGTGTGCCAGAAATCATAATGGGAAGGCTGCACCGCGACACCGATGCGGCAGGAAACCTCGTATCCCGCAATCATGGCGCGCAGCAGCAAATCCATATCCGCTCCGCGCGTTTGCGCCGCTGCCAAGGCGGCCGCAATGGTGGGGCAGCCTGGATGATAGACGGCGTAACGATAGATATCGTCAAATTCGACGGTGTGGGATGCCGTGCCGTTCAGCAGCGCTGCGTGGCGGAGCGGAACCTGTCGGCCACTGACGTAACACACGGCACCGCCGCCGCCGCGCGTTTCATCTTCCAGCGCTGCCGACATCAGCGTGGCGGGCGCGCGTGATGCGCCCGGAAGCAAGGCGGCGAACCAATCCACCAAGGCACGGCGCGCGTGATGCGCGACTTCGGCATCCACCGCGCGGCTGCGCCATGAAGCGGCGTGATCCGCCAGAACAAGCAAGGGATTTTCCATAGCGGCTGCTGCTACGCGTTGCCGCGCAGCACCTCCTTATTGATGACGACATCGGGGTCGAGCTGACCCTTGAAATGGCTGATGATGCTCTCCGCACAGGAAAGCCCCATGCGGCGCATGCCCTGTTCCGTCGCCGCGGCGGAATGGGGGGAGACAACAACATTCGGCAGATCAAGCATCGGTAAGCGCGTGGTGACGGGTTCTTCCCAGAACACATCAAGCCCCGCGGTCGCCAAATGCCCGGTCTTCAACGCTGCGGTCAGCGCAGCTTCATCCACTAGCGTGCCGCGTGCGGTATTGATGTAGGTTCCGCCTGGCTTCATGGCTGCCAAGAAAGTGGCATTCACCATGCCGCGCGTTTCGTCATTGCTTGGGCAATGGGTGGTGACGATATCGGCTTCCGCCAATCCCTCATGCAGCACCTTCACGGGGCGAAAGCCAGCGCCCTTGATGGTATTTTGCGGGATATAGGGGTCATGCACCAGCACCTCCATCCCGAAAGCGTCGCAAAGCCGCGCTACGCGCCCACCGATGCGCCCAAACCCGATGATCAGCACCTTACGCCCGGAAAGATCCCAGGTTTTCAGCGACGGCTTGGAACCCCAATCCAGAGCGCGCAAGTTCTTATCGTAATCCAAGGTGCGCCGAGATGTTGACAGCATCAGCATCATCGCGTGTTCGGCGACCGAAAGCGCATTGGCATCCGGCGTGACAGTCAGCGGAATGCCGCGTTCTGTCAGTGCCTTCACATCCACCGCATCATAGCCCACACCATGCCGCGCGCAGATGGACAGCATCGGGGCCTTGGCCAGAAAATCACGATTGATCGGCGTGGCGCGCACAATGATGGCATCCGCCGTTTGCATCGGCTCTCGCAGCGTATCCGCATTCACCTCGGTCAACATGGTGACCTTGAAATCGGGTTCTGCATGCAGCCTGGCCATGGCGTCAGGATGCAGCGGGCGGAGACAAACGATATGGGGCATGGTGTTTCCTATTCCACTTTGGCGCCAGAAATCCGAACAAGCTCCGTCCATTTCGGAATTTCAGTCGCCAGAAATGCACGAAATTCCTCGGGCGTCGAGCCAACGGGCTCGCTGCCCTGCTGGGCAAGCTTCGCTTTCATCTCATCCGTCCGCATCACGGCGCGGATTTCTGCGGCGATGCGGTTGACGATCGGCGCTGGCGTATTCGCTGGCGCCATATAGCCATTCCACAAGGCGACTTCGAAGCCCGGTAGGGTTTCCGCAATCGTCGGCACGTCAGGCAGCAGCGATGAACGCCGCGCTGTCGTCACCGCAATGGCGCGCAGCTTGCCCGCCTGCACATGCGCGATCACTTCCACCAAAGGTGCCGCCATGGCCTGGATTTTTCCGCCCATTAAATCCGTCACCGCCGGTGTGCCACCGCGATAGGAAACATGCGTCACGTCAATCCCGGTGCGTGCTGCAATCAGCGCGGCGGAAAGATGCTGCGATGTGCCGGAACCCGCATTGCCGAAATTGAGCACGCCCGGTTTCGCCTTGGCTTCCGCCACCAGCCCAGCAAAATCGCGTGCTGGCACATCAGGATGCACCACCAAAAGATTCGGGATGAAGGTGGTTTGGCTGATCGGCGCGAAATCGCGCTGCGCATCGAAGGGCATAGTGCGATAGAGCGCGCCATTCGTTGCATGCGTGGAACTGGTTGCCATCACCAGCGTATAGCCATCAGGCGCGGCGCGCGCGACAGCCTCACTCCCGATATTCCCAGCGGCACCGGGGCGGTTTTCAATCACGACAGGCTGCCCAAGCCGGGGTGAAATCGCCTCCGCGACCAGCCGCGCCGTGATGTCTGTGCTGCCGCCTGGCGCGAAGGGAACAATCACGCGGATGGGGCGATCTGGGCTCCATTGCGCCTGGGCCAAGGCAGGGCTTGCCGTGATCGCCGCGAGCCCTGCCAGAATTTGCCGTCTTTTCATCGTTTCCTCCATGTGATGCCGCCGATCTTCGTCGGCTGGCATCGTTGAATTACGATTGATGATGCGCTGCCGGCCCCATCACCGCTTCGCGCATGCGCGCCTGCAATAGCGCGCCTTCGCGCGGCGGCAGCACCAAAGGCTTGCTGGTGGCATCAATTTTCGCCACCGCGAAGAAGGGGCCTTTGCCCGCATGGATCGCCTTATGCAGCGCCGGCACTTCATCTGGCTTTGTGACGAACATGGTGTGATGAATGCCGGCACCCTTCGCCATCATCACCAGATCAACGCCATGGCGTGTCGCGGTTTCCTGCATGCCGGTTTCGCCGTAATGCTCATTGTCTTGCACCACGATGGAAAGATTGGCGGGTTTTTGCACCGCAATCGTCGCCAGCGCGCCAATGCCCATCAGCATTTCGCCATCGCCGGTAATCACCAGCACCTTGCGCTTGGGCTGCGCCAAAGCCAGGCCAAGGCCGATCATGGCCGCACCACCCATGCCGCCCCAAAGCGGCAGGTTTTCCGCGCAATCACCAATGGCGGTAATGTCCCAGGCCGGTGCACCAAGCCCGGCAATCACCAGCATTTCACCACGGTCGGCGAGCAGCGCGCGGGTCAATTCTCGGCGGTCAAGTTTTCCGGAAGCAGCAAGCATTTTTTCAGTCCTTCCCGAAGGTCTTGGCGCCAAGCACGCGCTGGCCAATCAGGGTTGCGGTGGGGCGGAAGGTATTGAAGGCCAGGCGGATGGTGGCATTCACCGTGGGTGCGATATCTTCCGGCGTCTCGGCGCGGCGCACCAGCGTGCCCATCGCTTCCAGCACGGTTTGCGTCGCATTGCCCATCGGCACTTGCGCCGGGTTGAATTCACCAAAATCGCCGCGCATCGTCACCAGCATCGGCAGCGGGCAGCGATGCATGATGGAAAGCGAAAGCATATTGATGCAATTGCCCACGCCGGAAGATTGCATCAGCAGCACGCCCTTCGCGCCGCCAAGCCAGGCGCCTTGCAGCAGGGCAATGCCTTCTTCTTCAGTGGTCAGCGTTACCACCTTCATTTCGTTATCAGCCAGGCAACGGCGGATCAGCCGAGAATGCCCGGCATCCGGCACCAAGGCCACTTGCGTGATATTGTGCGTCTTGAGCAGGGAGTAGATCTGATCCGGCCAATCGGCGGCGGCGTCGGGCGCCTTGTCTATTGAATTTTCGTCCATGGTTTCCCGTTCCTTGATGGCCCCAACATCCTGCGCCCGGGCCTTCATGGCAAGACAGGCGGGGCCTGGATGTTCTATGAAATCGTCATGATCCGCATCACCCCCGCCATAGCCATTGCCGAACGGGAGCTGAAGGAGGCATTTTTGCGCGCCTCAGGCCCGAGCGGGCAGAATGTGAATATGGCCGAGTCAATTTCATGATCCGCATTACCGAGTCAATCAGCATCGATGAGGTGGAACTCCACGAGGAGTTTCTGAGGTCGAGCGGCGCGGGCGGGCAGAATATCCAGAAGGTGGAATCGGCCGTACAATTACGGTTCGATGCAGCAAACAGCCCGAATCTCCCCGATGCGGTGAAAGCCCGCCTTCTTCACTTGGCAGGTCGCCGGGCAACACAGGAAGGCGTCATTGTTATTACCGCTCAACAGCACCGGACACAGCATCGGAACCGGGAAGATGCGCTGGCTCGTCTGCTCGAACTGATCAAAGAAGCAGCGCGCCCACCGCCACCCACCCGCAAGAAAACGCGACCGACTCTTGCATCGAAGGTCCGAAGACTTGAGGGCAAGGCGCGACGCTCTACCATCAAGCGCGGGCGCGAACGGCCCGATATCGGCTGAGCGACAGCAGCAGTAGCTACCAGCATCCCACCGATAAGTGCGGCAGCCTTGCTTGGTTGGCGTCGCGGACTCCGCCCAAGGGGAACCGCACTTGACAATGGGATACAGATCCATATATCGAGAAGCATGGATATCAAAGATGCAGTCTCAACCCTCGATGCGCTCTCACAAGAGGCCCGCCTTTTGGTGCTGCGCCTACTCATTGAGGCTGGCGCCGAGGGTATCCCAGCCGGGGACATCGCGCGTCACTTCGGTACGCCGCAGAACACGATGTCCTCTAACCTTGCCATCCTTGCACGGGCTGGGTTGATCACCTCGCGACGTGAAGGCCGGTCGGTGATCTACGCCGCCGACTACGCCGGACTTCGGCGGCTAATCGCGTTCTTACTCCAAGACTGTTGCAAGGGCCGCCCAGAGGTCTGTGCGCCCCTACTCGACGCCGCACTGGCACCCGCTGCGGCACTCTGCTCTCCACCACCTAAATCGCCGGAGACTTGACCATGCCCGACGCCATGAGCCCTGACCGCACTTTGCCGGTCGTCATCATTGGGGGTGGCCCGGTCGGCCTTGCCGCCGCCGCCAACCTAATTGAACGTGGTCTGCGCCCGCGCGTCTTTGAAGCCGGGTCTGAACCCGGCGCCGCCGTCCGCGAGTGGGGCCATGTGCGCATGTTCTCGCCGTGGCGGTTCAACGTGGATGCCGCGGCGCGCAGGCTCCTTGAAGCCAAGGGTTGGAAGGCCCCGGACATGGGCGCCTTTCCCACGGGCGCCGATCTTTTGGACCTCTATGTCGCGCCGCTAGCCGCCGCGCTCGCTGCGGCGGGTGCTGACCTCAGCTACAACGCCAAGGTGATAGGTGTCTCCCGTCGTCACCACGATCGCTTGCATGAGGGACAGCGCGCCGCTGGCCGCGGGCGGGATACCGCCCCCTTCGTGCTGCATATAGCCGCCCCTGACGGCACAATTCAGGTGGTCGAAGCGAACGCGGTGATCGACTGCTCTGGCACATGGTTTAGTCCGAACCCAGCCGGTGCGCATGGCCTTCCGGCTCCTGGTGAGGCCGCGAATGCAGATCGAATTGCCTATGGCATCCCCGATGTGCTCGGCATCAGCAGGAGCACCTATGCGGGCGCGACGACGCTAGTGCTCGGCAGCGGCCATTCCGCGATGAACGCGGTGTTCGATCTCGCCGCATTGGCCAAGAAAGCGCCGGGCACGCGTATCCTGTGGGCTTTCCGCCGCCCGCTGGCCGACGTGAACTTCGGCGGCGGCGATGCGGACGGTCTGGCAGCTCGCGGCGCGCTTGGCGCGCAGGCGCAAGCGCTGGTCGCGTCCCGACAGGTCGAAGCGCTGGCACCTTTCCTTGTCCATCGGATCGGGCGCGTAAACGACCGGCTGCTGGTCCTCGGCGATCGGGGCGGTAGCGCCGATGCGTTGCTCACTGACCGTATCATCGTAGCCACCGGCTTTCGGCCTGATCTCTCGTGGCTCGGGGAGTTGCGTGTTGCGCTTGATCCAGCCGTGCAGGCCACGCCGTCGCTGGCTCCCCTAATCGATCCCAACCTCCACTCCTGTGGCACGGTCCGCCCGCATGGCGAGGCTGAGCTTCGGCACCCGGACGAGCCGGGCTTCTATATGGCAGGCATGAAAGCATACGGCCGGGCGCCGACCTTTCTGCTGGCAACAGGCCATGAACAGGTGCGTAGCATCGCGGCCCACCTTGCCGGTGACATTGCAGCCGCCCGGCGCGTCGAACTCCTTCTGCCAGAAACGGGCGTCTGCTCCACGCAGCGCCACACATCGGCGTCAACGGCAACGGGCGGCTGCTGCGGCCCCAGCAGTGCTTCCGAGCCAGCTCGCAAGCCGATCGCCACAGCGGCTTGCTGTGGTTCCACTCCTCGCGAAGAGTCGCGACAGTCTCCGTGATATCCGCGATGAAAGGGTGCTGCAGTTGAACTGTGCGCGGCAGTGCGAGTTATAGTTCATCCTTCATGCAGAACATCGGACTGCCTTCGCATTTATATTCTGCGCCTTGTCAGTGGTCAGAAATTTCGCGCGCCAGCATATGGCAGTGCGCTACCTTCAGACACCGTTAGAAAAGCGCGCCAGACCCTTATTGCCCTGATACGCAAGGCGGCCCTCCCACCGCCACCGCGCAAGGCCACCAAACCAACCGCTGGTTCAAAAGTGCGGCGCCTTGAATCCAAAACACGACGCGGTGCAGTCAAGCGGCTGCGCGGCGGAGCGTTCGACGAATAAGGCAGCCCAAAAAAACGGCACAAAAAAAGCGGTGTCCCATCGGAACACCGCCTTTACTGGAAAGCGAAAAATCAGGCCTTCGCCTTGCGCTTGCCCTTCTTCACGCCGGCCAGCGCGGCGCCCTTCAGCGCCGGGCTCGCCTTGAAGCGGACGGTGGCGCCAGCCTTGATCTGCACTTTTTCGCCGGTCTTGGGGTTCAAGCCGGTGCGCTTCGGGGTTTCGCGCACGGCAAAAGCACCGAAATCAGGAATGGTGAAACGACCGGAGCTGACGATTTCAGCCTTGATCGCGTCAATGATATCGGCGGCAAGCTTGCCCGCCGCAACGGCAGACATGTCGCCGGATTTGGCGATCACGTCAGTAAGAAACTTCTTCGACATGGTTCGATTCTCCCTCAAGGATGGCTTGGCATAGCCGAGGATTCGGCACTTGTCAGCAGGGGCAAAGGATTTTTTTGCGTCCTTGACAAGAAAATTTCTTAGTGTCAGCCGAATGACTCACGAAACCCCGCCCTGGCGCCACAAAACCCTTGGATTTGGCCCGAAATCCTGCATCCGAGTCAGTTGATGGAAGCACCTGATGCCCTGACAATAGGCGTCCATTTCGCGGTCTCGGCGCGCATGAAGCCGGCCAATTCCTCTGGCGTGCTGGGGGCTGCTTCCAGCCCATGGCGCGCCAGATGGGCGACAATTTCAGGATCGCGCAGCGATTCGACCAGCGCTTCATTGACCCTTGTCACAATGGGCCGCGCCAGGTTGCGCGGTCCCATCAGCGCATACCAATTCGCCACCTCGTAACCTGGCAGGGGCCCCGCTTCGGCAATGGTGGGCGTATCGGGCAAAAGCCGGCTGCGTTGCGGCAGCGGCACGGCCAGGGCGCGCAATTTGCCCGCTTCAATCTGCGGCAGCACGGTGGCGGCGGTGGCCACCGAGAAATCCACCTTCCCCGAGATCAAATCAGTGATCAATTGCCCGCCACCGCGATAGGGCACATGCACCGTGCTGATCTTCGCCATGGCATCAAGCAAGGCGCCGCCCAAATGCCCCGCGCTGCCAACGCCCGATGATCCATAGGTCAATTGATCGGGCCGCGCGCGCGCGGCGGCAATCAATTCCGGCAGGCTGCGCCAGGGGCGATCCATGGGCACAACAAGGATGTTGGTGACCTCAACAGAACGCGAAATCGGGGTCAGATCGGTGACAACATCAAAGGGCAGCTTCGCCAGGATGGGGTTCAACACCAGGGATGCGATGGTGCCCATCATCAGCGTATAGCCATCGGATGGTGAATTCACGGTCGCTTCGGATGCCAGGTTGCCGCCCGCACCGGGGCGGTTTTCCACAATGATCGGCTGGCCCAAAAGCGCTTGTAGTTTATTGGTCAGCGTACGCGTGGTGATATCTGTCCCGCCGCCGGGTGCGAAACCAACCAGGATGCGAATCGGGCGCTGAGGGTTCCAAACGCCCTGGGCGGCAAGCGGTGTGGCTGCCAGCAAGGCGGGCGCGGCCAAAAGGCTACGGCGGTGCAACATGCGCTTCCTTTCTTTCCCGGCCACGCGCTTTGACGCTGGCGCAAATCATGCTGATCTTTCGCCTGCTTCATAGCCGGCCAAGCAGTGCCGCGCCAGTAAGGAGGAAGCCATGTCGGGAAACAACATTACGCGTCGTCCAATAGTGTTTGCCGGTCTGGCGGGGCTGGCTGCTCCGCATCTGGCGCGCGCCAGCACCTATCCGGACCGTCCCATCAGGCTGGTGATTCCCTTTGGTGGCGGCGGGCAGACGGATATCGTTTCCCGCGTTACGGCTGAAGCCTTGCAGCAACGGCTTGGCCAGCCGGTACTTTCCGATAATCGCCCGGGCGGTGCCGGCAATCTGGCTGCCGAAATGGTCGCGCGCGCGCCGGGTGATGGCTATACCGTGCTGGTCGCCACCATGGGCACGAATAGTGGGCTGAATGCGCTGCTCTATAAATCTGTGGGCTATGATGCGCAGCGCGATTTCACGCCGGTTGGCATGTTCTGCACCACGTCAAACCTGCTGATTGTGCATAATTCGATCCCCGGTCGGGACTTCAATGAGGTGACGGCCTGGATCAAGGCCAATCCCGGCAAATTCACCTTTGCCTCGGCCGGTGTTGGCGCCATCACGCATCTGATCATGGAAGATATGGGCGCACGCCTTGGCCTCGATATGGTGCATGTCCCTTATCGCCAAACCACGAATGCGATGACGGATCTGATCGCGGGGCGCGTGCATGCGCGCTGCCTTGGCCTGCCGGAAGGCGAACCGCTGCGCCAGACCCAAAGCGTGCGCCCCGTGGCCGTCACCACCGTTGAACCGCGGCCCGAATGGCCGGGCGTGCCTACCATGGGCCAGACCATCCCCGGCTTTGAAGGTGCCAGCTATTTTGGCCTCGCTGTGCCGTCCCAAACCCCGCGCGAGATTGTGGTCCGGCTGAATGCTGCCCTGCGGGAGGCCTTGGCGGATGAAAAAGTCCGCGCAGCCTATAAGCGCGTGGGCGCTGACCCGGCTGAGCCGGCCTCGGCTGAGGATTTCGCCGCGCGTGCCAAGCGCGATGGCGAACGCTGGGCGCCGCTGATCCGCCGGCTCAATCTGGTCGCCGAATAAGGGGGCTGCCGGAGCGGCGCGGCTGCGCTAAACTCATCGCGTGAATATCCTGGCCCCCCTCCAGCCGCGGCTGGATATTGAAGTCGCCTTCGACCTGATCTGCCCCTGGTGCTATCTGGGTGTCAGAAGGCTGCGCCGTGCCTTGCGGGCCAGGCCGGATATCATCCCGGAACTGGGCTGGCGGCCCTTTTTGCTCAATCCGGATATTCCACCGGGCGGTGTTTCCCGCGCGGAATTCGTCGCGCGCAAATTCGGCGGTGAGGATCGCGCGCGGCGTCTGCAAAATGCGCTGGCGGAACTTGGCCGGGCCGAGGGGATCAGTTTTCGCTTTGACCTGATGGGGCGTGTGCCATCCAGCATCACCGCGCATCGCCTGGTGCGCTATGCGGTGCGCGAAGGCCTGGGTGAAATGATGGTGGAAGCGCTATTCCATGCCTATTTCGCCGATGGCGTGGATATTGGCGATCCCGGCCGCCTTGCGACGATAGCCGCGCGCATTGGCCTTGACCCTCATGCCGCCTTGACCTTCCTGAGATCAAGTGAGGAGGCTGAGGCGGTGCATACTGAAAACCTCCGCGCCCATCGCCTGGGGATCAATGGCGTCCCGTGTTTCATCATTGCCGGGCAACAGGCCATCGCCGGGGCGCAGGAGCCCGAGGTGCTGGAAAGGCTGCTGGATGTGGCGCTTCAGCAATATCACTTCAGCGGCGGCGATGGCGGCTGAGGCTTGCGCCGCCGGGGCGGGGCGTTTAAGGATTATTGCGTTGGTAAGGGCGCATAGCTCAGTGGTATGAGCGCCTGCTTGACACGCAGGAGGTCCGTGGTTCGATCCCACGTGCGCCCACCATTATCCCCACCGCTTATTCTTCGCTTCGGTATCCTTTGCCCACCCCGCACCAAGGCCCTGTCCGGTGCCATTTTACGGGGAAGCAAGTGATTTCGCTTGGGGTCCGGATACTTGTCTTGGCAGGCTCATTGAACCATCTGTCCCGCATGGTCATTCTGCGTCCTTCCTTTCCGCGCAAGATGTTTGGCTGGGCCATGCTGGCGCTTGGCGTACTGGGGCTGGTGCTGCCCTTTCTGCAAGGCTTTCTCTTCCTCGCCTTCGGGGTCTTCGTGCTGCGGGACCAACATATCTGGGCTGCGCGACGCTGGCGCTGGGTGGAAGGCCGCTGGCCCAATATGACGACCAAGCTGGAAGCGATGGAGGTCAGCATGGCGGCGCGGATGCGCCATTTTGCCCGGCGCTTGCGGCTGCGCCCTTAGCGGGCGCTTTAGCGGGTGCTCTGGCCTGCGGCTGCGGGGCGGCGTAAGGGCCATGCCATGCATCGTTTCTGGCTGATCACCGGCGCCTTGGCCGGGCTTGTCGCGGTTGGGCTTTCCGCCTGGGCAGCGCATGGGCTGCCCGCCCGCTTGGACCCCCCGCGCATGGCCGCCGTGCAAAACGCGCTGACCATGCAGGGCTGGCATGCGCTGGCCTTGCTGATTGCCGGGCTGATGGCGGAAAGGGGCCGACGCCTTGCCCACTTCGCCGCTGCCGCCTTTCTGGCCGGCATGATCCTGTTTTGCGGCGCGGTCTGGCTGGGCGCGCTCATGGGCCAATCACTCGGACCCATCGCCCCATCGGGCGGGTTGCTGCTGATGCTGGGCTGGGCTTTGTTGGCCTTGGCGGCGGCAAAGCGGTGATCCGCGCAGCCTATCTCGCCGCCGAGGGGTTTGAAGCCGAATTGGCTGAAGAACTCCGCCTGTCTGGCCGGCGCATGACGGGCTGGCATGGCCGTCTGGCGCTATCGCCCGACCCGCCCGCACCCGCCATCTGGGCCTTGGATATCTGGACCGACCCGCGCGAATTGCCCGCCCCTTCGGTCAAGGCCGCCGCCGATGCCTTGCGCGCCATCCAGCGCAATTGGTCACACCTGCCCCTGCTGCACCATCGTCGCAGCACGCTGATCGGCGAACGCCTGCCACCGGTAAAAGCGCGCCCTTTGGTCTTCCCGGAACCCGCGCCAACCGCCCCCTTGGGTGCCTGGACGCTGCTTGCGCCGGATCGGCTGCTGGCCAGCCCCAGCAAGACCAGCCCCTTCGTGAATGGCGAACCCCGCTTCATGGAGGATAAATCCGGCCCACCCTCCCGCGCCTACCTGAAATTATGGGAAGGCCTTACCCGGCTGGGCCGCCACCCAGTTCCCGGCGAGACCTGTCTGGACCTTGGCGCCTCCCCCGGTGGCTGGACCTGGGTGCTGGCGAAGCTCGGCGCGCAGGTGACGGCGGTGGATAAGGCGCCGCTTGATCCGGCCATTGCTGCCCAGCCCGGCGTGAATTTCCGCCCCGAGAGCGCTTTTGCCCTGGACCCCCGGCAAGAATCGCCGGTCACCTGGCTATTCAGCGATGTGATCTGTTACCCGGCGCGGCTTTTGGGCCTGGTGCGGCGCTGGATTGAGGCCGGAAAGGCCGACAATATCTTTTGCACCATCAAATTTCAGGGCGAAACCGACCACGCGATCATCGCGGAATTTCAGAAAATTCAAGGCTCTATTCTATTTCATTCCAGCCAGAACAAGCATGAAGTGACTTTTACGCGCCTCGCCCCCTGAATTCCCCACCCGCGCGCCCCAAAGCTGGCACGGCGTCTGCAATAGCCCTGGTGTACCAAAATGGTGCCGCCGACCAAAGTGTCGGCGCCAACCAAAACGGGGTTGCGACGATGTCGGTGGTTTCGGAAAAGTCTCTGACAGCTCCTCAGGAGATCCGGGCCCGCCGCATGCAGAGCACGCAAGACGCGGCTCGGCTTGAAGTCGCAGGGGGGCGAAAAGAATTCGCGCCCATGCTGCAAGAATTGCGGCAAAACCCGGCAAGAACTGCCGGTCCGGGGACACCCACGGGCAACACGCTCGCTGCCATGCTCCAGCGGATCGATACGGACCAAGACGGTCGCATCTCTCCGCTGGAGCTGAGGGCTTCCGCGAAACGCGCCTATCAGGTGCCGGAACGGGCCAGGGCCTGAAGCTTTCGCCGCGCGCCGGCCTGACCCTATAAAGGGGGCATGTCGCAAGCTGAGACGGCCCAATTCGGCGCTACCGCCATTATCATGCGCGTGCTGCGGGCTTCCGCTTCCGACCGTATTGCCCTGACCAGCGCAGGTTGCGCCTTCTACGCCATGCTGGCGCTGTTTCCCGGCATTTTTCTGCT
>JADCGG010000024.1 GCA_020249125.1 Roseomonas sp. | reverse complement strand
AAGCCACCAGCGCTGACCTGATCTCGGGCACCTATAAGGACGCGACAGCGAAGATTACGGTATGCTGCGCGACCGATGGCAATCATGGCCGTTCCGTCGCCTGG
This sequence comes from Roseomonas sp., assembly GCA_020249125.1. GTDB lineage: Bacteria > Pseudomonadota > Alphaproteobacteria > Acetobacterales > Acetobacteraceae > Neoroseomonas. Next base: position 7,185 of record JADCGG010000024.1, on the reverse strand, counting down.
GGCGCGCAGCGCTTCGGCGCGGCTTGCGTGATTTTCGTGCATGAAACCGTCAGCCAAGGCCGGCGAGACGCCATCGCCAAATATGGCGCAGAAATCCGTGTGGTGCCGGGCAATTATGATGACGCGGTGCGCGAGGCACAGAAGCAGGCGGAAGCAAATTCGTGGTTCGTTGTCTCCGACACTTCCTATCCCGGCTATACGGAAGTGCCGCGCGATGTGATGCAGGGCTATCGGCTGATGGCGGATGAAGCGGCGGATCAGATCAGCGAAGCACCGACGCATGTTTTCATCCAAGGCGGTGTTGGCGGCGTGGCGGCGGCGGTTTCGGTGCAAATGCGTGCGCGGTTTGGTGCAGGCGTGAAGCTGATTGTCGCCGAACCGGACAAGGCCGATTGCCTATTGGCGAGTGCAGAAGCCGGAGAGCCCGTCACGGTGCCCGGTGATCTTGATACCCTTATGGCCGGGCTTGCCTGTGGTGAGCCTTCCTTGCTGGCCTGGCAGGAATTGGAACGCGGCGCCTTCGCCTTCATGTCGGTATCGGATGAAAGCGCGGTTGAATGCATGAAGCTTCTCGCGCAACAGACGCCGCCAATTGTCGCGGGCGAAAGCGCGGTGGCGGGCTTGGCAGCTTTGCTGCTGGCGATGCAGGAACCCTATGCGCGCGCGGCTTTGGCGCTTGATGCGGATAGCCGCGTGCTGCTGTTCGGCACGGAAGGGGCGACCGATCCGGAGGTTTATGACAGGCTGGTGAAGGGCTGAAGCGTTTCAGCCAGCCAGCAGCGCATCCAGCTTGCCGGCGCGGTCCAGGGCGACAAGATCATCCGAACCGCCAATGGATCGGCCGTTGATGAAGATTTGCGGCACGGTGGTGCGCCCGCCAGAATATTCGATGGCGTGGCGCCGCGCGTCCGAACCATGCGGCGCGTCATATTCCTGGAAGGCAACGCCCTTTTTCTCAAGCAGCGCCTTGGCGCGGTCGCAATAGGGGCAAAAATAGGTGGTGTAGATTTCGATCTTGGCCATGCGCTGAAGATTGGCGTTCAGGCGCTGATGGTCAAGCCGCGCGCAGCCGCGGGTCCGGCACCCGTGCGGCGGCCAGCACCTCCACCCGTGCCGCCCCCGCCGCCAGCAAGGCCCGCGCGCAGGCTTCCGCCGTGGCGCCCGAGGTCATGACATCATCCACCAGCAACACGCGCTTGCCGGCCACCCGCGCAGGGCGGGCCACGCTGAAGGCATCCGCGACCAGCGCCGCGCGCTCTGCCGCGCCCTTGTCACCCAAAGGAAGTGTGGCGCGAGTACGGCGCAGCAAATCCGGCACCACACGCCGCCCAGAAAGCCTGCCCAGCCGTTGCGCGAGCAGCGCCGCCTGGTCATAGCGCCGCGCAATCAAGCGCCGCCAATGCGCGGGCACCGGCGCCAGCACATCCGCCGCCGCCAACATCTCAGCCCCCGCACGCGCCATGAAGCGCGCCAAAGGCACCGCCATTTCCGTGCGATCCGCGTGTTTGAAGGGCAGGATCAGGCGCTTGGCGCCCTCATCATACCGCAGCGCCGCGCGCGCCATGGCGAAACCCGGCGCGCGGGCAAGGCAGGGCGCGCAGAGCAAGGCGCCATCCGTATTGCGGTCTGCCTCCCCCTCATGCGCGAAGGGCACGCCGCAGCGCGCACAAAATGGGGCGGAGATCAGGTTCAGGCCGCTGAAACAGGCAGCGCAAAAACTGCCCTGGCGCTCAACCTCCGCGTCGCAGGTCAGGCAATGCGGCGGCAGCAAAACATCCAGCAGCTTCTCCGGCCCATTCTTCAAGCGGCCCAGCCAGGCGCCGGAAGCGCGCATTCAATGCCAATGACCGAAGGGGGCATCGCCATCCTTCGCCACTTCATTGACCAGATCAATCTCCCAAGACAGGTATTCACGCATCGCCGCTTCCACCCCGTCATTCCGATCATAGGGGCGGAGGTAGAAATCAGCGCAATCCGCATCGGCGGGAATACGCCGATCCGCTTCCAGCGGCAGCCCCGCCGCGCGCCAGGCCTTGGTGCCGCCTTCCAGAATATACACCGGCACGCCCATCAGCGCCGCCGCTTCCGGTGCTGCCAAACGTGCCAGCGCCGCATCCGGTGCGGCAATCGCCACCAACCGCGCGTCAGCCAAAGCGCCGCGCAGCTTATCGAGCCTTGTGCGAATGCCCCAAAGCGCGCCCGGAATATGCCCATCACGAAAATCAATGGACCGCGCGAGGTCAATCACCCCCACGCCACCCTTCACGCTTTCCGCCGCCAGTTCTTCCGGCGTCAGGCTTGGCGCCTGCACAGCATCCGCTTCCGGGCATGTCGGCTGCCAAGGGCCAGTGGCGAGCGGACCACCCAGCCCATCGGTCAGCACCATCACATCCCAGCCGCCCAATTGGCGCAGCCAACCGCCGGTCATGCGCGCGCGGGTGCCGGTATCATCCACCAGCACAATGCGCGCATGGCGCACCGCCACCCATTGATCCGTCGCCTGCACCAATTGCCCACCGGGCGCGGAACGGCTGCCGGGCATATGCCCTGCGGCATATTCCGAAGGATCACGCACATCCAGCAGATAGGTGCTGCGCGATGCGTCCGCCTGCCAGCGCGCCAAATCCGCGCGTGTGCCGAAAATCACGCCATGGCGTCTCGCGAAAGCATCGGCGCGGGCGAAAGCCTCAGCGGCACCCTTCGGCGTGCCTTGCGGAAAGCTTGCGGTCTTGCCACGGTCACACTTAAAGCCGGCCAATTCCCAACCCATGGTGCCATTGCGCAAAGCCACCACCTTGTTCGGAACGCCCGCACTGCGGAGCGATTCGGCGCCCATGATGGACCGTGTGCGCCCGGCACAATTCACCACCACCGTTGTCTCAGGCCGTGTGACGAATTCGCCAATGCGGTAGACCAATTCACCGCCCGGCACATCCACCGCACCGGGGATGGACATGCGGTTGAATTCTTCCATCGGGCGGCTATCCAGGATCACCATATCAGTGCCGGCATCCATCATCGCCTTCAACTCCTCGGGATCAACCGAGGGCGTTTCATAATGATGTTCCACCCATTCACCGAAAGCCTTGGAAGGGACATTCACACCGGAAAAAGCCGTATATCCGGCGGCAATCCAGGCAGGTGTGCCGCCTTGCAGCACAGACACATCCGTGCAGCCAATACTTTCCAGGTAAGCCGCAAGGCGCGGCGAAAACCCTTCTCCGCCATCAACGCAGACAATGCGTGTGGCAAGGCGCGGCAGAATGGCGCGGGCGCGGAGTTCCATGCGCGACAGCCCGCAGGGATTGGCCCAGAACAGATGCGATCGGCCAAATTCGCCATCTTCCCGCGCATCCAGAATGGCCAATTCCTGCCCATCGCGGATCCAGCCCTTCAGGCTGGCCGCATCAATCATCCGTGCCATGGCAGGATCAGCCTTTTGGTGTTGCCGTCGGCGCCATGAAATTCGTGTTATAGGGCTTCACTTCGCCGGTTTCCGCATCAAACGCCTTGCGGTCATCCAGCTTTTCCAAGGCCAGGCCATACATGTGCAAATGCCGTGTCGGCACGCTGCCCGTTGTGTGAATGGAATGGATATCTTCCGGCATCAGCGCAATGCCGCGGCCCGGTTCCACCATGATTTCCTCACGCAGGCGCAATTCGCAGCGCGCGGGATCAGACCCATCATCCAGCCGGTCATAAACCTTGTTGAGTTCCTGCCCATCCACGGCAACCACACAGGCCCAGGTGGTATGGTCATGCGGCTTGGTTTCATTGCCGGGATTGAGCGCATTCAGATAAAGCGCGAACAGATTATTCTCATCTTCCTGCAGCATGTAGCGCCGGCTGCCTTTCTCCCCATTCGGCGGCGGCGGGAATTCGCTGGACGGGAAAAGATGTTCCTGCGCGGCAAGCTTCATCAATTCGCCCTTGATCGCTTCAAGCGAAGAACGGCTGACACCCTGGCTCCGTTCAATCACGCGAATGCGGTCAATGGTTGAAGCAACGGCGGCAGCACGGGCGGCCTTTACGTCGGTGGCGTTCATGGTTTTTTCCTCCAGAGGCAAATTCGGAGAAAACCCTAACCCGTCTTGCGCGCTTGGGAAACAGGGTGCATCGGGGGCGCCATGACCGACCAGATGCGCGTCTTTGACCGGGCCCTTGTCGCGCGCCGCCGCGCGCGGGCCGCCGCGCGCGTGGATCAGGTCGCCCCCATCCTGGATGAGGCGGCCGATAGGCTGCTCGATCGGCTGGATGACACCACGCGCCGCTTCACCCACGCGCTTGACCTGGGCGGGCGCGGCTTTGTGGCACCCAAACTCGCCGCGCGGGGCATTCCCTTCATTGTCTCGGCTGATCTGGCGCCGGCCATGGCAGCACGCGGCGGCGGCCTGGCCGTGGCGGCGGATGAGGAGTTTCTTCCCTTTGCGGACGGCGCCTTTGACCTGGTGGTGGCCTCCCTCTCGCTGCATTGGGTGAATGACCTGCCGGGGGCGCTGATCCAAATCCGCCGCGCCTTGGCCCCGGATGGGCTGTTCCTGGCAAGCCTGCCCGGCCTGCCGAGCTTTGGCGCGCTGCGTTCGGCACTGGCGGAAGCCGAGGCGGAACTCCGCGGCGGTATCTCGCCCCGCATTTCCCCCTTCCCGGAATTGCGCGATGGCGCAGCGTTGTTGCAGCGCGCGGGCTTTGCGCTGCCGGTCGCGGATGCCGAAGATATGGCCCTGCGCTACACATCCGCCTTCGGGATTTTCGCCGATCTGCGCGCGGCGGGCGAGGCGAATGCCGTGCTGGCGCGCGATGGCCGCATACCGCCCCGCGCCCTGTTTCCCATGGTGGCAGCGCGGCTTGGCGGCGCCGAGGTTGATCTGCCGCTCAGGCTTTTGGTGCTGACCGGCTGGGCGCCCGCCCCCAACCAGCAAAAGCCGGCGCGGCCTGGCAGTGCCACGGCGCGGCTGGCGGATGCCTTGGGTACCCAGGAAATCGGCACCGGTGACCAAGCCGGCAAGCCCGAGTGAAGCCTTGCATCCTGCGGCCCCTCAGCGCATTTTGGGCTTGCAACATTCACGAGCCTTGAGACCCCATGGAGCAGCAAGGCGGCGAATCTCGCCGCATCACCATCCATAAGCCTGAGGATTTCGCCGGCATGCGCCGCGCGGGGAATCTTGCGGCTGAAACGCTGGATATGATCACCGCCCATGTGCGGCCTGGCATCAGCACCGAAATGATTGACAAGCTCTGCCATGATTACATGGTGGCGCGGGGTGCCATTCCCGCCACGCTTGGCTATCGGGGCTATACCAAATCCTCCTGCACCTCGGTCAATCACGTTGTCTGCCATGGCATTCCGGGGGACCGTGTTCTGGCCGATGGCGATATCATCAATATTGATGTCACCGTCATTCTGGATGGCTGGCATGGCGACACCAGCCGCATGTATGTGGCGGGTGAGGCCTCCACCAAGGCCAAACTGCTGATGGATGTGACCTATGATTCCATGATGAAGGGCATTGCCGCCATTCGTCCGGGGGCGACGCTCGGCGATATCGGACACGCCATTCAGGTATATGTGGAAAAGCACCGCTTCAGCGTCGTGCGGGATTTCTGCGGCCACGGCATTGGTCGGCACTTCCATGAACCGCCCAATGTGCTGCATTTTGGCCGCCCCGGCGAAGGGCCGAAGCTGAAGCCCGGCATGTTTTTCACCGTGGAACCCATGGTGAATGCCGGCAGGCCGGAAGTGAAAATCCTTGATGATGGCTGGACCGCGGTGACCCGCGACCGGTCCCTTTCCGCGCAATTCGAACATATGGTCGGTGTCACGGAAACCGGGGTGGAGATTTTCACCCTGTCCCCGGCGGGGATGCATAAGCCGCCCTATAGCGGATGAACCCGACGCCGCTGCTGGCCGCGCCCTGGCTGGTGCAGGCGCATGTGGCGGCGGCTTTCGCGGCTATTATTCTCGGTCTGGTGCAGTTCATCCGTCCCAAGGGTAGCGGCGCGCATCGGTTCATGGGCTGGTGTTGGGTGGGGCTGATGGCGTTCACGGCGCTGTCATCCTTCGGCATCACAGGGGGGTGCCGGGCCGGGGCGGTATAGCTGGATTCATGGAATTTCGGCCTTCAACCTCTGCTTTCTGGCAGCGGCGGTTTTCATGGCGCGCCGGCGACAGATCCACGCGCATCGCTGGTCCATGATCGGGCTCTATCTCGGCGCCTTGCTGATCACCGGCGCCTTTACGCTGCTGCCCGGCAGGGTCATGGGTCTAGTTGTTTTTGGCTGGTAAATTTCTACCATAGGTTTTATTTATTCAATCCGTTTCGCGTATTGGCAAAGGCGCCACTGGATTGAAGCATGGCTATCCGCAAGATCAAGGGCCTCGCTGAGGCCAGCGCCCTGCCGGGGCTGGAGCTTCTCACCGATGAGGCCGAGGCACCCCCCGGCCATTTGGGGCATCGCGCCCGCATGCGCGAAAAGCTGCTCCGTGCAGGCCCCGATGCGCTGCTGGATCACGAATTGCTGGAAATGGTGCTTTTCCTGGCTTTGCCCCGGCGGGACACCAAGCCCATCGCCCGCGCGCTGCTGGCGCGCTTTGGGTCCTACGCCGGGGCCATCAGCGCGCCGGTGCAGGAACTTGGCCAGATTGAGGGCCTTGGCGAGGCCGGCATTGCGGCGCTTCGCTGCATCCAAGCCGCTGCCTTGCGTTTGGCGCGGGAGGAAGTGCGCGAAAGCCCCGTTTTGAACAATTGGGAAAAGCTGCTGGCCTATTTGAACGCCGTACTGGCGCGGGAGCGGATCGAGCAATTTCGCATCCTGTTCCTGGATGCCAAGAACCGGCTGATCGCTGATGAAGCGCAAGCCAAGGGCACGGTCAATCACACACCCGTCTATCCGCGCGAAGTGGTGCGCCGCGCCTTGGAATTGCAGGCGACGGCGCTCATCCTGGTGCATAACCACCCCTCGGGCGATCCCTCGCCGTCTCGTGCCGATGTGGACATGACGCGAGAGGTCGGCCAGGCCGCGACCACGCTTGGCATTGTGCTGCATGATCACCTGATCATCGGCAATGGGAGGCATTATTCCTTCCGGCGCGAAGGGCATCTTTGACGCTGCCCTGACCCAAAGTGGCCGATGGCAAGGCGCGCCAAGCCTGATAGGGTATTGGTCATGAGCATGACCTATCGGGTT
>JADCGG010000239.1 GCA_020249125.1 Roseomonas sp. | reverse complement strand
CGCGCCTCGTTCACCACCACCACATCGCCGCGCAGGCCCGCTGCAAGTCTGCCACGATCATCAAGGCCGCAAGCGTCAGCCGGGTTGGCGGAAACCAGCGCCCAGGCGCGCGGCAAATCCAGCACGCCACGCGCGGCCATGATGAAGGCCGCCTCCAGCATGGCCGGCCAGAAATAATCAGACGCCAGCACATTCACCAAACCGCGCTCCGCGAGAGGCGCGGCGGAAGCCCAGCCCAAATGGCTGCCGCCACGCACTACATTCGGCGCACCCATCACCACGGCTTCACCCGCAGCGCGCGCATCTGCCGCGACAGCTTCAGTGATGGGAAATTCACAAATCCGCGCACCATGGGCACGAAACAGCGCGCGGCGTTCGATACTGTCATCATCATGGCTCAGCATGGGAATGGCAGCGCTTGACGCGGCTTCCGCAAGGCGCGCGCGGGCGGCGGGCACTTCATCACGCCGCGCATAAACCTGTTGCGCCAGCGCCATGAAGGCATCGGCCTTCATGCCGGCACGTCCGGCGTATTTCGCGACTTCATCCAGATTGCCGAGTTTCTTCACAATGCTTGGCGTATGGTCGTTGAAGCCGAGCAAATGCACATCGCCCGCCGCGATATCAGCCAGCGCATCATCCAGCGCATCGAAGTTGTCAGCCTCGAACCGCAGATGGACGCGCAAATCAGTGGCGGTGCTGCCCTTCATTTCGCGGAGCGCCGCCTTCATGCGGCGCCAGGCATCAAGCGAACGCAAGCCAGGTTCCCAGGAAAGCGTCACGCCAAGATAGGCGGTGGTAATGCCGCAGGAAATCAATTGCGCCGCCGAATCACGCAAGGCGAGCACCGCCGGAAAACCAATGCCCGGGCGCGGCTGGAATTGCCGTTCATGCGCATCGCCATGAATATCCACCAGGCCCGGCATGACCAGCAGCCCCGAAGCATCAAAGCGCTTTGCATCAGGCTTGGCATTTTCGCTGATGGTACCGCGATCCATGAACAGATCATCACTATCCAATGCGGTATCGCGCAGCACCTGCCCGCCTTGAATGATCCAGGCCATGTTCAACTCTCCATCACCAATTGCACGCGCGCGGCGGCGTAACAGGAAAGGGTCCAATCCACGGGCACGCCTTCCGGATCGGTATTCAGGGCTTCCGCGACTATCACCGGGCGGGAACGCGATTGCATCAGATGCTTGGCTTCTTCGGGCGTGGGCAGGCGCGCGGTGATGCGCGTGGAATGGCGCCGGTAATCGGGAACACCACAAGCCGCGAGTGCCACTGTAATGGAAGCCTGCTGCGTGAGGGATTGCGCCGCCACCGCAAATCTCGGCAAGGGAAAGTGATGCAGCCCGAGCACCAGCGGCCTGCCATTCGCCAGACCAAGCCGCGCCACGCGCAAAACGGGCCTGCCACGCCTGATGCGCAAACCCCCTGCCACTTGCGCATCGGCGGGAATCTCCGCGATGTGCAAGATGCGTCCTGCTGCTTCGCGATTCTGCCGGCGGATCGTCTCCGAAAATCGCGTGCGGGGGCCAAGCGGATAATCCAGCACATCTTCCGCCACAAAGGCGCCGCGCCCCTGTTCCACGCGAATAATGCCGCGCGCTTCCAATTCTTCCAAAGCGCGGCGGACCGTGTGGCGATTGACGGCGAAGCGTTCGGTCAGCACGGCTTCGGTCGGCAGTCTTTCGCCCGGCTGGCGCTTGCCGCCTGCGATATCAGCCTCAAGCGCCGAGGCAATCTGGCGCCAGAGCGCCACACCCGCCCCGCGCGCCAAGCCGGCGTTTGTCATCAAAGTTTCAACCATGACTGCGCAAATCCATGACATATCCGTATTGCACGGGGAGCATTTCCTGTCTATAGGTCTAGACAAGCGACATGACCCAGCCAGACACCCCTTCCCCCAAATCGGCGCGGCAAAAATGGATGGCCGTGCTGGCACGTGCCTCGGCGCAAGAATTGGCCGATGGGCTTGCCGCGCTGCCCGCCCTGCCGGAAGCAGAAATGCTGCGCGCACCGGAAACCGGCCTGGTGATGGTGCGTGGCCGCGCGGGTGGCGACGGTGATGCCTTCAACCTGGGTGAGATGACCGTGACGCGCTGCGCGATGCGCCTTGGTGCACATATCGGCCATGCCTATATCGCAGGACGCGATCATGCGAAGGCCAGGCTTGCTGCTTTGCTTGATGCTGCCTTGCAGGATACCGCGCGGCATGATGCGGTAATGCAGACAATTGTGGAGCCCCTGGCCACCGCGCAACAGGAAGCGCGTGCGGTTGAAGCACGCAAGGCGGCGGCGACGCGCGTTGATTTCTTCACCATGGCGACAATGCGATGACACGCTTGACCCCCGGCTTCGCTGATCCTGTTCTGGACGCGCAAGCAAGCTTCCGCGCCATTCTGGAAGCGATGAGCCGCCCTGGGCGGATTCAACGCATTGAAGCACGCATCACCCCACCCGCACCGCTATGTTCTGCTGCCGGGGCGGCTTTGCTGAGCCTTGCCGATGCCGATACGCCGCTTTGGTTGGATGCGGGCGATGCGGCGGCCGAATGGTTGCGCTTTCATTGTGGTGCGCCCATCATGGCCGATATTGGCGCAGCACGTTTCGTAGTGGCATGCGGTGCCGCGCCATCCCTTGATGCACTTGATATCGGTACGGATGAAGACCCGCAGCTTGGCGCGACGCTGATCCTGCAAGTCGCGGGGCTGGTTGCGGGAGAAGGCTGGCGCCTGACTGGGCCTGGGATTCAACACGAACATCGCCTGCGTGTAATCGGCGCACCCGACGGCTTCATCGCCGCCTGGGTCCGCAACCGGGTATTGTTTCCGCGCGGCATTGATGCGCTGCTTTGTGCTGGCGACAGTATCGCTGCCCTGCCGCGCAGCGTCATGATTGCGGAGGGCTGAGCATGTATGTCGCAGTCAAGGGCGGCGAAAAGGCGATCAGCGCCGCCCATGCCTGGCTGGATGAAACGCGGCGTGGCGATACGGCGCTGCCTGAACTGACCGTGGCGCAAATTGAACAGCAAATGTCGTTGGCGGTTGATCGCGTCATGGCGGAAGGTTCCTGCCATGATCGGTTCCTCGCCGCGCTTGCCATCAAACAGGCGAAGGGCGATTTGATCGAAGCGGCGTTTCTGCTGCGCGCCTATCGCACCACGTTGCCGCGCTTTGGTGCCTCCTTGCCGCTTGAAACCAACCGCATGCGGCTGCGTCGGCGGATCAGTGCCACCTACAAGGATTTGCCGGGCGGGCAGGTGCTTGGGCCGACCTTTGATTATACGCATCGCCTGCTTGATTTCGCGCTTGCCGCGGAAGGGCGCGAAGCAAGCGCCGCGCCGGAAGCGCCAACCGACGCCCCCGATGTGCCGCGCGTGACGGAAATCCTGGTGCGTGAGGGGCTGATGCAGCGCGAAGCGCTTGGTGAAGCGGAACCTGGTGATTTGACCCGTGAGCCACTCAGCTTCCCCGCCCCGCGCCCGCTGCGGCTGCAAAATCTCGCGCGTGGTGATGAAGGGTTTTTGCTCGCACTCGGCTATTCCACGCAGCGCGGCTATGGCAATGCGCATCCCTTCGTTGGTGAAATCCGCGTGGGCCATATCGGCGTTGAAATCGCGCCGGCCGAATTGGGCTTTGCCATTAATATTGGCGATATCGGCATCACCGAATGCCAGATGGTCAATCAATTCAAGGGCAGCCGCACGGAACCCGCGCAATTCACCCGCGGCTATGGGCTGGTATTCGGCCATGGGGAAAGGCGTGCGATGTCCATGGCGCTGGTGGATCGCGGGCTGCGCTCACGCGAACTGGGCGAAGAGGCGGATGCCCCAGCGCAGCAGGAAGAATTTGTGCTGTATCATTCGGACAATATCGAAGCGACCGGCTTTGTGGAGCATCTGAAACTGCCGCATTACGTGGATTTCCAGAGCGAGCTTGAAAACCTGCGCACCATTCGCCGCGCTGCTGAGGCTGAGCTGCGGGAGGCTGCGGAATGACCGAAGCCGGTTATAATTTCGCCTATTTGGATGAGGCGACAAAGCGCATGATCCGCCGCGCGATTCTGAAGGCAGTCGCAATTCCCGGACATCAGATCCCCTTTGGCGCACGAGAAATGCCGCTGCCTTATGGTTGGGGCACGGGCGGCATTCAGGTCACGGCCTCCATCCTTGGTCCCGCCGATGTGTTGAAAGTGATTGACCAAGGCGCGGATGATACGACCAATGCGGTATCCATCCGACGCTTTTTCACGCGTGTTGCCGGCATTGCAACCACCGATGCGACTGGTGAGGCGAGCATTATCCAAACGCGCCACCGCATTCCGGAAAAACCGCTGACTGAAAATCAGATCCTGGTCTATCAGGTGCCGCAGCCGGAACCGCTCTTCAAACTGGAACCGCATCGGGCGGAAACGCGGCGGCTGCATGCGTTGGCGGATTATGGGCTGATGCATGTCAGGCTTTATGAGGCTATCGCGCGGCTTGGCCATATCGCGAAAGCCTATGATTATCCGGTGATGGTGAATGAACGCTATTTGATGTCGCCATCGCCTATACCGGCCTTTGATAACCCGAAGATGCACCAGATGGCCGCCTTGCAGCTTTTTGGTGCGGGGCGCGAAAAGCGCATCTATGCGGTGCCGCCTTATACGCCGGTGCGGAGCCTTGATTTCGAAGACCATCCCTTCCGCCCCATTCGCGCGCCGCATGCCTGCGCGATTTGCGGCAGCAAGACGAGCTATTTGGATGAGCTGGTGACGGATGATGCAGGCGGGCGCGCCTTTATCTGTTCTGATACGGATTACTGCCAGGAACGGCAGCAAGCGCCAAAGGCGGCTGCCGAATGACTCAGCTTCTGAAGGCCCAAGGGCTGCACTTGAATTTCGGCGCCATCCCCGCACTGGATAATGTTGCGCTGGATGTGACCGCTGGCGAAGTTGTGGCCATTGTCGGTGAAAGCGGATCGGGCAAGACCACCTTGCTGCGCGTCCTGGCCGGGCAGATGGCGCCCGATGCAGGTGCGGTGCATTACCTGGGCCGCGATGTACTTGGCATGACAGAGGCCGAACGGCGCCGCCTGATGCGGAGCGATTGGGGTTTTGTGCACCAGAACCCGCGTGATGGGCTGCGCATGGGTGTTTCGGCTGGCGGGAATGTCGGCGAAAGGCTGATGGCGCTTGGTGCACGGCATTACGGGAATATCCGCGATGAGGCCAAGGCCTGGCTGCAACGTGTGGAAATTGACGCAGCGCGGATTGACGATTTGCCGCGGCATTTTTCGGGCGGTATGCAGCAACGCCTGCAAATCGCACGCACCTTGGTCACGCGCCCCAAGCTGGTATTCATGGATGAACCCACAGGCGGCTTGGATGTTTCGGTTCAGGCGCGCTTGTTGGATTTGATCCGCGCGCTGGTGCGTGAATTGGGGCTTTCCGTGCTGATTGTGACGCATGATATCGCCGCCGCGCGGCTGCTGGCGGATCGAATCCTGGTGATGAGACGCGGGCAGGTGGTGGAACAGGGCCTCACGGATCGTGTGCTGGATGATCCACAGCATCCCTATACGCAGCTTCTGGTTTCATCGGTGCTGGCGGCATGAGCATTCTTTTGCGTACCGAAGGCTTGGGCAAAAGCTTCACGCTGCATCTGCAAGGGGGCACGCGCATTCCTGTCCTCGCCGGCGTTGATCTTAAGGTGCGGACAGGCGAATGCGTGGCGCTTTCCGGGCCATCAGGCGCGGGAAAATCCACCCTTATGCGTTGTCTTTACGGCAATTATGGCGCCGGCGTGGGGCGGATAGTGCTGACGCATCGTGGAGCAGAGCTTGACCTTGCAAGCGCCGATCCGCGCGCCGTGATCGCGGCGCGGCGGGAAAGTATTGGCTATGTCTCGCAATTCCTGCGCGTCATTCCCCGTGTCAGCACACGCGATATCGTGGCGGAGCCCATGGTGGCGCGTGGCATGGTGCGCGATGCAGCGTTGTCCCGCGCCTCCGCCTTGCTGGATCGGCTGAACCTGCCGGAGCGTCTGCACAGCCTGCCGCCCGCGACATTTTCAGGCGGTGAGCAACAGCGCGTGAACCTCGCGCGCGGGTTTGGGCCGGGCTATCCGGTGCTCTTGCTCGATGAACCCACTGCCAGCCTTGATGCCGCCAATCGCGCCATTGTCATTGCCCTGATCCATGAAGCGAAACAGGCCGGCACGGCCATTGTCGGTATTTTCCATGATGCCGAAGTGCGCGAAGCCGTGGCGGATCGTGTTTTTACCGTTGAACCCATGCAGGATGCCGCATGAGCGCTGAGATTATTCTGACCAATGCAAAACTTGTCCTGCCCGATGCGGTGCTGGATGGCACGCTGGTGCTACGCGATGGGTTGATTGCGGAAATCCAACCGGGTCGCAGCCAGGCACCAGGCGCGCTTGATCTGGAAGGTGATCATCTGATCCCCGGCATTGTCGATGTGCACACGGATAATCTGGAACGCCAGGTGCTGCCGCGCGCCAATGCGCGTTGGCCATCGCGTTCCGCCATGATTGCGCATGATGCGCAATGTGTTGCCGCTGGTGTCACCACGATTCTGGATGCGCTTTGCCTGGGTGATCTTGGCTTTGATACGGAACGCGGCCAGACGTTTCTGGATGGCGTGCGCGATCTGGATGAACTTGCTGATATGGGCGCGCTAAAGGGTGAGCATTTTCTCCATCTGCGCTGCGAATTGCCGGCGCGGGACATGCCTCCGGCGCTTGACCCGGTGGCGGAACATCCGCGCGTGGTCATGGTAAGCCTGATGGATCACTCCCCAGGCGTTGGGCAATATCGCGACATTCCGCGCTATGCCGCCATGCGCAAGCGCCAGACACAATGGAATGATGCGCAGGTACAGGCACGGATTGATAGCCTGCTCGCGCAGCGTGCGGAGCTTCGCGAAAAGCAGCGCGCATGGTTGCTGGATCGCATTCGCCATCGCAACCTGCCATTGGCATCCCATGATGATGACACGCCATCCGAAATGGCGCGTAACTTGGCTGATGGCATCACCATTTCGGAGTTTCCCGTTACCATGGAAGCGGCGCGCGCCGCGCGGGACTTGAATGTCGAAGTGATCGCCGGCGCACCCAATATTGTGCGTGGCGGTAGCCATTCCGGCAATGTCGCGGCGGCTGATCTGGTGCGCGAAGGCTTGGCCCATGCTTTCGCATCCGATTACGTGCCGGCTTCCATGCTGGAAGCCGCCTGGCGCGCGGTGGAGGCAGGCGGGATCACCCTGCCGCAAGCGATTACAATGGTGACGGATGCGCCGGCGCGCATGGCAAGGCTGGCTGATCGCGGCCGCCTCGCGCCCAACCTCAAGGCCGATCTGGTGCGTATGCGCAGCATTGGCGATATGCCACTCGTGCGCGGGGTTTGGCGCGCCGGGGAACGCATTGCGTGACGCCCCACCGCATCGCGCTTTACTATGCGCCGGCAACAGATGATCCGTTGCATAAACGTGCCTCTGCCTGGCTGGGGCGCGATGCCGTTACCGGGGCGGCGCTGCGGCAAGAACCTGTCGCTGGGGTTGATATTGCGGAAATCACTGCCGATGCGCGCGGTTATGCGTTTCACGCGACACTGAAGCCACCCTTTCGTTTGCTGGGTGATGTAGATGCGGCGCTGCAAACCGCGCGGCAATTCGCGGCGCGCACTTCGCCCTTCGCGCTACCGCCTCTGCGAATCACCGATCTTGATGGCTTCCTGGCACTGCGCGAATCCGCCCCGTGCTCTCCGCTGAACGCGCTGGCGGATGGGGCTGTTGCCGCGCTTGACGCACATCGAGCGCCCCCGACCGAGGCGGAGATTGCGCGCCGCAAGCCGGAAACACTCAGCCCGCATCAGCGCGCATACCTGCAAGACTGGGGCTATCCATACGTTTTTGCCGAATGGCGCTTTCACATGACGCTGACGCGGCGCCTGACGCCCAACGAAAAAGCCATCATCCTGCCTGCGGTCACGGAAGCCTTGGGCAACGCGCCAGGTTTGACCCGCACCATCTCAGATATCTGTGTTTTCGCCCAAGCCGCACCGGGCGCGCCCTTCACAATCCTTGAGCGTCTGACGCTGCGCGGTTGAGCGCGGCCAATACACGCGCTACACCTTCCGCCACATCCGCATCATTCATCACGCGTTCTATATCCAACCCATCCGGTAGTACTACCTCTCGCGCGAGTCGCGCGGCGATATCGGCAGCGCTTTCCCGGCCACGCGCGGCAAGGCGCGCGGCCAAAACCTCGATAGGGGCGGTGATGTTCAGCACACGCAACGCATAGCGCGCGGCGGCTTCGCGCAGCACGGCACGGGATAGATTGGCGATCACCACGCGACGCGCCGTCATATCCGCTTCAATGTCGCGCGGAAGGCCGTAATGCAGCCCATGTGCCTGCCAGTACAGTGCGAAGCCACCTGCATCGCGGCGCGTAATGAAAGCGGCTTCAGTCAAAGCCTCATGATCCTCACTGCCGGCCTCGGCGGGGCGCGTGATGGCACGGCGCACAAAGCGAAATCGGGCATCCTGCGCCAAGGCAGCCCGCGCGCCGGCCATCAGCGTATCCTTGCCCGCCCCGGAGGGTCCCACCACTGCAATCAACATACACACATCCCGCCCATAGCCAGACTTGATGCGCGTGATACTATCGTAAGAACTGGCGAAAGGCAGCAGCGTCATGGAAGACAAATACACCACGCTTCATCCCCTCATGGCCAAGATGCAGGCGGGCCAGGCGGTGCTTGGGCTATCGCTTCGGATGATCCGAAGCCCCGATGCGGCGCGGCTG
Source organism: Roseomonas sp. (assembly GCA_020249125.1). GTDB lineage: Bacteria > Pseudomonadota > Alphaproteobacteria > Acetobacterales > Acetobacteraceae > Neoroseomonas. The sequence goes on along the minus strand of JADCGG010000239.1, from coordinate 18,984 downwards.
GCACGCAGCACTGGCCATGATTTCCTGTTCATTGATGTGCAGCACGCCGTCTTCAATCTGGAAAGCATTTTCGCGATCGCCCAAACCGCGTTAGCCATAGGTATCGCGCCCTTGGTGCGCGTGCGCAGCATTGATGATCCGGATGTGCCGGTGCTGCTTGATAATGGCATCACCGGCATTGTCTTTCCGGATGTGAATACGCCGGAACAGGCAAGGCGCGCGGTGGATCGCTGCCGCTTTCCGCCTATCGGACGGCGATCAGTCGCGGGTGGTTATGTGCACTTCGATTATCGCGCCATGCCGGTGGCGAAGGCTACCGCCGCCTTGGAAGCGCACACGCTTGTGGTCTGCATGGTGGAAACGGCCGAAGGGCTCGCCAATCTGGAAGCCATCGCCGCTGTGCCGGGCGTGGATGTGGTGCATATCGGTGCGAATGATTTGCTCGTCTCACTCGGCAAGGCTGGGCAATTCGATGATCCGATTGTGGTGGAGGCGATGGATCGCGCCATTACCGCGACCGCGCCGCATGGCGGCTTTGCCGGCTGCGGTGGCAATCGTGATTTGCCGCGCCAGGCAGCTTCCATCAGGCGTGGTGTGCGGTTTTTGACGACGCAGACGGATATCGGGTTCCTGAGTGCTGCGGCTTCGCAATGGACCGCAGGGTTGCAAGCGGCGCTTAAAAGCTAGGGCGTTTAAGCCACTGGCTTTTGCGCCGCGATTGCCTGATGCAATGTCATGCTGCCATGGATTTTGCATCGTTCAGCACCATATCGGCGGCTTTCTCTCCAATCATGATGCAGGGCACATTGGTATTGCCGGACGTGAGCGACGGCATGATGGAAGCATCGGCCACGCGCAGCCCGGCAATGCCATGCACGCGAAGCCCCGCATCCACCACCGCCATCGGGTCATTGCCCATCTTGCAGGTGCCAACAGGATGATAGGTGGTCTCACCCACCTGCTTCACCCATTCAATGATCTCCCCATCACTTTGCCGTGCCGGACCAGGGGCCACTTCCCTCAGCTGCAATGGCGCCATGGCGGGCGCATACATGATGGATCGTGCGATTTGGATCGCGCGCATAGTCAGCGCCGCATCCACCGGTGCCGAGAGGAAATTGAAATGGATCGCGGGCGGCGCCTTCGGATCGGCCGAGGTGATATGGATATGCCCCTTGCTTTCCGGGCGCATGACATGCGCGTAGCAGGTCATGCCGGAAGCTGCTGAGATACGCGGGCCATTCCGCCCCGGTTCAGTGAAGGCCGGCACCCAACCGAGCAAAAGATCAGGCGCTTCCAGCCCTTCCCGCGAAAAGACAAAAGCGCGTATCGGGGCCGCCACCGAACCCAACATGCCCTTGCCGGTCAGCGCATAGCGCAAGGCCTGTTCCACCAGGCCAAGTCCGCGCCCGCGATCATTCAGCGTATAGCCCTTGGCGCCGACGGCCCAGCGCGTGCGCGGTGCGTAATGGTCACGCAGATTCTCACCAACGCCGGGCAGCGCATGCAGTGTTTCAATGCCCAGCCCCTGCAAGCGTTCCGGATAACCAATCCCTGACAGTTCCAGCAATTGCGGCGAATTGATCGCGCCACCGCTGATGATGACTTCTCGCCGCGCCTGTGCCTCCTGCGCCTGATCGCCCTTCCGATAGCGTACGCCGATGCAGCGCCTGCCTTGGAACATCAGTTTCTCAGCCAGCGCCTCGGTTTCGATATGCAGATTGGCGCGGCCCCGAATGGGGTCCAGATAGCAGGCGGCGGTGCTCATGCGGCGGCCGCCGGCGATGCTCGCCTGGCTCATGGCAATGCCATCCTGCTGCGCGCCGTTGTAATCCGGGTTGTGGCGAATGCCGACCTCACCGGCGGCCTTGATCAGGGCCTGGAAAATCGCCTCGCGCGGTTCAGGATTCGTAACGCGCAAAGGGCCATCCTTGCCGCGATAGGTTGTATCGCCATCGCCCTGATAGGATTCGATGCGCTTGAAGAAGGGCAGCACATCCGCATAGCTCCAGCCGCGATTGCCCATTTGCGCCCAGGTATCAAAATCCTGTGCCTGGCCACGCACGTAAGCGAGGCCATTGATGGCGCTGGAACCCCCCAGGATGCGCCCACGCGGCACGGGCAGGCGGCGGCCAGTGGTGGTGGCTTCCGGTTCGGAAGTGTAAAGCCAATTCACCGCAGGGTTATTGATCATGCGCGCATAACCCACGGGAATGCGCGTCCAGCGATAGCTGGCGGGGCCGGCTTCCAGCAGCAGCACCTTGTTGCGTGGATCGGCGGAAAGGCGATTGGCCACCACGGCGCCCGCCGAACCGGCGCCGATGATGATGTAGTCATAAGTCGCCATGACCTGCCCCTTTTCCTTGCATGCCTATCAATCCATGCAAAGCGCTTCGGGGCAAGGTCTGGCCGTTCATGCCAGCGGCAGCATGCTCACCGCATCGGGCGCATATATTCCATGGACATCTGCGTTGGGTTTTGAATGCCCATCATCGCCATGTTGCGATCAATCTCCTCGGACAGCAGGCCAATCGCGTGTTTCACACCTTCTTCGCCCGCCACCGCAGCGGCGCAGAGCATTGGGCGGCCCACAAAGACGAAGGAAGCGCCAAGCGCCAGCGCCTTCAACACATCACTGCCGCGGCGCACGCCGCCATCATACATCACCGTCATGCCGCCGGCATCGCGGGCGATCTCCGGCAGGCTGCGCAGGCCGGAAATTGTGCCATCCAATTGCCGGCCACCATGGTTGGACACCATGATGCCATCCGCCCCCGCATCGCGGCACATGCGCGCATCTTCCGGCGAGATGATGCCCTTCACCACCAGCTTGCCCTTCCAGCGCTTGCGGATCAGTTCCAGATGCTCCCACGCCAAGCCATCACGCGCACCAAAAGCGCGCATCAGCGTGCGGGAGACAATCGGCGGCCCGCGGCCCGCATCCATATTCTCAAAATGCGGCATGCCGTGATTGGCCATTGTCTTGAAGAAGGTGTTCAGCACCCAGCCCGGATGCGTAATGCCATCCCACAGCAATTGCGGCGTGGGCTTCAGCGGAATGGAATAGCCATTGCGCACATTGTTTTCGCGGTTGGATGAAACCTGCACATCCACCGTCAGCACAAAGGTCTTGAAGCCGGCGGCGGCCACGCGGTCCACCAGCGGTTCAATGCGTTCAGCTTCGCCCGGCAGATAGGCCTGATACCAGGCATCGGGATTGGCCTTCGCGACATCTTCCAGCGGGATCAGCGAAGAAGCGCTCATGATCATCGGCACATTGCGCGCGCGCGCGGCTTGCGTCAGCACCAGGTCTCCGCGATAGGCGACCAGCGCGGAAGCGCCCATGGGCGGCAGGCCGAAGGGCGCGTCATATTCCTGGCCAAACAGCGTGGTCTTCAGATTGCGCCCGCGCGTGTCGCGCAGCACGCGCGGCACGAAGCCCCATTCCTGAAAGGCTTCAAGATTGTCGCGCAGTGACGCATTGGTTTCCACCGCACCCGATACAAAGCCACCAATGCTGCGCGGCAGATAGCGCGCGGCGGCGGCTTCAAAATCCGGCAGGCTCAGGTAGCGGCGCACGGAAGCGGGTGGCGGCGGCGGGCGCTTCTGGCTGAGATTCTGGGGGGCGGTGGGCGCCTGGGCCCATTCGGGCGAATTCGCCGTCATGTAAATTTCCTTGGACTGGCATGTCTCGGTGCTTTTATTGCGCGGAATTGCGCGGCAGGCCAGCCCGGGGGGGATGATTTCAGGGCCAAAGCGGGCGGATGACGTGCTCATACAGGGTGAAGGCTACCTCAATGCCGACCAGGACCACCACGGCGGCTTCCAGCCCCAACCCACGTCGCGCCTGGATCAGGGACAGCAGCGTCTGGATGGCATTGCCGATCCAGGCGAGTTTGCGTTCCAGGGCGTCGCCCCTTTCGCGGAGTTCATATTCATCCGAAAGCCGGGCATGGAGCCGTTCAAGTTCCGGGTGATCCCAGAGCACTTCGGGCTTATCTGCGGCCTCGACCCGCGCCAGGTTGCGGCTATGGGCGGAAAGCGCATGGCCGATCTGCCGATGCAAGGCGCGGGAGGAAAAGCGCAGCCGGCCCGCGGCGCGCAAATCCGCGACCGCAGGTTCCAGCCGGTCCAAGGCTTCGGCAATGCGGGCTTCCTGCTGGGCGAGGGCCGCGCTTTTCGCGAGCGCATCCGCCACCACGGCCAGGCGTTCCGGCGCCGCATCACAAAGCTGGATCACGCCTTCGGCATCAACCCCGTCTCGTTCCGTGCCGAGCGTGATCAGGGTGGTTTCCTCGGCGGGGTTATCGGTGGGGCTGGTGATGCGCGGGGCAAGCGTGGCGAGTAGAGCGGCTTCCTGCGTGAGATCGGCGCCGAAGATCACCACGGCGCCCCAGCGGAAGGCAAAGGCGCTAACAGGCGCGGGGGCTGCGATGGGCACGGGGTCCGCCATGGCGGTGCCGCCAGGGCCAAGGCCGCGATGATCCAGCCTTTCGCCGAGGATCACGGCGCGGGCGCGGAAGCTTGTGCCAGGGGCTGCGGTGGGCGTGATAGGCTGCATGGCGAGAAACCGGCCAGTGGGGAAGCAACCTTATGGCACCAGTTCTGCGGGGTCGCCACCAAAGAGAGGCGACATGAAGGGCAGGGCGCGACCCGGCGCCAGGGCCTGTCGCGAGGCGCATGCGCTGTGGAAGCTGCGACCATGCCGGAGGAACCCATCAGCGCCGCTGAATATACGGCTATGATGGCGCGCATCATGCGTGGCAAAGGCTAACGCCGTACTGGCGTCGCTGGTTGCAAAACGGATTGGAGATCAGCCAATGCCTGTTCGCGGCTAGGCGGATTGCCATTGCTGACGGCCACCATGTGCCGTGTCGCGATGCGTGCCAATTCCGGCAGGTATTGCACATTCTGTCCCTGCACTTCCTGCTGCACCACATTGCCGGCATCGGCGATGCGCAACCGATCCGCGCTACGGCCAACAGCAAGCACGCTGCGCAGATAGCTCGCGGTCAGTTCCTGGGTGCGCGCGGGTTGGCCTTCCGCCTGGCTGCGCAGCGCTGCTTCGATACGCGCCATGGTTGTCGTGATTTGCTGCGTGCGTTCCTGTTGCCGGCGGAGCGCCGCTTGCACTTCGGCCTGCGTCACGGCAGCAATGCGGCCCTGATCTTCCGCCAAGGTGCGTTGCGCCTGCACGGTTTCCGCCTGCACCCGGGCAAAGGCGCTGAGCAATTCGCCAAAACCTTCCGCCAATAGGATTTGCCGACCGATCTGCGCGGCAGCCGCAATTTGGCTTTGGATCGCCTGCATTTCCTGATCATTGCGCTCTCGTTGAGCAGTACTCAGCGCAGCGCCCACGCGATCAATGCCCTGGCGGAGCGCCGGGTCTGGCGTTTCGTTCTTCAACACTTCCAAAAGCCGCGCCGGATCTTCGCTGGCACTGCCACGCGATTGCGCTTCAGCTTCAAACGCCGCGCGCAATTGCGCCGGGCGCTGGTCGCTGCTGGTAGCCACCAGGGCGAGCACGGGGCGGAAGCCAAGGCTGCGCAGCCGGAGCGCTTCGCCATTGCGATCAAGCGGCGGCAATTCTACGCGCAGGCTGGATCGGATTTGGTCTTCCGGCGTCAGGAAATCCCCGCCGCGCGCCACCATGCCGCCGGCCTGACCATGAGGCCGCCCAACGCGATTGAGCCGATAGGGTTCCAGCACCCATTCCGCGACATTGCCGAGGACATCGAAAACCCCAAGCGGATTAGGTTCCAGCATGCCGATAGGGCGCACGCGCCCGCCTGAGGATCGCGTACCCTGAAACCAGACATAACGCTGCATGCCCTCAGACATTGGAAAAACACGCGCGCCGAAATCCGCTTCTGCAACCGTTGCTCCGCCGCGCGCGGCGAATTCCCATTCATCCTCTGTCGGCAGGCGCACAAAGGCGCGCGCATCATCGCGCATCGGCAGCGCGTCGCGCGCATTGCGCGCGAGCCAGGCGGAATAACGGATCGTAAAGCCAATCGCCTCATGCCAGGCGACATCCGCTTGCGGCAGGCGGCCGGCTGTGGCGGGGGTCGGGCAGGTTTCACTGGTGGCAGCGCTGTATTGATCGCGCGTCACCTCATATTTGCCGATGTAATAGCGTGGCGGAGCAGCAGCATCGCTGCCGCGAAAAGGGCCAGCGATGAAGCTCTGGCGCAGAAACTCACTGTAATTGGTCGCGGCATCCGCCTGGCCGAGCATGGCGGGCCGATCGGCGAGCAGCCCCTGGCCAAGTGGCGTTGGCACCGGGCGGAATACCATGGCGCCGCCGCAAGGCATGGGCAGGATCAGATCATCAGCGAGCGGCTTTGGATTCCAGAGTTCCGCTGCCCATCTTTCCTGCGCCCATGCGACTTGGGGCAAAATTGCCGCCATGGCGATGATCAGCTTACGCATCGCGAAGCCCCTCCGCAGGTTCGATCCGGGCGGCGCGATACCCGGCAAAAGCGGCGGATAACGCCGCACCCAAAAGGCTGACAAGAAGTGCCAGCAAAAGATGCTCCGCCGCAATCACACAAATGGCGCGCCCGCCAGCGGGATTGGTACTACCGAGCGGCAGGCGGTTCACCAAGCCCGCAACTGTAAGCGCAAGACCGCCGGCCAAGGCCGCGCCGGCAGCCGCGATGATCAGCGCCTGCAAAAGCGGAAACACCACAAGATCACGCCGCGAAAGCCCAATCAGCCGCAGCAGCGACAAATCACGTTGTTTGCGTTCCACATTGGCATAAAGCCCAACCCCAAGCGAAACGAGGTACCCAACACCGCCCAACCCCGCGAGCAAGGCAAATAGCAAAGTCAAGCTACGATCAAGGCTGAGCAGGCCTTCCACCTGTTCGGCCAGAGTTTCAACCTCCACCCCTTCACGGCGAAGATCATGGTCTATGCGCGTAACGTCTTCCAACCGCCGCGCATGGGCGCGAAAGCCGGCAAAAACCCGCGCCGGATCATCCGCGATATCGGTGGGGCTTGTGGTGGGGGGCAGCGCGCCATCGGTGAAGCCATCCACCAGCAGCAGCGTTTTCAGGTCCACAAAAACGCCGTCTCGTCCAAAGGCACTGGGCGGCGCGATGGCGGTGACAGTGACAGGCAGATTCAAGACTTCCCGCGCGCTGGCATCACCGCGAATGGCGCGCAGCGTCACCTGCATACCTGGTTGCAGATCAAGCCGTGCAGCAAAGGAAGCGCTTGGGATGATCTGGCGTGGCGCGATGCTGGGCAGGCCTTGCAGCAAGGGATCGCCCGCGGCGGTTGCCAGCAATTCGGCCCGCAGCACCGTGCCGGGGCGCGCCGGATTTTCGAAGCGCGCTTCGGTGTTCAGGCTACGGATGCGCGGAATGACAAAGGCGATGTCAGGCCATGCGGCAAGACGCGTGAGGAATGCGGCATCAAAATTACGATTGGCGGCATTCACCACCATGCGGCTACGGGGATTATCAATCAGCTCCGCGCGCAGCCCATCAATCACGCCCTGCTTCAAGCCGAACAGCACAATCAGCGGCGCCAATACCGCCGCAAGGCCGATCAGGGAACAAAGTGCGAGGGTGCGTTCATGCAAAAGATCGCGCAGCGAAAGCCCTGCCAGTAGCCCGGTATGAGAGGAACTTGCACTCATGCCGGCACGTCTGCAGTTGCACGGCCAAGCCACGAACGCCCGGTGCCTTGGCTGGCTTCCGTGCGGATGGGCAGCAGCGCAAAACCATGGCGTGCCGCGCGATCCGGATCATGCGTTGCCAGGATCAACGCCGTATCCTGTTCGCGCGCCTGTTCCAGCAACAGCGCCATCACCGTATCGGCCAAGGCTGGATGAACACTGGCGGTTGGTTCATCCGCCAGCAGGATTTCCGGGCGATGCGCCAAGGCGCGGGCAATCGCCACACGTTGCCTTTGCCCAACGGAAAGCGAGGCAGGCATTCTGTCCAGCAAGGCCGCAATCTCAAGCCGCGCTGCCAAGGCTTCGATATGTGCGGGATCAGGCCGGCCCAGCACAGCTTGGCTAAGAGCGATATTACGACGGATGGATAGAAACGGCAGCAAGCCACCCGTTTGAAGAATATAGCCGAAATGCGCCGCGCGAATGGCGGTCAGGCGATTTTCATCGCGCGCGCGCAAAAGTGCCGCCAGGTCCATTGCCGTGCCATCGCGCGGCGTCAGCAGGAATTGTGCAGCACTTGCCGGGCGCTGCGCCAAGGCCAGCAGATCGAGCAAGGTGGATTTGCCGGAACCGGAAGGCCCGACCAGCGCCAAGGCCTCGCCACGCGCAATGGAAAACGCTTCGACCACCAATTCAAAACCAGGCGCGCCGCCTGGCGCCTGATGGCGGATCACCACATCTTGCAGCAATAGGGTTGGCGCGGGTTGGTTCATGCATGCCCTCAGGGCAGCGCGTCAAGCGGCACGGGATACATCGCCTCACCAGGATTGCGCCCGCCATCGAAGCTTACCCAAAGCGAAGGCTGGCGATTGAATTCCTCATAAAGGCGCAGCTTCGCTTCCAACGCATTGACGATTTCAGTGCGACGCCCAGCGCCCATGCTGTTCCATTCTTCCTGCGTGAATTCCATGATCTGGCTTTGATAGGGCAGGTCTTGCAGGAATTCGCCAAAAGCCCCGCCAAGGCGTTGAAACTCCGCCATGCGGCGTGGATCGCGCGCGGTGGCGGCAGCGGCAGCGCGCACACGCTCAAAGAAGTTCTCCGGCGAAAGCCGCGCCGCCGCTTGCGCCTGAATGATATTGCGCAAGGTCGTCGCCAGATCGGAAAGCTGATTGCGCGTGAGCAGAACACGCACATCCAAAGGCCGCCTTTCAGGGCGCGGATCGGCCGGGTTCAATTCCTGATCCAGCACGAAACTCCGCACCACATCGGGCGCAGTTTGTTGCCTTTCGCGCCCAAGATAGGAAAGGCGCATGGCAGTGCCGACAATCTCAGCCTGTTCGCTGATGCGCCTTTCGGCGGCGTTCTGTGGCGGCCTGATGCCGGCGATGGGCCGCCCAACCGCGGCCGCCACCTGCGCCAGCAAAGCATCCGTCAACCCATCCACGGTCTGGCCGAATTGGCCCAAATTGCCTTCGCTGATCGGGTAGTAAAGTTCACCCGCCGCGCCAAAGCGCGTCAGTTCGCGGTATTGCCGTTCGGCGCGGGCGTGGTTGTTGCGCCCTTCAGGCGTTTTCAGATGGATGGCGTAAATCGCGACCTGCTTCGCTTCCGATTGCGCCAATTGGCGCATTTCTTCTGGCCCCATCTGGGTTTGGCTGCGCGGGTCCTTCGCATCCCGCGCGCCTGCATCCGTGATCAGAATGACAAAGCGTCCGCCATATTGCTGCCAGGGCACCTCATCCAAGGCGAGCTTTATCCCGGCGAGAGAATCTTCATCAAATCCTTCATTGCTCTCTCGCGCTTCGGTGAGTTGCGTGAGGCGCGGCAGAATGGCGTCTGATGCTTCCGCAAGATCAGGCAGAGAGACCATGCGCGTGACATATTCAAGCCTGGGATTGCCGCCCATATGGTCGCGGAAAGCCACCATGCCGAAACGGAAATTATCACGCACCGCGGTATCGCGAATACGATCCACGACGCGCTTCAGCGCTTCGCGCGTACGGTCAATGTAGGGACCCATGCTGATGGTGGTATCCACCACAAACACCACGGCACCCCGATAATTGCGGAGCGCATCCGGATCAGCGGGCGGCGGTGGCGCAGCCTGGGCGGGGGCGGAAATTACTTCCAGAAGACGCGCTTCCTGCGCAGCCTCATTTTCCACGCGATCGGCTGAGATGATCGGCAGCAAGTAGAATTGCCTTGTAATATCAATGAAATTCTCAGGCTCCAGCGCAATCACCGGCCCTTCGGCATTGGCCCGCGCCGCTTCGCGGAGCCGCGTTGCTTCCGCCGCACCGCCACGGGTATTGAGCCAAAGTGCGCGCGGTGTTTCGGCTTCGCGGAAGAACATGGCGCGTTCGCGTCCGGCGGGATTATTGAAAGCCAGCACCATGGTCTGCTTCCAATCAATGCTGCGTTCTGCCCGCACCCAACCTTGCGTACGGCCATCCTGTGCCGCGCCAATTTCAAGCCAGGCATCGGGGCCGCTGCCTTGGCGCGCATAGACATAGACTACACCAAAGCCTGGCGTTGGCTGCGAAGGCGCATTAGCTTCCGGTCGTTCGGCCAAGCGCGCGCCGGGGCGCAGGATCACGCGTTGAAATAGCGTGGCGCGCCCTTCCATCAGCAGCGGTTGTCTCGCCGCCTGTTGCGCGAAGCCTTCGGCGACCGGCATGGCAGACAAGGCGCCAAGCGCAAGAACCCAAAGCGCGCGGCGGAACATCATTGCCAGAATTCCTTGAGAGCGGTTTCCGCCGTGCCATTGCCCGCACGCGCCTGTTCCTCAAGCCATGTCTTCAGCGCAGCACGTGGCGCTTGCGCAGCCGCATCGCCCTTTTGCACGGCATCGCGATAATAGCGCGCTGCGGCGCGCGGATCTGGCGCGCGGAAGGGGCGGCCCACGACAAAACCAATCGGGTCATAAAGGCGCGCGACGGCAGTCAGCGCCGGTGCATGGCCGCGTTCACCGGCTTCTTCGAACAGCACCAACGCATCATCATGCCGCCCGGCTGATTGACGCCTGAGCGCTGCAGCATGGATGGCAGCAGCATCCGAGGCGGATTGCACAAGATCACGAAGGTTCATGCCATCGCTTCGTTCAAGCCAGGGGCGCTCTGCCGTCACTGGGGCGGGTGGTGGAGCGGGCGGCGCGGGCGTTGCGATGGGTGCAGTTTGTGGTGCTGGTGGTACGGAGGTGAACCACCAGGCTGCACCGCCAATCACGGCCAGCAGCAATAGCCCGATGCCGGCCAGTAATGGTGTGCGGGATTGGCCTTCCGCAGCTGGCTTCGCCGCCACATCTTCGCGCAGCAATGGCGCGGGTTGGGGTGGCGGCGGGGGCAGTGCCACGGCAATCAATGGCGGTTTCGGCGCTACCTCTGGCTCTCGCGGCATGACTGGTTCCGGCGGTAATTGGCCGTCGAAAACATCAATATCATCGGGCCAGAACAGGCTTATTTCCAAACCTGTCGCAGGCAACAGAAAAACCAGCGGGCCAGGTTCCAGATGCCGCGTCAGCCTTGGCCCGATCACGAGAACAGTGTCAGTACCTTCCTGGCGGATTTCGACCGGGGTCAGTTTTTCTTCCTGCACCTGCCAACCGCGCCGCCCGAGATTGGCCGCCGCATAGCCTTCGCGCATGATCCGAAAGCTGCCATCAGCCGGCACTTGCAAGCCAGCAATCGTGATCCGCGCATGGCCGAGCGAAAAGCGTCGGTCGTTTTCAACACGCAGCATCATGGGGTGTGGCCTTTGCGTTTCATGTCTCAGGCGGCTGCCTTGCGGAGCCCACTCAGCAAACTGCCGAGGCGCGCATTGGATTTCTCATCCACCATCGCACCGCCCGCGCCGCGCATATTGTCTTCCACCAGCCGCACAAAGGCCACAGCCCAATCCACGTAAAATGCGGCGTCATAGGCGATGGGGGTTTCGGAAAGCCGCGGCATGTCATCGGAAGGCGCGGCGGGGCGGGCGAAAATACTGCGCCCTTCGCGTCCCCCCTTGGGGCGGGCTTCCATGGGCACCTTATCGAAGCCCATCCAGGTCACGAAATCATTAATGACGCGTTCGGCAATCATCACCGGCTTCAGCAGGCGATTGGCCATGGATTCATTATAGGCTGCTTCAGTACGCATGCGCACGGCAATGGCTTCGCGCAGCTTGAGGCGCCTGGCCCCGGCGGCAAGTTGCGTGACCAGCGTATTGATCGCATCGCGATCCATACGAAACAATTCGGGACTATCGGTGCGGGATGCGAAGCGGTGCATATTCTGCAACCATTCCGAAACCGCCGCTTCAGCGAAAAGATCTGCCTGATCGCGCGGGCCTTCTTCCGCTTCCTCGACGGGCGGTGCGGGCGCGGGATCATCATCGAACAGCGCTTCGAACTCACTGCGCAATTCGCGCGCCGTGGTCTTGCGCCCCACCGGTGCGGTCACAGCGGAAGGTGTTTCAGCGGCGGCCAATTGCTGACGGCGGAAAATCTCACCAAGCGTTTCGCCCTGCACCTGCAATTCGCGCAGCAGTAGCCCGAAGGCCTGGGCTTCTGCGCAGGCGAGCAATTGCCGCCCCACCAGCCGCGCTTCCGCCCGGCGCTTCGCCAATTCCGCATCCAGATCGCCAGAGACATAATGGGCTTCCAGCCGCCCCACCATGCGCTTCGCCAAATCACCAAGCTGGCCCTGCACCTGCCGACGCTTCAGCGCAGGATTGCAGACAGGGCGGAGCTTTTCGGAAAGATAGCCAATGCCGCCATCATTCAGCGCCATGCCCGCTTCCCAGGCGCGCGCGGGGTCCGCGAAATGCTTCTGCACATCCGGATTGGCAAGAAAATTCGCCTTCAGCCTGGAGACCCGTTCCGGATCACGAAAGCCGATTTCATGGCGTTTGTCGTCATAATCCAAAAGCCCCTTGTTCATCACTTCGGGGTTACGCAGCCAGAAGGTATTGTTGAAGGGCTGCCCCGGCACCCATTCCGATGGCCAATCATGGCCAAGGCCAAGGAATTCAAAAATCGTCGTCTTCAGGCGGGTGGACCAGCGTTCCACATTGTCTTCCGCACCGCCTTTGATCTCAAACTCCATGTCGAACATGGTCAGCACCAGGAACAGCGCGACATCCTGGCCCTTGCGCGCTTCCGGTGTCGCACCATGCGTGCCGTCAATCCAATTGCGCACCATGGCGGGTACGGTGCGCACTTCCTGATTGCTGTGCTTCAGGCAGAGCAACATGGAAGTCAGTTCCTGTTCCGCCAGGTAGCGCTGATAAAGGTAGGCGACCTTGCCGCGCCGGAGCAGCATGAAAAGATCACTTTGCGCGACTTCCTCGGCCTTGGCGGCGTTGTATTTTTCGCGTCCGCGTGCGCCAGGGAAATCGAGCAAATCAGTGTAGTCAAAGAAATCGAAGGGCTTGTCTTCCAATTGCAGCTGCAATTCCGCCACCACAGCGGTCAGCACCGCGCGCGGCAATTCGGCGCGGCGCCCGGCGCGGGTGGCGACCGGCACGGGGTCTCCATCACCCTTTCCAAGGTGCGACATGGTCTCGACATCAATGATGCTATGCGCCTTGGGTTCAATCGCCAGCATGGGGCAGCAGGCTTCTTCCGGGAAATCAAGCTGCGCCAGCGCGCCAATCAATTTAAGCGCGGTTGCTGTCATGGTCGGCGTATTGTTCCAGAGCAGCCCGTAAAGCTCCACGCGATCGGCAATTTGCAGGCGCGGCGCCAGGCTTTCAATTTCTTTCCAGGCGCCGGGCTTCAGCGCCAGATGCGCCGGGTGGTTCAGAAAGTAGCGTTCAAAATACTCAAAAAGATCGTAGATATCATCTTCATTCAGCCGCCCCACCGGTGCGGGCCCGGCCTTGCCGCGCAGCTTGGCGATGCTCGCTTCAATCACGCTGGGATCAAGCGGGATCACCGTGTCGCGGTCAAAATCCTCCATGAAGGCATTGGCCATGATCTTCACAATGTCTGTCTCAGACAGCATGCGGCAGACCACGGGCATGCCTGGCAGGCCGGCAACCGGGCGCGTGGTGAAGCGCGTCACCAACCCGGTGGATTCCTTGCCGCCATCGGGGTTGATGTCGCGGTTGAAGCCGCGCAGTTCATCACCAAAGCGGATGGTGGTGGGCTTGCCTTCCTTCCGCGCCAGGGACGCGATCAGATAGCTTTTCCCCTGCTGGCTCGGGCCAAAGACGGAAACGCACATGGGCCGGCGCGCCGCATTGGCAAGCTTGCGCGCCCGCAAGCCATCACGGCGGAAATCCCGCGCCAGCGCCGGGGCTTCTTCGCCCACCAGCTCACCGGTATCGGCAATCCATTCAATGGCGCCCTGTGCAGCGTCGGCCACGCTATCGCATTGCTTGGCGAGCGCTTCATTTTCGGCATTCGGCGTTGTCATCGCTTATTCCTCAAGGTACCGAAAGCGCGCCGGTATCGCGCCAATAGCCCGCTTCGCTGCGTTCGGTTTGCAGCCTCAGGCGCACAATGCCGCGATGCTGTGGATCGCCTTCCGCATCCAGAATTTCGTCTATCGTGAAATCCTCTCGCAATTCTTCCGCATCCGTGCTTTCGGGGTCTATTTCCGCGCGCTGGATGGCAAGCTTCAGCGGCAATTTCAGCCGAGGCACATTATCCGGATTGGCATATTCCAGAATATACAGCCGGTTTGCGGTCCAGCGTTCCAAATCCAATTGCCGGAAGCCAAGGAACACAGGAGCACGAAATTCCATGCTGAATTTCACATCCTGCGCCGCTCCCGGCGCCTTGGATAGCGCCGCATCCGGATCATGCAGCAGCACATTCTGCCGCAGGATTTGTCCCGAAATTTCCATCCGCCCGAGGTATTTCGCGGTGGAGCGCATGGCAAGCCGGCTGGTGCGCATCAGGAAACCTTCCAGGCGCCCTTCCGCCACGGCGCAGAGCATGGCGCCGACAGCAGCGGTGGTCTTTGGGTCATCCACGCGTCCGGCAGAATCGCGGAACGGATACCAGCTTCCGGCGCGGTAGCGATGCATCCCCACAATGCGATGCGGTGGCACAGGCATTTTCGCCAAGACCATGTTGAATATCGCGCGCAGCCGCGATGGTCTGCCGGAAAGCAGCAGCCAATCACAATCAAAAGCATAGACCACTTCGCAAAGATCAGCGATCACCTGGCCAAGGGCTGCCTGCACAATGGCATCCACGCTGCCTGCCGCTGCCGCCATTTCCGCTTCCAGCAAGTGGAAGCTGGCCGCACCGGCGCGGCCCGCCTGTTGTTCGAAATAGCGCAAGGGTGCGGCCACATCGCGCCCTTGCAGAATGGCCCCCAGCTTTTCGCGCAGAAACTCGCCCGAAGCGCCTTCATCAAGCTTTTCGTAGCCATGCAATATCGCGAGCCCGGTCGGTTCCAGGATTTGCGTGACGAATTGGCGGCGCAAATGGCGTTCCAATTCGCTTTGCGCCCCGCGATCGCCGCCCAGGATTTCGCGCAACAGCGCCTTGGGATCACGCGCGCCGGCCTGGTGCAGGCTTTCTTCAAGCTGCGGCAGGACAATGCTTTGGATAACTTCCTGCAGCACCTCATCACCCGCAATGCGGAAACCTTCGCGGAAATTCTGGCGCGGTTCTATTTCCTGCCCGGCTTCGGCGGCATAGGTGCAAATCATCAAATCCGTGGTGCCGCCGCCAATATCAATGCTCGCCACACGAAGCGATGGTGCGCTGCCATAACCTTCCCGCGCGCGGCCTGTCAGCGCGAAGAAGCTGGCCGGGTCGCCGCGCAGGCGTTGGCTTGCTTCGGTGTAAAGGAACACCAGTTGCGTTGCCGTCGCTTCATCCAGATTGGCGATGATGCGCGGTTCCGGTGGCGGGGCGGCGGCGCCAGGCGCGGGATTGCCCCAGCCCATCATATCCCAAGCCAGCCTGACCGCGGCTTCAGCGCGATGGCGGAAAATGCGCTGTTCCGCGAGCGCCATGGCGGGCGGCATGGTCAGCAAAATGCGGCGCAGCCGGCGCGGCACATCGGGGAAGCTCCGCGCATAGCGCGTTTCCACCGAATTGATTTGTGACAGCGCCTGCAACAGGATTTCCGCGAGCAGAAAACTCATCAGCGATGAACGGCTGAAGCGCGCACGCACGGCAGGCTGGCGCGGCGCACCACCCCGCCCACGCGGCTTGGCGCGCAGCACTTCGCCTTCTTCCGTCACCCAGGCCATGAAACTGCCACTCACAGGCGGTTCCGTTGTTACGCCATCAGCGGCCATGCCATTGAAGCGCCAGACCTGCGTGGTGGGTCTTTCATCCCAAAGATAGCGCTTGGGCGATGAAAGCCCTGTCGCGCCTTCATTGCCGCGCGCCGCTGCCGAAAGCCGCACCGCTTCTGGGCCGATGCGCACCGGGCTCAGCCATTGAAAGGCATTGCCACGACCGGAACGCCGGCTGAGCGCATCCTTGCCGAAACTCGCGCGCGCGAATTCCACGCGGCTTTCAAAGGGGAAGGCATAGCCCTGTTCCGGCGCGCTCAAGTCGCGCAGCTTCAGGGGATAGCTATTGTTCAGATTAAGCCGGCTATCGCGTTCATCTTCCACCAAGATGCCGCAGGTGCGCGCATTGCCGATATCCAAGACCAGATCAACATTGATCGGTTCATAGGCACGGCTGGAAGATACCACATCCACCAGCTTAACGCGCGGCAGGATGCGCGCTTCGGCAATCAATTCCAGCAACGTGATATAGCGCGCCCAATGTTCGCAAACGCGCGCTTCATCTTCGGGCCTGATGCGCCGGCCAGTTGCGGCGCGCATGTCTTGCAGGGTTTCTTCCAGCCATTGGATCAGCCAGGGTTCATTCATGAACCAGCTTGTCTGTTCCCGATCAGCGACAAAGGTGAATTCCCCGGCGCGTTCGCTATCGGCGGGTGAAATCGCGGTATAGGGTCGGCCTTCTTCGCGCGTGCGCAGCGCCGTATCAAAGGCGAGCACGGCGTGATGCGTATTGCCTTCCTCATCCGGGGCGGTGAGCGCCGTGATGCGCAGCCGCGCCCAATTGGTCGGCCCCTTGTCATAAACTTCCTGCCCGGCGCCACCCACAGCCGCCACGCGAAAATACGGCATCGGCAGCCAGCGCCCCAGAATGAATTCCAGCGCCTGGCCGCGCCCGATCTGGTAAATCTCCTCATCCGGAGGGCTGCGACCGCTGATCGGGTCCAGCAAGCCAACATCTCCACTTTCCGCGAGGCGACGCAGATTGACCAAGCCCGCACTCGCCGGTTCGGCGCCAGGCGGCAGCGGTTGTTCCCAGAAGGATCGAGGCGCGCGCGGCAAGCGATCCAGATTGAACCGGATGTCGAGGAATTGCAGGCCGGTTTGCGGCACGAGGCTGATGATCTGCGGCAGGCCCTGCATTCCGAAAATCCTGAAAAAAGAGTGCGCTTTCCTGCAATATGCCGGTCAGCCCAGCGCAGCGCAACCAAAGCCGCGCGCTGGCCTTTCAGCCCGGCAGCACCACCGGCTGAGGGTCCAGCCATTGCTGGAACCAGGAAAGGCTGAAATGCAGATGCGGCCCGGTTACCCGCCCGGTCATGCCAATGGCGCCGATCCTTTGCGCCTTGGCGATGCTCTCCCCCTCCCGCACCGTGATTTCCGAAAGATGGGCATAGAGCGAATTCACGCCATGCCCATGGTCCAGCACAATCAATTTGCCGAAGAAATGAAACCCATCGGCCAGGGTCACGCGGCCCGTGGCGCAGGCGATAACCGGGGTGCCGGTGGGGGCGGCGAAATCCAGCCCGTAATGCGGCTGGCGCGGCTGGCCATTCAGGATGCGTTGGCTGCCGAAAACGCCGGAAATGCGGCCGGGGGCAGGGCGGGTGAAGCCTTCGGCAAAGCCGGTCAGCGCCGATTCCAGGGCACGAATGCCGCCCAGCTTTTCGCGTTCACGGGCGATGCGCGCCAGGGTTTCGGCATCCGGCGTCACCTGGGCGGGGGGCAGGCCGGAAATGCTTTCGGTCGGCCATTGCCGGCGCGCGATATTCAGCACCTGCGTTTCCGCGCCGCCCGAAGGGGGTGTGATGGTAAGCCGCGCCTGGGCGGCATGATCCCGCCCAAAACCAAAGACGAAATCCCCGGCAGCCGAGACCCTGACCGCGCGACCATCCAGCGCCAGCCTGGTGCCCGGTGCGGCGCGGCCCACCACAAAGCCGCCCTGCTTCAAGCCGGAATCGTTCAGCGTCACGGCGCGGGCGGGTGCCCCCAGCAGCAGGGCGGGCGCGGCCAGCAGCAGGCGACGGGGTAAAAACGGCATTATAAAAGGCGTCCTTGGCGCGAACCATCGGCGCTGACGGCGACCTCGCCATCGGCAAAAGTCAGGCGCAGGCTTTGGCCGGGGGAAACCGCCGCCGCTGCCGCCACCGGCGCCCCTTTGGCATCGCGCACCAGCGCAAAGCCGCGCGCCAGCACGGATGTATAGGAAGCGCTTTCCAGTCTGGCCGAGAGACCCTCAAGCACCGCCTGGCGCTGCCGCAGCATGGCCTGCACCGGCGCCGGGGAAAGCCGCGTCAAGCCGGGCGAGGCCGCGAAACCATCCCGCCGCCGCGCCCAGCCGGCACCAAGGCGCAAGCCCGCCGCTTCAAGCGCCGCGCGGCGGGCCAGAATGCCCTCTCGCGGATGGGGGATGCGCAGCGCGGCAAGCTTTTGCGCCCGCGTGGCCAAGCCGGCGCCAACAGCGCGCGGCAGCCTTTCGCCCCAATCATCCAAGCGCTGGCGCGATTGCGAAAGCCGCGCGGGCACATCCGGCAGGCCGCGTTCCGCGCGCAGCAGCCGCAGCCGCGCGCCATTCACAAGGCCGGAAGCCGCCTGGCCCAGCCGCGCGCCGGTTTGCATCAGCGCAGCAGAGATTTCCGCCCGCGCCGGCACGGCAAGCTCAGCGGCGGCGGTGGGGGTGGGGGCGCGGCGGTCAGAGGCGAAATCAATCAGCGTGGTATCGGTTTCATGGCCGACCGCGGAAATCAGCGGAATCGTGCTTTCGGCGGCGGCGCGAATGACGATTTCCTCATTAAATGCCATCAAATCTTCAAGGCTGCCACCGCCGCGCGCCACAATCAGCACATCCGGGCGCGGCACGGCGCCGCCTGCGGGCAGGGCGGAAAAACCCCCGATGGCGGCGGCGATTTGTTCGGCGGCACCCTGGCCCTGCACCGCCACGGGCCATAACAGGATATGGCGCGGAAAGCGTCGCGCGATGGTGGTGCGAATATCCTGAATGACCGCGCCTTTTTCGCTGGTGATCACGCCAATCACGCGCGGCAACAAGGGCAGGGGGCGCTTGCGTTCCTCGGCGAAAAGCCCTTCTTCCAACAGGCGTTTGCGCAGCGCCT
>JADCGG010000238.1 GCA_020249125.1 Roseomonas sp. | reverse complement strand
GCATCGCAACCGCCGCCTTGAAGGCCGCATCACGGTCCAGCCGCTGATGCAGGCGCAACGCCTCCGCCACCTGTTCGCCGGCGGTGAAGGCAGGGTTCAGGCTGGTCATGGGTTCCTGGAAAATCATTGCCATTTCGGCACCGCGCAGAACCCGGCGTTCTTCCGCGGGCAGGCCAATCAATTCCCGCCCCGTGAGCTTGGCACTACCCGTCACCGCGGCGTTTTCCGGCAATAGACCCATGATGGCGAGCGAAGCCACTGATTTGCCGCAGCCACTTTCGCCGACAATTGCGAGCGTCTTGCCGGCTTCGGCGCGAAAGGAAATGCCATCCAGAATGGAAAGCATGCGCCCATCCTGGCGAAAGCCAAGGCTGAGCCCGGACACGTCCAGGACCGGGGCACTCATTTGGAAACCCCTCTGGCGGAGATGGGCGGCGTCATCACCAAACTAGAAA
The DNA here is from genome assembly GCA_020249125.1 of Roseomonas sp. Taxonomy (GTDB): domain Bacteria; phylum Pseudomonadota; class Alphaproteobacteria; order Acetobacterales; family Acetobacteraceae; genus Neoroseomonas. The sequence goes on along the minus strand of JADCGG010000238.1, from coordinate 2,457 downwards.
CCCCAAAGCGCCATTTTCGCAAGCCCTCAACTGCCACCGCGCGCCCTATCGGCGACGCGCCATGCCCAAAAGCAAAGCGCCCCTGCCACGAACCGCAGCAGAGGCGCCATTTTTTTCCAGAAGGGTGATGCGCTTTACAGGCGCACCCTCAGCAGATTGGCGATTTCCCCCACAATGCCACGCCGGAAGGCGAGCACGCAGGCAATGAAGATGACGCCCTGGATCACGGTGACCCAGGCGCCCATCTCGGCCAGGTAGTTCTGCATCGCAACGATCACGGCAGCGCCAATCATCGGCCCGAAGACCGTGCCAAGCCCGCCCACCAGCGTCATCAGCAACACCTCACCGGACATGGACCAATGCACATCGGTCAAGGTTGCGATGCCAAAGACCAGCGCCTTGGTGCCACCCGCAACACCGGCGAGGGTTGCAGACAGGATGAAGGCCACCAGCTTGTAGTCATCCGTGCGATAGCCAAGCGATGTGGTGCGCGGTTCATTTTCGCGAATGGCCTTCAGCACCTGGCCGAAGGGCGAATGCACGATACGATGGATCAGCAGGAAGCACGCAACAAAGACAGCGGCCACAAACCAATACATGTTCATGTCACTGGCAAGGCTGATCACGCCAAACAGATTGCCGCGCGGCACAGCCTGGATGCCATCCTCGCCGCCGGTGAAAGGCGCTTGCAGACAGAAGAAATAGATCATCTGCGCCAGCGCCAGCGTGATCATGGCGAAGTAGATGCCCTGGCGACGAATGGCGATCCAGCCGAAAATCGCGCCCTGCACACCTGCCAAAAGCGCGCCGACAAGGATGGAAAGCTCCGGCGAAAGGCCCCAGACCTTGGCGCTATGGGCCGCAATGTAACTCCCCATGCCGAAATAGGCAGCGTGGCCAAAGGAAGTCAGCCCCACATAACCGATCAGCAGATTGAAGGCACAGGCGAAAATCGCGAAGCAGAGCAGCTTCATCAAGAAGATGGGATAAAGGAAGAAGGGTGCTACCACCAAGGCTGCGAACATCACCAAAAGGGCAATGAATTGCGCCTTGGTGAAGCCGAAGATTTCTTCCTGCGGTCCCGCCGGCACGCTGCTGCTTGTCATGGAATGACCGGCCATGGATCACGCCCTCCCGAAAAGGCCGGCAGGACGCGCCAGCAAAACGATAACCATGATGATGAAGATGACGGTGGCCGAGGCTTCCGGGTAGAAAACCTTGGTCAGACCTTCAATGATGCCAATCCCGAAGCCGGTCAGCACAGACCCCAGGATGGATCCCATCCCGCCGATCACCACCACGGCAAACACCACGATGATCAGGTTGGTGCCCATTTGCGGATTGACCGAATAGATGGGTGCGGCCAGCACGCCGGCCAGCGCAGCGAGCCCAACACCCGCCCCATAGGTCAGCGTGATCATGCGCGGCACATTCACGCCAAAGGCCTGCACCAGCGGCGCGTTTTCCGTCGCCGCGCGCAAATAGGCGCCAAGCCGCGTCTTTTCGATGACCAGCCAGGTGGTGATGCAGGCAAACAGGGCGAATACCACCACCCAGCCGCGATAGACCGGCATGAACATGAAGCCCAAATCCCAGGCACCGGAAAGCTGCGACGGAATGCGATAGGGCATGCCGGACGATCCGTACTGGTTTCGGAATACGCCTTCAAGGATCAGCGATATCCCGAAGGTGAGCAGCATGCCGTACAAATGATCCATCTTGTAAAGTCGACAGATCATTGTTCGTTCCAATATGACCCCCGTGAGCCCCACCAGCAATGGCGAAAGGATCAGTGCCCACCAATACCCGATGCCAAGATAATGGAGCAGCATCCAGGCCACGAAGGCACCCATCATGAATTGGGCGCCATGGGTGAAGTTGATGATGTTGAGCAGCCCAAATATCACCGCGAGGCCGAGTGACAGCATCGCGTAAAAGGCGCCATTGATCAGCCCGAGCAGAAGCTGTCCAAACAGCAGCGGCGTCGGTATGCCGAATATCTCATCCATGCGGTGATGTTTCCCTCAGGGCACCACCATGCGCTGGCGGAAGCCAGGCATGGGGCGCGAAGTGGATAGGCCAAGTTTCATCTCAGGCCCGAACCATGGGGCAATTGCCCTCATTCAACGGGCGGAAGGCTTCCTCTGCCGGCGTGGTCTGCAGCAGCTTGTAGTAATCATAGGGGCCGCGGCTTTCGGATGGCGCCTTCACCTCAAACAAATAGGAAGGGCAAAGCTTGCGCCCATCCGGGCGAATGATGCCGGGGCCGAAGGCGTCATCATCGCAGGGGATGGACTTCATGCGATTGATCACGTCAACGCCTGAAACCTTGGAGGCAGCAACCCCCATATCGGCAATCGCCTTCAGGTAATGCAGCGCGGCGGAGTAATTGGCGATAGAGGCCATATTGGGCCGCACATCCCGCAGCCTTGGACGGAGCCTTTCGGAAATGGCGCG
>JADCGG010000237.1 GCA_020249125.1 Roseomonas sp. | reverse complement strand
GTGGTGCGCGCCGCCCTGCCGCGGGAAGTGCATGACCAGATTGCGCTTTTCGTGGTGATTTTCGCGATCGGCATCAGCGAATGGCCGAAATTCGCCCGCACCGTGCGCGGTTCCACCATGGTGGAACGCAACAAGGAATATGTGCAGGCCGCGCGCGTGATTGGTGTTTCGCCGCCGCGCATCATGCTGTCCCACGTATTTCCCAATGTGCTGGGGCCCGTGCTGGTGATTGCAACGCTCAATCTCGGGCTTGCGATATTGTCCGAAGCCACACTTTCCTTCCTGGGCGTTGGGGTGCCGGCGACGCAACCCTCACTCGGCACGCTGATCCGTATTGGCAATGACTTCCTGTTCAGCGGCGAATGGTGGATCACGATCTTCCCCGGCGTCACGCTGATTGCCATGGTGCTTTCCGTCAATCTTCTGGGCGATTGGCTGCGCGACGCCCTCAATCCGAAGCTCCGCTAAATGTCTGGCCAGAACCCCTTGCTTGAAGTGCGCCATTTGCGCGTGGAATTCCCAACGCGCCGAGGCACGCTGGTGGCGCTTGATGATGTGTCCTTCACCATCTCCGCCGGAGAAGTGCTGGGCGTGGTGGGCGAATCCGGTGCCGGCAAATCCATGACGGGCGCGGCGATTATCGGGCTTTTGGAACCGCCTGGGCGCATCGCGGCGGGTGAAATACTTCTGGATGGCAGGCGCATTGATAATCTGCGCTATGAGGATATGCGCCGCATTCGCGGCAAGGAAATCGGCGCGATTTTCCAGGACCCGCTGACCACGCTGAACCCGCTCTATACCGTGGGCCGGCAATTGGCCGAGACCATGACAACCCATTTGCCGATCACGCCCGCCGAGGCACGCAAGCGCGCCATAGGCTGGCTTGATCTGGTGGGCATTCCGGCGGCGGCGCAAAGGATTGATTCCTACCCGCATGAATTCTCGGGCGGCATGCGCCAGCGCGTGGTGATTGCGCTCGCACTTTGTGCCGAACCGCGCCTGATCGTGGCGGATGAACCGACCACGGCCTTGGATGTTTCCATCCAGGCGCAGATCATCGCGCTGCTGAAATCGCTCGCGCGCGAAAAGGGCACGGCGATGATGTTGGTGACGCATGACATGGGCGTGATCGCTGAAACCGCCGATCGCGTCGCGGTGATGTATGCCGGGCGCATCGCGGAAATCGGGCCGGTGCGCAATGTGGTGAAGCAGGCAAGCCACCCCTATACGGCGGGGTTGATGGGCTCCATCCCGCCCTTGGATCGGCGGGTTGAACGGCTCGCGCAGATTGATGGCGCCATGCCGCGGCTTTCGGCCATCCCCAAGGGCTGCGCCTATAACCCGCGCTGCCCCAAGGCCTTTGCGCGGTGCAGCCAGGACCGGCCAGAATTGCTTCTGGCGGGTGCGACGCAGGCTGCCTGTTGGTTATATGCGGGGGAGGGCGCCGGCAATGGCTGAGAACCCCCCCATGCTCGAACTGCGTGACGCCGCGCGGTATTTCGATGTCTCCCGCCCTGCCTTGCAACGGATAATCGCGAATGAGGGCAAGCGCATTCTCCGCGCCGTGGATGGTGTGAGCCTTGCCGTGCCGAAGGGCACCACGCTGTCGCTGGTGGGGGAATCCGGCTGCGGCAAATCCACCGTGGCGCGGCTGGCTGTCGGGCTTTACCGGCCCAGCGCCGGCCAGGTGATGTTTGATGGGCGAGACCTTGCCGAAGCCCGCGCCGCATCCGACCAGCGCCGGCGGATGCAAATGATCTTCCAGGATCCTTACGCCTCGCTCAATCCGCGCTGGCGGGTCAGGGATATCGTCGCTGAACCGCTGCGCGCCTTCCGCCTGCTGCCCAGCCGCGCGGCGGAAGAAGCGCGCGTGGCGGAATTGCTGACGCAGGTGGGGCTATCCCCGCTGGATGGGCATAAGTTCCCGCATGAATTTTCCGGCGGGCAGCGCCAGCGCATTTCCATTGCCCGCGCCTTGTCCTCCAATCCGGAATTTCTGGTGTGTGATGAACCGACATCCGCGCTGGATGTTTCGGTGCAGGCGCAAATTCTGAACCTGATGAAGGAATTGCAGTCCCGGATGGGGCTGACCTATTTGTTCATCAGCCATAACCTGGCCGTGGTGCGGCAGGTGAGTGACCGGATTGGTGTCATGTATCTGGGCCGAATTGCGGAATTGGCCCCGGCGGAGAGCCTGTTTCGTCGCCCGCGCCACCCTTATACGCGCGCATTGATGGAGGCGATCCCGGATCTGGACATGACCGGGCGGGCGCGGATTCCGGTGGGCGGAGAGGTGCCAAGCCCGATCACGCCACCTTCAGGCTGCGCCTTCCACCCGCGCTGCCCGCTGGCCGGCCCTCGCTGCAAGGCGGAACGCCCGGAATTAAAGCCGGCGGGCGACGCCATGGTGGCCTGCCATGCGGTGGAAGAAGGGCGCGACGCGGCGTAATCGTTAAATCCAGCGCGGTTCCGGCAGGGCGATGGCAAGGCGCCCCTTGAAGCCCGCCGCGCGCAACTGCCCTGAGATTTCGCTGGCCAGATTCCAGGGCAGGATCAGAATGGCGTCCGGGTTCATCGCTAAAAGCGCATCCGGCGAGACAACGGGGATGGCGCTGCCCGGCAAGACGCGGTTTTGCTTGGCCGGGTTGCGATCCGCCACCGCCATGAAATCCGCTGCCGTCACGCCCGCCGCGTTCAGGAAAGTATTGCCCTTGGCCGCCGCGCCATAGGCACCAAGCCGCATGCCTGCCGCGTGGCATTCAGCAAGCCAGGCCTTGAAGGCCGCCAGCGCTTCCGCCACGCGGGCATTGAAGCCCTGGTAGAAGGCATTGCCCGCAATGCCGCGCGCGGCTTCTTCGGCGCGCGCCGCAACCAGCCCTGGTGCCTCTGGCCGCGTGGCATCGGCGCTCGCGAAATAACGCAGGCTGCCGCCATGCGTCGCAAGCTTTTCCACATCAAAAACGCGCAAGCCCTGCGCGGCGAGCAGCCGTTCAACGGCGTAAAGCGACCAATAGGCGTAATGTTCGTGATAGATCGTATCGAATTGCACGCCATCCACGAAGGACAGCAGATGCGGCGCTTCAATTGTGACAACGCCCTTGGGGCCAGCAAGATGCGCAAGCCCCGCCGCGAAATCCACCACATCCGGCACATGCGCCAGCACATTATTGGCAATGACCAGATCGGCATGGCCCCGCCTGCCCATGATATCGCGCGCCGCTTCCCAGCCAAAGAAGCGCACTTCGGTCGGCACGCCGGCGGCAATCGCACTCGCCGCGACATTCGCGGCTGGTTCCACGCCAAGGCAGGGAATGCCGGCGCCGACGAAATTCCGCAGCAGATAGCCATCATTGCTCGCGATTTCGACCACGAAGCTTTGCGCGCCAAGCGCAAGCCGCTCCTGCATCGCCTTTGCATAACGCGCGGCGTGATCAAGCCAGCTCTCCGAGAATGAGGAGAAATAGGCGTAATCGGTAAAGATGGCCTCGGCCTTCACCACATGGTCCAATTGCACCATGCGACAGGTGCCGCAGACCACAGCGGCCAGCGGGTAGCGTGGCAGCGGCGCGGACCCAGGTAGCGGGTAATCATTGGCGAGCGGTGTTGCGCCCAGATCGCAGAACATGGCGCTGATCGCGCCGCCACAGGCGCGGCAGCCAGAGATGGGGCGACAAAGCGCTTCAGCATTCATGGGGCAAGAGCATCCTCAATTTCAGCCAGCGCCAGCGCGCGGCCATCCGCGCCGCCGCGCCAGGCTTCATACCAGCGGGCGGTGGCGGCAATGGCGCTGGCGGCATCATGGCGCGGCACCCAGCCAAGGCTTTGCATGGCAAGGCTGCTGTCCAAAGCCAAGCGTTGCGCTTCTTCCATGGGTGGTGCAGGCGCGGCTTCCCACGCAATGGGCGCGCCGGCGGCAATGCCGTAAAGTTCCAGCACACGCCGGACAGAAATCTCCGCATCGCGCGGGCCGAAATTGAGCGCTGGCGGCGCGGTGCCATGCCATAGCGCTTCGGCGTGCAGCAGATAGCCGCGCAGCACATCCAGCACATGCTGAAAGGGGCGCGTGGCATCCGGGCGGCGGATCACCAAGGTCTGATCCGCGATGCGTGCGCGCACCAGGTCGGGGATCAGGCGTTCCGCACCGAAATCACCACCGCCAATCACATTACCGGCGCGGGCGGTCGCTATGGTGCCGATTTCGGCCCCGAAACTTGCGCGCCAGGACGCCACCGCGATTTCGCAGGCAGCCTTGGAAGCGCTGTAAGGATCATGCCCACCCAGCGGATCATCTTCGCGAAAGGCGCGGCCTTGATTGTCGTTGCGATAGACCTTGTCGCTGGTGATCATCAGCGATGCCCGCGCCCCCGCGCCGCGCAAGGCCTGCATCAGGTTGATGGTCCCGGTGACATTGCTGGCGAAAGTGCCTTCAGGGTCGCGATAACCGCGCCCGACCAAGGCTTGCGCTGCCAGATGCAGCACAATCTCAGGGCGCGCTTCCTGCACCGCCGCCTGCACCGCCGCCGCATCACGCAAATCGTCGATGCGTGAAGTGATCGCGGGGCGCAAAGCGACAAAAGCGGAAGGCCCGGCTTCCGGCGCCAGCGCAAATCCCGTGACCTCAGCACCCAGCCTTTCCAGCAGCAGCGCCAGCCAGGCGCCCTTGAAGCCGGTATGGCCGGTCAGCAGCACGCGCTTGCCGCGCCAGAAGGCAGCCCCCGGCTGGCGCATCACCACTTCTTCCAGGGTGCCGCGCCGCTCTGCCACAACCCTTCCAACACATCGCGATCGCGCGGTGTGTCCATCGGGTGCCAGAAGCCGCGATGGTCAAAGGCGCGCAGCTGATCATCCGCCGCCAGGCCCCGCAAAGGCCCCTGTTCCCAAACGCAATCATCGCCATCAATGCGGTCCAGCACGCGGGGCGAGAGCACGAAAAACCCGCCATTGATGGTGGCGCCATCGCCGGGAGGTTTTTCGGTAAAGGCACGCACCGTAGTGCCTTGCCGTTCCAAAGCGCCAAAGCGCCCCGGGGGTACCACGGCAGTGACCGAGGCATCCCGGCCATGGGCGCGGTGGAAGGCAATGAGCGCCCCGATATCCACATCCGAAACACCGTCACCGTAAGTAAGGCAAAAGCCTTCCTCACCGCACAAGTGCTGCGCCACGCGGCCAAGCCGCCCGCCGGTTTGCGTATCCTCACCCGTGTCCACCAGCGTCACGCGCCAATCCTCGGCGGGGGGCGTCAGCCAGGTGGCGGTGCCGGTCGCGAGATCCAGCGTCAAATCCGAGGAATGGCGGCGATAATTCAGGAAGAATTCCTTGATCTGATCACCCTTATAGCCAAGGCAGATCACGAAATCCTTGATGCCATGCGCGGCGTAGAGCTTCATGATGTGCCACAGGATGGGCCGCCCGCCGATTTCCACCATGGGCTTCGGGCGAAGCTGCGTTTCGGCGCCGAGCCGTGTGCCGCGCCCGCCGGCCAGAATCACGGCCTTCTTGATCATGAACACCCCAAAATCATCATCACCTTGCGACGTATAACATGCATTTCTGATGGCGCGGGTAAACCCGTTCAATCCCCCCGCGCCACCCCCTCACGCCGCGGGTCTGAGGCCCCTACCATCCCGCCATTGGTCACGCGGATCACTTGCAGGCCCGAAATCATCTCCCGGATCGTGGCGTCATGCCCGCGCCCGCGCAGCGCCGGGGCCAAAGCGGCGGCTGGCGTGCCTTGTTCCAATTCCACCGGCCCGCCCATGGTGCCGATATGGGGCAGCGCCACGGCCTCTTCCGGGCTCATCCCCCAATCCAGCAGCGCCACCAGGGTTTTCGCCACAAAGCCAATAATGCGCGGCCCACCGGGGGAGCCCACAACGGCATGCAGCCCCCCCGCGCCATCCAACACAATGGAAGGCGCCATGGACGAACGCGGCCTTTTGCCGGGCTCGACACGATTGGCGATCGGCCGGCCATTGGCTTCCGGCGCGAAGCTGAAATCGGTCAGTTGGTTGTTCAGCAAAAAGCCGCGCACCATCAGCCGCGCACCGAAAATCGCTTCAATGGTGGTGGTCATGGAAAGCGCATTGCCCGCGCCATCCACAATGGCGATATGGCTGGTGCCGGCTTCATATTCCTGGGTTTGCGGCGCGAAGGATGTCTCCCGCCAGGAAGGATTGCCCGCGCGCGGGTTTTGCAGCGCGCGGTCCCTATCAATCAATTGCGCGCGGGTGGTGAGGTAGGCCTGATCGGTCAGGCCGCGCGCCGGCACGGGCACGAAATCCGCATCCGCGAGGAACAGGTTGCGATCCGCAAAGGCAAGCCGCCCGGCTTCCGCCAGCAAATGCGCCGCATCGGCGCCGCGCGGATCAAGCCGCGGCATGTCGAAATGTTCCAGCACGCCAAGGATTTGCGCGACCGCGACACCCCCTGAGGAGGGCGGCGGAAAGCCGCAAACGCGGAAGCTGCGATAGGGGGTGCAAATGGCATCGCGCCGCCTTGGCTGATAGCGCGCCAGATCATCCAGCACCTTCACGCCCGGATTGCTGGGATGGTTGCGAATGGCGGCGATGATGTCTTCCGCAATCGGCCCGGCTTGCAGCGCCGCCGCGCCATCGCGTGCGACCGCGCGGAGCGTTTCAGCCAAGGCCGGGTTGCGCAGCCGATGGCCCGGCGGCAGGGCCAAGCCATCCGGGGTGAAGAAATAGGCGGCAGAGGCAGGATCGCGCCTGAGCAGCAGCGTATCGGCGGCGATTTCGCGGTTGAGGCGGGCGCTGACTGGGAAGCCTTCTTCGGCCAGCCGAATGGCCGGTTCAAACAGCCGCGCCCAGGGCAGCTTGCCATGCGCGCGATGTGCGGCTTCCAAGACAGGCAGCGTGCCCGGCACGCCAACGGCGCGCCCGCCTACCATGGCTTCAAGGAAGGGCATGGGCCGGCCATCACGCAGGAAAAGTGCTGGCGTCGCGGCGGCGGGTGCGGCTTCCCGTCCATCCCAGGCTTCCATGCCGCCATCGGCAGCGCGGCGGAACATGATGAAGGCGCCGCCACCAATGCCGGAGGCTTGCGGTTCCACGAGTGTCAGCACTGCCTGCACCGCCACTGCGGCATCAAGGGCGGTGCCGCCTTCGCGCAGCATGGCGAGCCCGGCTTCAACGGCCAGCGGATGCCCCGCGGCGACCATGTGGCGCTGCGCCGGTTGGGCGGCGGCGGGGAGGGTGACGAGTAAGCAGCAGAGAAGGGCAAGAAAACGAGTGTTCATTGCCTTAGCTTGGGCCAAGGTTTGGGCTAGGCACAAATCCCCCAACCTCACCGGAAAGAGGCTTGCTCAGGCGGGGGCACCAAAGCAGTCGTAATCGGCGCAAGGGCTTCGATCATGGCGCCTTGATTTGTTGCCGGTTTGAATATCAGAAGCTCCCTGATGACTTCATGATGCGTATTCTTCATCGGGATTGCTTCCACACGAAACCCGTGGCGCGCTGCCATGCCCCGTACTTCTGGCGCTTCATCATAGGTCAGCATTACGGCGCCCTGAACGGAAGCGAGAAGGCTGAAAAGCCTCTCATGATCAATATCATTGTGTCGGTAGAGCCTTGACCCGGCCCTTTTGCCACCCGCGGTATAGGGCGGGTCCACGAAAAACATCGCGTTCGGCGTATGGGCGTAAGTCTCAATCAATTCAAAGGCGTCTTTTTGTTCGAAGCGGATTTTTCCGCGAAGCTGGAATAAAGCCTCAATGCGTTTGGCGAGGGTGTCGGGATACCATCGTGACCGCAAGCCCTTCCCGGCTTCGCCTTCCTTCACCAAGCCAGCACCCGGCGCCATGATGCCGCCGCGTTGCATGCGGTTTTTTACGATGGTGCGAAAGGCCAAGCTGCGCAGTGACGTTGGGGAGCCATCAAGCACTTCCCGCACATTTCCCAGGTTCACTTCAAAACCGCGGATCTTGCGACAAAGCCAAGTCACATCTGAACGCGGCCCGTGGAATATTGTCTGCCAGACAGCGGCGACATCCTGGTCAATTTCCCCAAGCATGACCCTTTCGCAAAGGTCTTCTGCGGCCGCTGTCAAACCTGCCATGGCGCCGCCGGCGAATGGTTCCACAAGAACCGAGCTATCATTTCGCAACGCCTTAAGCCATTTTCTGATCTCGGGGATGAGCCAAGTCTTGCCCCCTGGATATCTGAAAGGACTGAGTTGGCGAACCTGAGCCACATTGGTTGGTTTGGCCAAGGAACCCAGCGTCGCCGTCAATGCCGCAAGAGGAAGCGCCTTGTTGGGATCAGCCAGAAGCGGTCGAAGTTCGTCCAATGCACCACGGCATTCTTCATGCACAAAGACTGTTGTGCGGCTGACCCCTTCATCCTTTAACCTTTGTAGGCGCTTTTTCTGCCTTTCGAGCGCTGTGACATCTGGCTTCAAGGGCTTCGACTCCGTGAATGTTCACGGTTCTAATTCAGGATGTCGGGTCCGGTCAACCGAAATATCCGGTCACATTCTTTGGGTAAGCTTGCCACTATTTGCTACGCCGTTTAACGCGTTGATCGCGTGGCAAAAGCTTTGTCCTGATGCGATCCTCGAAAACTGGCAGTGGTACTGGCTTGCCGCCGGTGAGCCCTTCCACTGAGCGTTCCAGCGTAGTGAAGCGGACCTCATCGAGCACCAGGCGCATGAGCCCAGTGCTGGCGTTC
>JADCGG010000236.1 GCA_020249125.1 Roseomonas sp. | reverse complement strand
TTGTCTCCTGATGGGGATGATTGTGGTGAGGGCGGCGGCGGTGGGGTTCTTGGCGGAGCACACCGTCGCTGCCCGGCTTTGGGGTGGGGCCGCGCGTGGCGGTCCAGTGCTGTTCGGGCGGTGCTTCACGGCACGCCTTCCAGCCAAGGGGGGTCTATGGGGGTCTGTGGGGATCTCTCTTTCGAAGACCCCCATCCGTAACTCACTGAATTTTCTGCGCTTTGGGGGTCTTGGGGGTCTTGGGGGTCTTTTTCGACTTCTCTTTTATTCATACGCGTGTGCGCGCGCGTGTAGGGTATGGAACAAGACCCCCAAGACCCCCAAGACCCGGCAAACCCTCGGATTTCCTGGGATCCAGCTATGGGGGTCTTTTCGTCAGAGACCCCCATAAGACCCCCAAGACCCCCATTCACCGGCGCTTCCTCGGCTGGGGTGAGGCGCCAGCGTTGCGAATTGTGGAGCAATTTGCCCTGCTGAAGGTGGACAAGCCGATCGCTGGTCCGGAACGCACGGTCACGGAGCTTCATGAATGCGGCCCCGAGCGCGACCTTCAGGCCGTGATCGTTCTTCGCGCTGATGGGCAGGCTGGCCTCGGCATCCCTCGCAAAGCCAATCAAATCACTGACGCTGACCTCGGCGCTGCCGAAGCGGTCCCACCAAAGCTGGATAAAGGCGCGCCAGGTGCCGCCCTCGCTATCCGATGCCTCGATCACCTCATCCAGGTTTTCCAGAAAGCCGGGTATGCCGGCGACGTGCAGGATGCCGCCCAAGGTCTGGCTCCATGTCTCAAAGCTGCCCAGGCTTCTAGCCGCGGGTGGCCTACCGGCGCTCACCCAGGCTTGGCAGAGGGTCAGGCAAGCCGCCACAAGGCGCGCGCGATTGGCGCGCACCCAGATCATCAGATCGGGGTGGCGAAAGCCCTCACGGCGCCAGGGCTGGTCGCTGCGCGCGTCCAGGCGGATGCGCACCAGGCGCCGCGCGATTTCATGTGAGACGGCGGGGTTGTTGCCGGTAGCGACCCAGGTGCAGCGCACGGGCAGCCGGATGATATCCGAGACACCAAGGATGCGGTCCTCCCAGGCGGGGGCGGTCAATGCGGCGGCAAGGGCTGCGCTATCGAGTTCCTGGCGCAGGTTATCGATCAGCAGCAATACCGGCAGTTGCCTGAGCTTGGCCGTGAGGCGCTTGCGCCATTCATCATCATCGCGCCCTTCCGTCATGACTGAGGCGCTGGAGCCGGTGAGGATGGTCGCGATGGCATCCACCATCAGCGTGGCACCGGTGCCTGGCGTGGGCTTTTCGATCATGTGCAAGGGCGTCGGCCCTTCGATCATGGGGCGCACAAAGCCAAGCAGCAGCAGGGCCAGCGCATGGGCGCGTTCCGCCTCGCTGGTGAATGGAAAATCGCCGAGCAATTCATCCAGCAATAGGCCGCGCGCTGCGGCGATTTCCTCGGCGGATGGTGCGGCTGGAATGGGCGGCAGCGAAAATCCTGGCGGTGGGTGGTAGAGCAGCCGCGCATCCGGATGATAGCCGGGCGCCGTCAGCAATGATCCGTTGCGGCCAAAGACCGGTGCGGTGACGATACCGGCAAGAATTGGCAAGGCAGGATCGGGCGTTGCCAGCAGCGACTTGATTACGTTGGACGGCGGCGGGGTTGGGATTGATTCACCCTTGCCCATAGGTTTCCGCCAGTCAGCAAGGTTCGCCAGCATGTGGCGCATGCGTTCAATGTCGATTGTCGCGGCGGCAGGGCGTCCTTCATCATCGGGCACAACCCAGGTTGGCTGTCCGCCAAGGCGGAAAATCCAAGGTGATCGGTTGGAGGCAATGAGCAGCGACCAGGCGCGACGTGTGGAATGACGCAGATTGCCGTCAATTGAACTCAAGCTCGGCAGGGGTTGTGAAGGCTCAACAAAGCCGATTGGCAAATGCCGACCTGTCTCTGGTGCTTGGGTAGCGGCTTGCGCCTTGGCGTTGTCCTGGCCGCTGATCGCATCCTCGATCAGCTTGAGAATGGCGGGCGCCCCTTCGCGCAGCAGCATATCGTTGAAATCCGTGCCGGGCGTTGTCGGCATGGCAATACGCACCTCACGCCCTTCAAGCTGCAACTTGGCGGCGGTGGCTTCCGCGGCACGCAACCCGGCGCCGGAGGGATCGTGATCGGCGAGGATGACGATGCGCCGTGCCTCGGGCGGTAGCTGCGCCTGTTCCATGCCGCTGGTGGAAAGTGCCGCCCAGACCGGCAGGGTTGGGCAGGCGCGCATCACGGCAAGGCCGGTTTCGATACCTTCGCAAAGCCCAAGCAGACCTTTCGCGGTGATCGCGCCAAGACGCACCGTGCCGCCACCCACCTTGCCCAGCATCATGCGCGGCTTTGCGATAGCCGCCTTGCTGACCTTATCCTGGGCTTCCTCAAGATAGGTCCGGTGTAGTGCCACCACTTCGCCGGCGATGTTGCGGATAAGCCCGATCATGGCGGGATAGCCGGTGCGCGTTTCGTAATGCGTCAGGTCTGGGTG
>JADCGG010000235.1 GCA_020249125.1 Roseomonas sp. | reverse complement strand
CACCTCACCGCGGCTGGGCCAAGTGCTGCTTTTCGCGGTCTTGGCCACCTTTGCGCTGGGGATGGCCTTCTGGCTCCTCCTCGCCGTCAAAATCGCCCGCACGGTGACCAGGAAGCGCGCCACGGTTGAAGGCGCATGGCTGGCCAGCGCCATAAGAAACGCCGAACCAGCGCCGAAGTTGTAGCCGCGCGCGCCATGATCGCGTCGGTCTTCCTGGTGCATTTCTTCCTCTGCGGCCCCTTCGAAGTGTACTGTGAAGAAGGGCGTATCACACATCATTCCTGCGCTGCTGCAGAAGCTTGGCTGCGCGCCGGGCTCAAACCTGATCAGGCGCTGGTGTTTGCGGGTTGTAAGGCCAATGATGAAAACAATCCGGACGCTTTCGGCCAGTTGGAAGAACCCGCGCCACCGCTGCTGAGCACTCGCACGGTAACGAAAGGGGGCGGGTAATGGTGCCGCTTTCCGCCTTTCAACACCATCGCGGCTGGTTGGTCGTGCTGGGCGCCTTTCTCATTCAGATGGTCGGCTTTGGTGCGATCTACTCAAGCTCTGCCTTCTCGGCTGAGATTGCAGCAAGCCTCGGCATGGATCGCGCCCATGCAGATTTGGTGATGGTGCTGAGCCTTGGCGGCAGCTTTTTGGTCAGCGCCATCAGCGGCACGTTGGCGGATCGCTTCGGGCCGCGCCCTTTGGCCGCCTTCGGCATGATCCTTGTTGCCTTTGGCTTGGCCGTGGCCGCGCTGGCGCAGAACACCTTGACGCTTTTCCTTGGCTACGGGCTCCTGCTGGGGCTTGGAGCCGGCTTGGCCAATGTTCCTTCCATCGCGGCGGTCCAGCGCTGGTTTCTGACAAGGCGTGGCCTTGCCGCTGGTATCGCTGGGACTGGCATGGCGGTCGGCATGGCCTTGGTGCCGATCCTTAAGGACTTTCTTTCCATCATTGGCGATTGGCGCGCCATTTTCCTCTGCTGTGCCGTCCTGACGGGGCTGATCGGCTTGGCCGCCGCACTGCTGTTGGATGGGCAACCGGAACGGTATGGCATGGGGCCAGAAGGCAACAGGCTTAACTCGGCAAGCGCCGCTTACCCTGAAGTGGGCGTGAGCCTTGGCCAGGCTTTGCGCCATCGTCAGTTCCAATATGCAACTGCGGGCACGCTGCTGGTTTCGATACCTGCGTCCGCGCCGCTTTTGCTGTTGGTGGGTTCGGCTGAGGCGCAAGGGCTCAGCCACCATCAGGCGGTTGGGCTGCTCGCCCTGGTTGGCGCTGGCTCACTCGCTGGGCGCTTGCTCCTGGCGATTGTTGCGGATCGGCTTGGTCGGCGCATCAGCTTCCTGGTCATCTGCTTTGCACTTGGCCTTGCCATGTTTGCCTGGGCTGGGGCGCGCGATGCATTTTTGCTTGCCGCCTTCGCCCTGATCTATGGCGTGCTGCAGGGCGGTTTCCAGGCACTACTGCCCGCCTTTGCGGCTGATGGCTTTGGCGCGCGCGCGGTGGGTGGCCTGATCGGCACACTCTACACCAGCCGGGGTGTAGCCTTGCTTGTGGGCGTACCGCTGATGAGTGCCGGTATCGCCTTTTTCGACGCCCATGAGGTACCGGTCGTCATCTGCGGCCTAGCCGGCCTGCTGGGCGCGTTCCTGCTTTGCTTGGCGCGGCCCGCAGTGGCAGGCGAGCGCAAGATCGTGCGTGCCAGGGCCCAGCAGCTTGCCCTGTCCCTCTGGTTCCTGGTGCTGCTCGGCTGCGGGGCTGCCATGCCGGCCCTCTCACCGCGCGCGGCAATGGCCGAAGCGCTGGTGCCCGATACTGCAATCCAGACCGCCAACCTCCCCGTCACCCAGGCACGCGGCGGCGTTCGTTCCTTCGCGGTGGAACTGGCCAGTGGCGCGGGCGTTTTCGAGATGCCGGAAGCCGCTGCCAGATCCCCGGTGCCGGCCGTGCTGATCCTCCATGATGCCTCGGGTGCTGATGGCCGGGCCGCTTCCTATACCGAGCACCTTCTGGGCGCGGATATCGCTGTCCTGGAATTGCGCGAAGGGGATGTGGCCGCGGCGGGTGCGGCGCTTGCCGAACTTGCTGCCGATCCGCGCATCAACCCCGCGCAGCTTGGCATACTTGGCTTCGGTACTGGCGCACGCCTTGCCATAGAATTGCCGGGCACCACAGCGCGCGCCTTGCTTTCTCCCGGCTGCGGCACCTTGGCCGGCGCGCGCAAAATGGCCTCCGCGATTGAACCCGAATCGCTGGCACATCTTGCGGCCTGGATGCGCGAATCAGGCATCCGCGACTTCATCGGCCCGGCGGAATATGCCTGGAACTATAATGTCCCAGGCGGCGCGCCCGGCTTTGCCCTGCCGCACAAGAACGCCGCGATCCTGCTGCTGCATGGTGCCGAGGATCCCGCCAACCCGGCCGAGGCTTGTGCCTTCCTGTGCGAAAGCCTGCGCATGAATGGTGCCGATGTGGAACATCGGCAAGTGCCCGGTGCCGGCTATGCCTGGGATTTCCCGCAGCTTGGCGCAACGCCAGAAGTGATGCTGCCCGCGCCCGGCATGACTGAGCGCGTGGCGGCACGCCCTTGGCCAGCCATGGCCGCGCAAACGGCGGCGGTGGTGACCGGGTTTTTCGCAATGAAGCTGGCGCGGTGATGCGATGAGACCCGCAAGGCACTGCACCGCGCCAATTAGCTTTCATGGCTCAACGGATGGAATGCGGAGGATATCATGATCCTTGAAGCGACCACCCTTTCCTCGGCCTTGTTGCTGAAATTTGCCCTTGGTTATTTCGCCATCCTGGCCACGCCGGGGCCTAACATGGTGACTATCGGCACCATGGCCGCGCTGCGCGGCTTTCGTGGCGCCTTGCCGTTTTGCCTTGGCATAGCGTTTGGTGCCGGCCTGGTGGCTGGCGCGACATCGCTGCTGCTTGAAGCCTTCGCTGGCTCACAGCAGCTTGAGGTAGCGGGACGCGTTGTTGCGGGCACCTTGTTGATGGTTCTCGCGTTTCGCATCATCTGCGCCCGCGCGCCACGCGTTTCGGACCAATCCCGGTTTTCTCCGCGGCAGCTGCCGAACAACTGGGCTGTTGGACTTGGCACGGGTTTTTTCATTGCGCTCACCAACCCGGTGACGGCGGCCTATTGCTTCGCACAATTCATCGGCCCTTTGGCGCAGAGCGATGCGGTACCCTGGGCGATTTTGCTTATTGCGACGCAGGCTTTGCTTTTTGGTTTGCTGACTGCAGCACTTTTCGCGCATCCCTTCATGCGGAACGTGGCCTTCACCTATCATCGCCCGGTCAGTGCCATCGCGGGCCTGACACTACATAGCCTTGGCCTGCTGATGATCCTGCCGGTGGTACTGACATGACAGCGCCGCTGGGTTTAGTCGCGCAGGACAGGAAATTGTGTTCGCGCCCATTATTGGTTGCGCGGAAAAAGCCGGTGATCAGCGCGTCATCTTTTGCGCAACGCGTCCACCGCCGCATGCGCGGCAGCAAGCGCCGGATTCGGGGCATCGGCCTCAGCGGTATTCCTGAGCAGTAGTCGGTAGCGCGCCAAAGCGACGCCGCTCCGCCCTTCGGCCTGTGCCGCGGCAGCGGCACCCGCCAAGGAGCGGAAACGATTCGGGTTGCTCCGCAAGACTGCCTCAAAAGCCGCCTCAGCTTCGCGGTTGCGGCCAAGTGACAACAATAATTCTCCCAATAACTCCCGCGCTGGGGCAAGAGGTCCGGGCTCCACAACACTCTTGGCGAGGCCATCTTCACTTTGCGCCGCGCGTTCGAGTTCTGCCAAGGCGCCATTGATGTCGCCCGCAGCCGCCATGATCAAAGCGGCAACCGAGTCACGCTGGATACCAACCTGCTGCGCCCAGGCTCTTGATCCCTGAGCCAGCAACGCGTCCCGAAGCGCCGATAAAGCCATCACCTCATGCGCGGCTTCCGCGGACTGGCCGGAGCGAACCTTGCCCAGGCCACGAGCGAAATGTGTGATGGCGGCAACCTGCGGAAAGCTGGTTGCTTGCAAGGGCAAAGCAGCGGCATTGGCCCAATCGCCCGGCTCAAGCGCAAGGCGCGCCGGCATGGCAGCCATGGCGAAGGGGCCAGCGAGGTGGTCGGCATTCATGCGCGGCCCGACCTGAAGCGCTGCGGCCCAGGCCCTTCGCGCTTCATGCGTGCGACCACTCTGCAGCAGCGCATAGACAAGATAATCACGCGCATGAAGCTCATCATTCACCGTATTGGCGGAACTTGCCACTTCGGCAGAGCGGATATTGGAAGAAATAGCCTGGGCCCACATGCCAAGGCGTGAATAAATGTG
>JADCGG010000234.1 GCA_020249125.1 Roseomonas sp. | reverse complement strand
GCGGCGCGGCGCGCGGGTTTGCTCTGCCATGCCGGGCATGGGCTGACGTATGAAACGGTGACCGATATTGCCCGGATGGAGGAGGTGACGGAAATCTCCATCGGGCATTTCCTGATTTCACAAAGTGTTTTTGAAGGGCTGCCTGCCGTGGTGCGGCGCTTCAAGGCGCTGATCGCCGCCGCGCGCGGCGCCTGAGGGAGAGATTTCATGCCGACATTGACCGTTGATGGTTACCCGATTGCCTATGCCGAAGCCGGCAGCGGTACGCCGCTTGTCATGGTGCATGGCACGCTTGGCGATCAGCGTTCCTTTGCGGGGCAGATGGAGGCCTTTGGCGCGCAGTATCACGCTATTTCGATCAGCCTGCGCCATTGCTGGCCGGATAAGTGGCGCGAGGATGGTGATTTCACCATTGCGCGCCATACGGCGGATGTCGCGGGTTTCATTCGGGCACTTGGCAAGGGCCGTGTGCATTTGATTGGCCATTCGCGCGGCGGGCATATTGCGTTCCGTGTGGCGCAGCATCATCCGGAATTGCTGGAATCGGTCGTGCTGCTGGAACCGGGTGGTGAGTTGGATGAAAGCCTTGGCGGTGCGCCGCCCGCCGGCAACCAGGCATCAGCCTTTGCGCGCGGTGCGGCGCTGATTGCGGAAGGCAAGATTGAAGAAGGGCTGTTCGTTGTCGCTGAACATACGGGCGGCCCTGGTGCCTGGGCGAAGCGTTCGGAAGCGCGCAAGACGGTCAATCGCGACAATGCCACGACGTTGCTTGGGCAAATCAAGGAACAGCGCAAGCCTTATGCGGGGGCGGAAGCGGCCGGGATTGCGGTGCGCACGCTGTTGGTTGGGGGTGATCAATCCCAACCGCAATTCGGGCGCATTCTGGATGCGCTGGAAGGCGTAATGCCGAATGCGCGCCGTGTGACGATTGCGCGCGCCGCGCATAGTGTGCAGGCGGATAACCCTGCTGATTTCAACGCGGCGGTGTTGAGGTTTTTGGCAGGCTAAGTCATGGCGGGGTCCGGGGTAACACTGTTACCCCGGCGGGGGCTTGGGGGCGGAGCCCCCGGTTTTCTACCTTGTCGCCCCTTCCAAAAACCGCAGCAGCGCAGCCAAATCTTCCGCATTATCCACGCGCTGCACCGGCATTTTTGTCCCCGGTGTCACCACATCCGGCCCGCGCGTGAATAAATCGCCAATCGTCGCGGCATCCCAAATGATATCCCCGCGCGCGAGCCGTTCCGAATAGGCATAGCCGGGCAGGGACCCCATGCGGCGGCCAAACACGCCATGCAGATGCGGCCCTGCCATGGGGCCTGCATCTGGCGTCAGCGCATGGCAGGCGCTGCAGGCGCGAAACACCTGCGCGCCATGCGCATCCAGGCCCGCGGGCAGGTTATCCTGAGGCGGTGCCGCGATGGGGCCAATGGCGCGCCCGCGCAGCGCATCCCAGCGGCGCACCTGCCGATCCGCGCCCCCTGTCCACAGCAGCCGCCCATCAGGCCCGAAGGCCAGCGACCATACCGGCAGGCCTGGCCCTTCCAGCCGATGCAGCAGCCGCGCATCCGCCAGCGACCAGATGGTGACATCGCCACCGAGTGACGCCACCGCGATCCTCGCCCCCGACGCATCCAGGCTGAGCGCCACAACGGGCCGCGCGCCCGCTTCCACTTCGCGCATGGCGCCATTGGGCGCGATCAGGCGCAGCATGCCATCCACGCCGCCGGCGGCAATGCCTCCGTCAGGCAAAGCGAGCAGCGCATTCAAAGGCAGGCCGAATTCGGCGATGATCTGGTTGCTGCCATCGGCGGCCCAAAGCCGGATGGTGCCGTCAAACCCCGCGCTGATCAGCGCACCATCGGCGCGAAACGCGACCGCATTCACCTGGCCGCGATGCCCTTCCAGGATTTGCGCGCTGCCATCGGCAAGGTTCCAAAGCCTGGCGGTGCCATCCCAGGCGGCGGAGGCCAAAAACCCGCCCCGCGCCGCGAGGCTGGCGATCTGCCCGCTATGGCCTTCCAGCACGTGCGCCGGTGCCGCGCCAAGCCCCGGCGCCCAAAGCGCGATGCGCCCGCCTTCACCGGCACTCGCGATGCGCCCATCCGGCAAAAGCGCCAGCGCATTGACGCTGCCGCGATGCCAGCGCGCCACCGCCCGCGCCTGACCGGCGCGCGCATCCCACAGGATCACGGCATGATCAAAACCCGCCGAGACAATGTGCTGCCCATCCGGCAGGGGCAGCACCGCGCGCACCGGCCCGCCATGGCGTGACAAATCCTGCGCCAGTGCGGGCGCAGCAAGCAGCAGGAACACCCAGAAAAGGCGCCGCATCACATCACCACCCCGCCGCTCACATGAATGGATTGCCCGGTGATATAGGCCGCCCCCGGTGAGGCCAAGAAGGCGATGGCCGCCGCCACATCATCGGGCGTACCCAGGCGCCTGAGTGGGATGCGCGCGGTGATCTCCTCCCATTGCGCCGCCGATAGCGCGGCATGGGCGCCGGGGTCTTTGCGCGTATAGCCAGGCACCACGGCATTCACCGTGACCTTGGGCGCCCATTCGATGGAGAGTGCGCGCACCAGTGCTTCCACGGCCGCCTTGGCCGCGGCGGAGGCCGGGAAGGTGGTGACATCATTGCGAAACAGGTGCGCTACAAAGGAAGAAACCGCGATCAGGCGCGGGTTGTCACCCTCGGCCAGATGAGGTGCTGCGGCGCGCGCCAGGCGGAGCAGGCTGAAGGTAATGGCCTCATGGCTTTTGGCGAAGCCGGCATCGGTCAGCGCCGCGATGGGCGTGCGGTCGGCAAAGCCGGCATTGGCGATGACAACATCCAAACCACCAAGCGCCGCCACGCTTTCGGCGATGATGCGCGCCGGTGCCTCGGTTTCGGTGAAATCGGCGAAGGCTTCGGCAACCCGCGCGCCTTTCTCCCGTGCCACAGCGGCAACCCGCGCCAGCCCTTCGCGATTGCCGCGCGTGTGGAGCATGAGCGCCACCCCCGGCGCGGCGAAGGCGCGGGCGGTGGCGGCGCCGATGCCGCTG
>JADCGG010000233.1 GCA_020249125.1 Roseomonas sp. | reverse complement strand
CTGCTTTATCCGGCGTTTCAGAAATACTCGCCGCAAAACCGGCCAAGCCTGTTTGATTGGCTTTGGACGCTTGCCGCCGCCGCGCCGCATTTATGGGTGTTTGTGAATGCCGGCGCGGTGAATGACCGCATGGAATATGTGGACCCCTTCACGCCTTTGATGCTGACGCTTGGCATTGTCTGCATGGTGACCATGCTGGAAGCGATCCGCCGCGCGGTGGAACCGGGGCTTGCCTGGATGGTGGCGGGCTGCCTGCTTTATATGTTCATCGGCCATCATCTGCCGGGCGTTCTGAACACGCGCAATTTCAAGCTGAATGAGATTATCGAAGCCGCCTGGCTGGTGCCGACCGCGGGCGGGGTTTATGGGCCACTCACCGGCATTGTCGCGACCACCATCGCGGTCTTCATCCTGTTTGGCGCCTTCATGCAGGGCAGCGGCACGGGGCGGCTGTTTTCCAACCTCGGCGCCGCCGTGGCCGGGCGTTATACGGGTGGGCCGGCCAAGGTTGCTGTTGTCACCTCGGGCCTTTTCGGCACCATGAGCGGGTCTTCCGTGTCCAATGTGATCACCACGGGGGCCATGACCATTCCGCTGATGATGCGCGTGGGCTATCGCCCTGCCGTGGCAGCGGGGATTGAAAGCGCCGCTTCTGTGGGTGGTGCGCTGATGCCGCCGGTGATGGGCGCAGCCGCCTTTGTGATGGCCGAAATCACCAATATTCCCTATGGCGACATTCTGGTCGCCGCCGCGATTGGCGCGGTGATGTATTACTTCGCGATCCTCGCCGCCGTGCATTTTGAAGCGAAGAAGCTTGGCATCGCGCCAATGGCGCTCAAGGATATTCCCGCCTGGCGCGAAGTTCTTGCCGATGCGCATCTGGTGTTGCCGATCGGCCTTTTGGTGTATCTGATGACAGAACGCTGGAGCGGTAATTTCGCGGCTTTCTGTTCCACGCTGGCGATGATTGGTGTCTCGCTGCTGCGGGCGCGCACGCGCATGGGCTGGCGCGCGGTGCTGAATAGCCTCGCGGATGCGGGCTTCACCATGGCGCCGCTCGCGGTTTCCATTGCTGGCGCGGGCGTGGTGGTCTCGGCACTCACGGCTACTGGCATGGTGGTGGCCTTTGGCGGCATCATCAAGGATCTTTCGGCGGGCAATCTGGCGCTCTTGCTGGTGCTGCTGTGTATCACCGTGCTGGTGCTGGGTTTGGGTATTCCGACCACGCCTTCCTACATCATCGCTGCGGCGATTGGTGTTCCGCAGGTTTTGGAACTGGGCCGCCCGCTCGGTATTGATGTCTTGCAGGCACATCTTTTCGTCTTCTATTTCGCGGTGATTGCGGATGCGACGCCGCCGGTGGCCGCCGCAGCCTTCGCCGCCGCGGCCATTGCCAAGGCAAGCCCCACCATCGCCAGCATCCACGCCTCACGCTTTGGCATTGCCGGTTTCACTGTCGGTTTTGCCTTCATCTATGATCCGGGAATCATGCTGCGCGGCAGTTTTCTTGATATCGCGACGGCGACGCTTATTCAGCTATCCGCGCTCACGCTGATTACCGCATCCTATGCGGGGTATCTGCTGCGACCCATGGGCGTGATCCTGCGCTGGGCGATGGGGCTTGCCGGTTTGGCAGCGGCCTTCTTGCATCTGCTGCCCGATACGCAGCGGCTATTGCTGGCGCTTGCTGTGCTTTGTGGCGTTGCCCTGTGGCAGCGCCTCAGAAAGCCTGTGCCTGTATGAAATTCATCATTCCAGAGGGAAGAAACATGAAAGCCAAATTCCTGCTTGCCACAGGCCTGTTCGCCGCACTGCCGGCCTTTGCTCAACCGGTGCAACAAGGCCCGACCGTTGCCGCCATTCGCGCCCGAGATGCGCTGATTTGCGGAGCGCATCCCGGCGCACCCGGCTTTGGCGTGATGGACAGCCAAGGCGTGAATCGTGGCCTGGATGCCGATACCTGCCGCGCGGTCGCCGCTGCCATTCTGGGTGATGGCAATAAGGTGCGCTGGGTGGTGCTGTCTTCTCAGGCGCGGCTGCCCGCGCTGCAATCCGGGCAGGTGGATATGCTGTCGCGCACTACCACCTGGTCCCATACGCGCGATACCGCGAATGGGCTCAATTTCACCGCCGTCAATTTCTATGATGGCCAGGGCTTTCTGGTGCGCGTGGCAACGGGGGCCAAGCGCGCCGCTGATCTGGCAGGTGCCACGATTTGCGTCACCGCCGGCACGACGAATGAGTTGAACCTGGCCGATTGGGCGCGCAGCACCAATACGCGCATCCAGCCTTTGGTGTTCGAACAGAATGAGGAAACGCGCAACGCTTACAACAATGGCCGCTGCGATGCTTTCTCAACCGATGCGTCGCAGCTTGCCGGCATTCGCAGCGCGCTGCGGAACCCGGCGGAACATGTGGTGCTGCCCGATATCATTTCAAAGGAACCCTTGGCACCTGCCGTGCGGCATGGCGATGACCAGTTCTTTGACATTGTACGCTGGACCGTCTTTGCGTTGATCGAGGCCGAGGAATTGGGTGTCACGCAAGCGAATGTGGATGAAATGCTGAACAACCCTAACCCCGCCATTCGGCGCTTGCTGGGTGTTTCGGGCGATCACGGCCCACTGATGGGGATTGATAAGCGTTGGGCCTATAACGCCATCAAGGCGGTTGGCAATTACGGTGAAGTGTTTGACCGGAACCTCGGCAAGAATTCCCCCATCAACCTGCCGCGTGGCTTGAATGATTTATGGACGCGCGGCGGGCTGATGTACGCGCCGCCGATCAGGTGAGGTGAAAGGGGAGGGGGGACACAACGCCCCCCTCAATTCCCTAAGCGTTCCAATATCGCCGGCACATGCACCTGATCGCCCTTATAGTTCCCGGTCAGGGCATACATCACCAGATTGGTCCCGAAACGATACGCCAGCACGCGCTGCCGCGCGCCACCCGGAATTGTCGCATGCGGGTGCTGGCCATTGCGGTCCATCGCCCAGGCGGCGGCCCAATCATGCCCGCCTAAAATCACCGGGCTCACACTGTCATTGGCGCGGTCCTGATCGCGCGCCACCCATACCTGGCCGCCCGCGAAACGCCCCGGCAATTCATTCAGCAGATAAAAGGCGCGGTTCAGCACATGGTCTTCCGGCACCGGCATCAGCGGCGGGATCGCCAAATCCCGCGTCACGCGGCGCAGTGCCGCGCGCGCGCTGGTCGCCATGCCCTCGCCCGAGCCCTGATCGCGCGTATCCATCAGGATAATGCCGCCCTGGCGCATGAAATCATTCAGCGCCGCAGCAGCTTGCGCGCTTGGGGTCGGCGCATCGGGCAGGATAGGCCAATACAGCAAAGGGTAGAAGGAAAGATCATCCTGCCCAGGCGTTACGCCATGGGGTTCGGCCAGTGCCGCCGCCGTGCGCCGATTGACGAAATCAGAAAGCCCAGCAAGGCCGCTGCGTGAGGTTTCATCCACCGCCGCATCGCCTGTCTGGATATAGGCCAAACGTGTCGCAAGCGCGGCGCTGCCATCCGTCGCCTGCGCATCTGCCTTCAACGGTATCAGCGCCAGCAGCACTAAGGCGGGCAGCGCCAAGCGCCGCGGGCGCCATAGCCCGCGCAGGCCAAGGGCTGCGATCAACTCCACCAGAAACAACGCCAAAGCCGCCGCCAAAAGCCATGGCCCCAAATCGCGCTCCGCCGCCGCGCCGCCCAAGCTTTCCACCCGCGCGGAGGGCGGCGGGGCGGCCATCAGCCGGGGCGGCGGCAGATGCGCGGCAAGGTTCAGCGCGCGACGATAGGCAGCCTCCCCCACCGCGCCCGCCGGGCCATACCAGCCGGGCGGATGGCGGGGCGATGCGCGGGCCTCATCCAAGGCGCGGGCGGCGATGGGCGCGGCGCCTGCGGGCGGCGCGCCCAGCCGGCCAAACCCATCCAGGGCTTCCAGGGGGGCGAGGGCCTGATCCGCCTCGCCCGCCGCAACGCCTGCGGAAAGGGAAACCAACCGGCGCAGCATTTCCACGAAAAGCCCGGAAAGCGGCAGGTTGGACCATTCCGCTTGGGCGGTGACGTGAAACAGCACAATCCGCCCCGCGCCCCGGCTTTCTGCCGTCACCAGGGGCGTGCCATCGGCCAGCCTTGCCCAGCTCCGTTCAGCAAGGCGCGGTGAGGGCTCGGCCAAGACCTGGCGTTCAATAGTGACCTCGGGCGTCGGGGTCAGCCCGGCGAAGGGCGAATGATCCGGGAAGGGCGCCAGGGTCTGTGGCTTTTCCCAGGTCAGCATGCCGCCCAATTGCCGTTCTCCGGCGCGCAGCGGCACCGGCAGCAGGGTATCCTGCTTGGCGGCCAGGCGCGGCCCGGCGAAGCGGATCAGCGTGCCGCCGGCGCGCACCCAGGCTTCCAGCGCCTCACGTTCTTTCGGGTCGGTCAATTCGCGGTCGGCCAGGATCAGCACGGAAAGCCGCCGCGCCAGCAGCGCTTCCGGCGTGCCGCGACGCAATTCCGCAAAGGGATCAAGTGCCCGCAGCAGATAGAAAAGCGGGCCGATCAAGGGCGCATCGGCGCCGGTATCCTCGGCGGCGGCAAGCCCCACTGGGCGGCGGCGGAAGCTTTCATCCAGCAGGAACACCCCCGCCGCGCCGGCTTCCGGTTCCAGTTCCAGCCGTACCACCTGATTGCGGATTTCGCTCGGCAGTTGCAGCACCGCCTCGGCGTTGGTGGCCCCCGCTGGCAGGGTCAGTTCCACCCGCGCGAGGCTTGCCCCATCGCCACCGCGCGCCAGGATGGCGGCCTGCCCAGGCAGCGCCACCGATGCCTGCAATAATTTCAGCCGCAGCCGATCCCCTTCCAAAACCGGCGGCGCCAGCATCCGGCGTGGTTCGGCGGGGGCATGAACCAGCGTGAGCGGCTCGGCCTCGGCCAGTGCGGTCAGGAAGGGGGTGGCGTCATCGCCCGCCGCATGTTCCAGCCCATCGGTCAGAAACAGGCTTTCAAAACCATTGGGATGGGCAGCGCGCAACGCCTTTACCGCCGCCAGCGCCGCCGCGCGATCGGGCGCCCAGGGCTTTGGGCGCAGCACCGCCAAGCGGGCCGAGGCTTCCTCGGCGGGCAGGAAGGAAAGCGGGTCTGCCTCACCAGCTTGGGGGGCAGTGGCGAGCAAGGCGACTTTCCGGCCCTCACGCTGCGCGGCTTCCATAATGCCTTGCGCTGCCGCCATGCGCCGCGCCCAATCAGGCGCGGCGGCCCAGCCATCATCCAGCACCAGCAATAGCGGGCCCGATTGCCCGGTGCCGGCGCTCGGCTGCCAGATGGGCCGTGCCAAGCCCAGAATGATCAGCCCCGCCACCATCAGGCGCAGCAGCAAGAGCCACCAGGGGGTGCGCGCGGGCGTCGCTTCCTGCGGGTTCAATTCACGCAAAATGCGCGTTGGCGGGAAGATTTGGCGCTTCGGTGCCGGTGGCGTGACCCGCAGCAGCCACCACAGCACCGGCAGCGCCGGCAAGGCGAGCAAAAGCCAAGGGGCGGCGAAGCCAAGTGGGCCAAGGGTCAGCATCAGCCGGCCTCCAGCCGCTGAAACAGCGCCAGCAGGGCCAATTCTGGCGGTTGATCCGTGCGATGGGTGGCGAAGCTCCAGGCCATGGCCGCCGCAGCCGCTGCCAGCCCATCGCGATGCCGCGCCAAAGCCGCCTGATAGGCGCCGCGCAGAGCCTCGGCGCGCGGCAGGGGGGCGGGGGCGCCACCTGCGGGATCCTCAAAACGGATATGCCCGGCGAAAGGCAGGGTTTCCTCGGCGGGGTCAAGGATTTGCAGCACATGGCCGCGCAGCCCTTGCGCCGCCAGGGCAGCAAGCTGGGCGCGGGTTTCGTCCAAGGGCGCCAGGAAATCGCTGAACAGCACGGCGCGGGCATGGCGCGGCAGGCGCGGATCAGCGGGTGTCGCCGCCTGTTCCGGCAAAAACGCGGCGAGAGGCGCCAGCGCGGTGCGGCCAATAAAGGCGCGCGGCGCGCCAAAGCCACGCACCCTTTCCCCGCCACGCAGCAGCAGGGCGGCGAGGGCCAGCAGCAGTTCATCGGCCCTTTCCTGCTTTGAGGGCAAAGTGTCCCGGCTGCGCCAGGCCATCCCCGGCCCGCGCGCTGACCAAAGCGCCACAGTTTGCGCGGCCTCCCATTCGGTTTCACGGATAAAAACGCGATCAGACCGCGCCGATTGCCGCCAATCCACGCGGGATGCGGCATCGCCCGGCAGATAGGGGCGGAATTGCCAAAACGCGTCCCCCTGGCCGGCGCGGCGCCTGCCATGCACGCCTTGCATCACGGTCGCCGCAATGCGTTCCGCTCGCACCACCAAGGGCGGCAGCCGGGCGCCGAGAGCCTCGGCCCGCGCTGTTACGATGTTATGCGCGGCCTCAGCCAAGATCAGCCTTCAGCGCGGCGATCACATCGGCAAGCTTGGCCCCTTCGGCCCGCGCGGCAAAATTGAGCGCCATGCGATGGCGCAGTACGGGTTCGGCCAGCGCCAGCACATCATCCAAGGAAGGCGACAGCCGGCCATCAAGCACGGCGCGGGCGCGGCTGGCCAGCATCAGCGCCTGGGCCGCGCGCGGGCCGGGTCCCCAGGCGAGGCTTTCGCGCACCACAGGCAGGCTCGCGGTTTCGGGCCGGGCGCCGCGCACCAGGCGCAGAATGGCGTCCAGCACCTTCTCCCCCACCGGCATGCGGCGGATCAGGGCTTGCGCGGCCATCAATTCAGCGGCGGTCAAGGCCTGGGGCGGGGGGGCTTCCGGCGCGCCGGTGGTCGCCAGCAGCATGGCGCGTTCCGCCGCCTCATCCGGGTAGGTGATGGCGATTTCCAGCAGGAAACGATCCAATTGCGCTTCCGGCAGGGGGTAGGTGCCTTCCTGTTCAATCGGGTTTTGCGTCGCTAGCACATGGAAGGGCTGCGGCAGGGGGTGGATTTCCCCGGCAATCGCCACGCGCTGTTCCTGCATGGCCTGCAAAAGGGCGGATTGCGTGCGCGGTGAGGCGCGGTTGATCTCGTCCGCCATCAGCAATTGGCAGAAGATCGGGCCTTTCAGGAAGCGAAAGCCGCGCCGGCC
Organism: Roseomonas sp.; assembly: GCA_020249125.1. Classification (GTDB taxonomy): domain Bacteria; phylum Pseudomonadota; class Alphaproteobacteria; order Acetobacterales; family Acetobacteraceae; genus Neoroseomonas. The sequence goes on along the minus strand of JADCGG010000233.1, from coordinate 22,803 downwards.
ATCGGGCTGGTCTTCCAAGACCTCACTGCCCAGGATATCGGCCGGCATCAGATCGGGCGTGAATTGCACGCGCCTGGCATCCAGCCCCATGACCTGGCCCAGGGTTTCCACCAGCTTGGTCTTGCCCAGGCCCGGCACGCCCACCAGCAATACATGCCCGCCAGACAGCAGCCCGATCAGGCTTTGTTCGACCACATCGGCCTGGCCATAGATGGCCGCGCCGATGGCGGCCCTGACTCCGGCCAGCTTCTGGCCCAGTTTTTCAACTTCCTGCACCAGGAATGTCGCTTCCTGGGCTTCAGCACCTTCACGCATGCGGGATAGGCTCCCTATATTGCAGAAATCGTTTTCGGGACTCGCCCCCGCCTTTAGTCAGGTTGGGTGGCAGGGGGTCCCTCGGCAAGGGTCAGGCAGAGATTATGGCGTTCCAGGATGCGGCGAAAGGACAAAATCACGCGCATGCCGATGTGATGGAAACGCGCGCACCCCGGCAGGCCCATGATGTCGGCGATCTTTCCATCCGTATCGCGCGCGACGGCACTTGGTATTATCGCGGCAGCCCGATCGCGCGGAAGGAAATGGTCTGCCTGTTTGGTTCGGTGCTGAAACGGGGTGCGGATGGGTCCTATATCCTGGAAACCCCTGTCGAGCGCGGGCGGATTGAAGTTGAAGATGCGCCCTTCATCGCCGTTGAGCTGTTCTGGCGCGATTGTGATTGCGGCGATGGCGCGCCGCGCCAATGCCTGAGCTTCCGCACCAATCTGGATGAAATGGTGACCGCGGATGCCGACCACCCGATCCGCGTGCATCTTGACCCCGCAAGCCGCGAACCGCGCCCCTACATCACCGTCCGCCCGGGGCTGGAAGCGCGGATCAATCGCGCTGTGTTCTACGAATTGGTGGCGCTTGCCCAGCCCGAGACATTGAATGGCCGCCAGGTCCTTGGCGTGTGGAGCGAGGGGATGTTCTTCCCGATAGATGAAGCGCCCATCCTGGATCTGCCGGAAGCGTGAGCGGGCAATTCGCGTTTCCGCTGACCGTTGCCGCGCTGCAAGCGCGTATCGCTGATCCGCTCCGGCTTCGCGCCGATCGGCCTGCACCGCGGGAGGATATTGAACGCGCCGCACGCGCCGGAGGGCGCATGACCCCGGCGGCGGTGCTGGTGCCGCTGGTGTTGCACCCCGAACCAACCGTGCTGCTGACCTTGCGCGCGGCGGATTTGAAGGCGCATGCGGGGCAGGTTTCCTTCCCCGGTGGCCGGTTGGAGGATGGTGAAAGCCCCGTAGCGGCGGCGCTGCGCGAAGCCGAGGAAGAAATTGGGCTGCATGCCGGCCTGCCGGAGATTGTCGGGGAATTGCCGCCGCTTTTGACCGGGACAGGCTATCTGGTGACGCCGGTTGTGGCGCTGCTGCGCCCGCCCTTTTCGCTGAACCCTCATCCCGGAGAGGTAGCGGAGACTTTCGAATATCCGCTGTCGCATGTGACCGATCCCGCCAAGCCTGAGCGCCGGTCGCGCGAATTTCGCGGTGAGACGCGGGAATTCTGGGTCTGGCCGCATGAACGCCATTATATTTGGGGGGCGACCGCTTCTGTGCTGGTGACGCTTGCTTCCGTGCTGCGCGAAGATTGAGCGATTTTTAGACGAGGATAGGATAAGCGCGTGCCCTATCTGATCGAAGCCTTGCTGTTTCTGGCGCCCTTTGCGGCGTTTTTCATCTGGCGCCGGCTCAATCCGGGGCGGGAACCTGGCACCATGCTTTTGGTGCTGGCCGGATGCGGCGCGGCGCTGATGCTGGCGGGCGCGCTTTGGTATGGGCTGTCGCGTTCCAGCGCGCCGGGATCAAAATATATCCCCGCCCGCATTGACGGGACTGAAATCACGCCCGGCCATATGGAACCACGGCGATGAGTGCCTTGGCATCATTGCCGGATTTCCTGCGCGCGCCTGCAACGGCGAAGGTGCTTGATGCCTTGCCCGGCAGCCGCGCGGTGGGCGGTGCGGTGCGCGATGCCTTGGCCGGCTTGCCGGTGGCGGATGTGGATGTCGCCGCGCCCTTCCCACCTGAAGAAATCATGGCGCGGTTGCTTGCCGCCGGCTGCAAGGTTTTCGAAACGGGCCTTGCGCATGGCACGGTGACCGCCGTTTGGGAGCATCAGCCGATTGAAGTGACGGCGCTACGCCGCGATGTGCTGACCGATGGCCGCCATGCTGAAGTGGCTTGGACCACGGATTGGCGCGAAGACGCGGCGCGGCGTGATTTCACCATCAATGCCATGTCGCTCGGCGCGGATGGCGTGCTGCATGATTATTTCGGCGGGCGCGATGATCTGGCGCGCGGGCTGGTGCGTTTTGTGGGTGATCCTGCCACGCGTTTGGCTGAGGATTACCTGCGCCTGCTGCGCTTCTTCCGCTTCCAGGCGCGCTACGGCAAGGGTGCGCCGGATGCAGCGGCTTTGCACGCGATACGCGCAGCGATCCCTGGCCTTGCGCGGCTTTCCGTTGAGCGCATCTGGATGGAAATCAAGCGCATCCTGATGGTGGCGGAACCCGCGCCAACACTCGCGCTGATGGCGGAGCTTGGCGTTTTGCCCGCGATCCTGCCGGAAATCGCGGTGCCTGATATTGATTGCCTGGCGCGGTTGGTGGCGCTTGGCGCCCCGGCGGAACCATTGCTGCGCCTGGCCGCGCTTGGCGGCGCGGCGCCGGGCCTGGCGGCGCGGTTGAAGCTTTCAAGCGCCGAGGCGCGCGCGCTGCGTTTCCTGCAAGAAGCCGCGATACCGGGTGCGGAAATTGACGCGGCGGGCTTTCGCCGCTGGCGCGCGCAGCATGGCGCGGTGGCTTTGGATATTCAGGAAGCAGCACTTTGGCTGGCCGATGCGCGCGATGGCGCGGCACCTTTGCGCGCCGCGCTGCGCGCAAGGCTGCACAGCGAAGCCGCGCCGGTTTTTCCCTTGCAAGGACGTGATCTTTTGGCCGAAGGCGCCGCGCCCGGCCCGGCGCTTGGTGCGTTATTGGCGCGGGTTGAGGATTTCTGGTTGGCGGGCGGCTGCGTGGCGGATCACGCCGCTTGCCTTACCGAGGCAAAACGGCTGATGACGCGCCCCTGACCTGCGCTTAGCCCGGCAGCATCTTGCCGGGGTTCATCAGGCTTTCGGGGTCAATCGCGGCCTTGATCGCGCGCATGACATCCAACGCCACCGGGTCTTTCAGCGATGCCATGGCGTGGCGCTTCGATTGGCCAATGCCATGTTCGGCGCTGAAGCTGCCGCCCATTTCAACCGCGATGGCATTGACCAGGGATTCAAGCCCCGCCGCGCGGGATGCCCAATCCTTGTATTCCATGCCCTTCGGCGCGCCCATGCCAAGATGGATATTGCCATCCCCGGCATGGCCGATCATGAACAACTCACCTTCCGGCCAGCGCGCCACCAATTCCTGTTCAACGCGCGCGAGGAAGCGCGGCACGGATGAGACCGGCACGGCGGTATCGGTGCCGACATAAGGCCCGTTACGGCGCTGACAATCCGGGTAGTCTTCCCGAATGCGCCAGAAGCCGGCGCGCTGATCCTCATTCGCGGCGAGCACGGCATCGGTGCAATCACCGGCCTCCGCTGCCTCCGCCAGCGTATCTTCCAGCATTTCCTTGAGCGGCACGGCGGGATGCGCGGCGGCGATTTCCACCATGACATACCAGGGGCTTTCAAGCGCCATCGGCATGCGGGTGCGCAGCCCAAAGCGTTCCACCACCTGCATGCATTCCTTGCGAATCAATTCAAAGGCGATCACATCCGCGCCCGATTCCAACATGCGCGACAAAAGCGACAGCGCCGCATCGGGCGATGGCACGGCGACAAAGGCGGTCTCAACGCGCTTGAGTGCCGGCACCAGGCGCAAAGCGGCGGCGGTGATGATGCCAAGCGTGCCTTCGCCGCCCAGGAATAAATGGCGCAGCGCATAGCCGCTATTATCCTTGCGCACGCGGCGCAGATCATTCAGCACGCGGCCATCGGGCAGCACCACCTCCAAGCCCAGCACCAGATCTCGCGCATTGCCCCAGCGAATGGTGCGAATGCCGCCCGCATTAGTGGAAAGCGCGCCGCCCACCATGGCCGAACCCTGCGCGCCCCAGGAAAGCGGGAAAAGCCGCCCCGCCGCCGCCGCCGCTTCCTGCACATTCTGGATGATGCAACCCGCTTCCGCGACCAGGGAGAAATCCTTCGCATCCACATCGCGGATGCGGTTCAGGCGTTCCAGGCTCATGACCACAGCGGGCGGGCCGTTATCCTGGACTACCGCGCCACCGCAAAGCCCGGTGCGGCCACCCGCCGGCACAATGGCAAGCCCGGCGGCGGCGCAGGCGCGGACAGATGCCGCGACTTCCTCAACACTGCCTGGCCGCAGCACGGCGCGCGGTGTGCCGCGATAGGTTCCGCGCCAATCCACCGCGTAAGGGGCGATATCGGCATCCTCAATGAGGCAATTCTTCGGCCCCACAATGGGGGCGAGCAATTCGGCTGGCGTCATGGGCGAATACTTCCCTTGTTATGCCCCTGGGTCAAACCGGCTTTTGTCTGGTCGCATTTTCCGAGTCGCCAAGCGATTCCGCTTGGCTTGAAAATACTCCGCTTGACTGTCCCGATCATGGGCTTCAAGCACAGGGGAGAAGCTGGAAAGGGTTAGGACATGGCGCGTTTCCTCAAGCGGGGCCGGGATGCGGATGCGGTGGCGGAAGATGACGCCAAGGTGCGCGCGACGGTTGAAGGCATTCTGGCCGATATCAAGGCGCGCGGTGATGCCGCAGTGCGAGAGCTTTCGATCCGCTTCGACAAATGGGACCGGCAGGATTTCCGGCTGAGTGAGGCTGAAATCCAGGCCTGCCTTGACCAACTCTCGCCGCGCGATCTGGATGATATCCGCTTCGCCCAAACTCAGGTGCGCAATTTCGCCGAACATCAAAAAGCGGCTTTGCGCGATATTGAAGTGGAAACCCTGCCCGGCGTGGTGCTGGGCCACCGCAATATCCCGGTGAATTCCGTGGGCTGCTATGTGCCAGGGGGCAAGTATCCGCTGCTGGCATCGGCGCATATGTCGGTGGTGACGGCGAAGGTGGCCGGCTGCAAGCGCATCATCACCTGCGCGCCGCCGTTTGAAGGCAAGCCTGCCCCCGCCATTGTCGCGGCGCAGCATTTGGCCGGCGCGGATGAGATTTACTGCCTGGGCGGCATCCAGGCGGTGGGCGCCATGGCTTTGGGGACTGAGAGTATCGCGCCGATTGATATGCTGGTCGGCCCCGGCAATGCCTTTGTCGCGGAAGCCAAGCGCCAGCTTTATGGGCGCGTCGGCATTGATCTTTTCGCGGGCCCCACTGAAACCCTGATTATCGCGGATGAGACCGTGGATGCGGAAATCTGCGCGACCGATCTGCTGGGCCAGGCGGAGCACGGACCGAATTCCCCTGCGGTGTTGCTCACCACTTCGGAAAAACTGGCGCGCGAGACGATGGCCGAGGTTGAGCGGTTGCTGAAAATCCTGCCCACGGCGGCCATCGCCCGCAAGGCCTGGGAAGATTATGGGGAAGTGATCATCTGCGACAGCGAAGATGAGATGGTGGCGGAAGCTGATCGCATCGCATCTGAACATGTGCAGGTGATGACGCGTGATCCGGATTATTTCTTGAACCACATGACAAATTACGGCGCGCTGTTCCTCGGCCCGCGCACCAATGTTTCCTATGGCGATAAGGTGATTGGCACCAATCATACGCTGCCCACGAAAAAATCCGCGCGCTACACAGGCGGGCTTTGGGTCGGCAAATTCATGAAGACCTGCACCTATCAGCGTGTGCTGACAGATGAGGCTTCCACCATGATCGGGGAGTATTGTTCCCGGCTTTGCATGTTGGAAGGTTTCGCGGGCCATGCGGAACAGGCGAATATTCGTGTGCGCCGCTATGGCGGGCGGAATATTCCCTATGCGACAGCAGCAGATTGATATCGGGCGGCGCTGCTTGTGACTGAAACGCTACCGAGATTCGCGCCGCACTCGGCTTTTGATAGCAACACCAAGGTTTTTCAGGATGTATCACCATGGATTTGCCCCGCACCCCTTCTTTCCGGCTTGATGGACGCCGCGCCTTGGTGAGTGGCGCGGGTCGCGGCATTGGTCTTGCTGCCGCGTCAGCGCTTGCCGATCAGGGCGCGCATGTCACGCTGCTGGCGCGCAGTGCCGATGAGATTGAAGCCGCCGCTGCCGCCATTCGCGCCAAGGGTGGTGCGGCTGAGGCGCTTACCTTGGATGTGGCCGATCTGGCGGCGACGGAGACTGCGATCATGGCAGCCGCGCCCTTCGATATTCTGGTGAATAATGCCGGCACCAATCGCCCCAAGCCCTTCACCGATGTGACCTTGGATGATTTCAATGCGGTGATGGGGCTGAATGTGCGCGCGGCCTTCTTCCTGGCGCAGCATGTCGCGAAGCGCTTGCTGGCCGCCAAGCGCCCGGGTTCCATCATCAATATCTCATCGCAAATGGGCCATGTGGGCGCGCCCAATCGGACGATCTATTGCGCTTCCAAATGGGCGATTGAGGGCCTGACGAAAGCCATGGCGGTGGAATTGGCGCCGCATGGCATTCGCGTGAATACGCTCTGCCCCACCTTCATTGAAACGCCATTGACCAAACCCTTCCTGGCCGCGCTTGGCTTCCGCGCGCAGGTGGAAGCCAAGATCAAGCTTGGCCGCGTGGGTCAGGTGGAAGATCTGATGGGCGCGATCCTGCTATTGGCGAGTGATGCCGGCGCGCTGATGACGGGCTCTGCCCTGCTGGTGGATGGCGGCTGGACGGCGGATTAGGATTCACATGGCCCGCCGTTCCGGTGGCAGGCGCGACAACCGGCGGAAGACCGAATAGGCCGCCGCGGCGCTGGCTTCCTGCATGGCGCCTTCACGCACCTCGGCCTGGTTCCACATCCAGCTTTGCGGCGGGTCATCGCGCATCGTCCAATCGGGGAAGATGCGTTCCGGCGTATCGCCCACATGCAGCAAGGTCACATCCACATGCCGATCATCGGCCATGATGCGCCCGAAAGTCTCCGTCACCGCCGCGCGGGGGCCTTCCAGCATTTGCATGAACATATCGGCACGGCAGATCAGCGCGCCGGTGATCTCGCTTTCAGCATTGCGCGCCCGCGCTGCGGTCAGGATGTCATCCAGCATCGGCGCATTGAAGCCGAAGGGGCGAGAGGTATAGATAAGCTGACAAAGACGGCTTGGCATGTTTCGTTCCCCGGGCGCGGTTACGGGGAGCTTAGGCGAAGCGGCAGCGAAAAGGGGAAAAATTTGTCATGGATGAAGAAAATTTCCATCGCCTGCTGCATCGCCCCGGCACGTTGGTGGATATCGGCGCGCATGATGGGCTGCTGACCATTCCCTTGGCGCGCCTGCCGGACAGCCGGGTTTTGGCCTTCGAACCGCTGCCCAGCGCCTTTGCCAGGCTGCAAACCGCCTTGCGGGCGGCCTTTGGCGGGGCGCCTGCCCATGTCGCATGCCACCATCTGGCGCTTGGCGATCATGAAGGTAGCATCACCCTTGCCATGCCTGTGCTGGACGGCGTGGCGCAGGAACAATGGGCGAGCACGGCCAAGGATTACGCGGCACATATCTCGGCCCGCGTTACCGTGGAAAGCTTCACCGTACCGATGCGCCGGTTGGATGATTTCGCGCTGACCGACGTAACCGCCATCAAGCTGGATGCCGAAGGCGCCGAATATGAAATCCTGCGCGGGGCACGCGAAACCTTGCTCCGCTGCCGCCCTGTGCTGACTTTGGAGGTGGAAGAACGCCACCGCGAAGGCAGCACCTATGCCGTGCCGGCCTTCCTTGATGCGCTGGGCTATGATGTATTTTTTGAATTGAAGGGCGCCTGGCATCCCATGGCTGATCTTGATCGGGCGACAATGCAGCGTGCGTCATCCGATCCATCGGTGTTTGAAGCTTCAGACCCTTATTTGTTCGTATTCTACGCCCTGCCGCGAGAGGAAAGTGCGGCGATGTTGGCGCGGTTGCGCCAAGCAGGATAGGCGCATCACAACCACAGCACATCGCCAATCTCCCGCGCCCCGGCCACCAGCATCGCCAGCCGGTCAAAGCCAAGCGCGATGCCGCTGGCAGCCGGCATGCCATGTTCCAGGGCGGCCAGGAAATCCTCATCAACCTCCCAGCCGCGTTCACCACTGATGCGGCGCCGTTCTGCGGTATCGGCGATGAAGCGGGCGCGTTGTTCCAACGGGTCGGTCAGCTCATCAAAGGCATTGGCCAATTCCAGGCCGGCCACGAAAAGTTCAAAGCGAAGAGCGGCGCGTGGGTCCGCCGGGTCGCGCCGAGCGAGGGCTGCTTGCGGCCCCGGCCAATGGGTCAGGAAGGTTGCGCGCCCACGCCCGAGTTGCGGTTCGATATGTTCCAGCAGCAGGCGGAAGAACAAATCCTCCCACCCCTCATCGGCGCGGGTGGTGAAGCCCGCCGCCTGTGCCGCCGCGTGCAGCCGTGCCGCATCGCCCTCGGTCGCCAGAATATCCAGCCCATTGCACCAGCGCGCGAAAGCCTCCGCCATGGTGATGCGTTCAAAGGGCAGGCTGAGATCGGTTGTCGCATCACCATGCGCGACAATGCGCGGCGCGACGGCGCGCAAATATGCCTCAGTCTCCGCCATCAGCCCCTCAAAACCGAGGCCAGGGCGATACCATTCCAGCATGGTGAATTCCGGCGCATGGCGGGGCGATGTTTCGCCATTGCGCCAGACCCGCGCCAATTCAAAAACCGGGCCCGCACCTGCCACCAAAAGCCGCTTGAGCGCCAATTCCGGTGAGGTGCGGAGCCACAGATCGCGCGATACCCCCTGTCCCAAATGCGCCTGATAGCGCGTGGCAAAGGCGCGCAAATGCACCTCAGCCCCTGGGGCGGGAACCAAGGCGGGGGTTTCCACTTCGCGGTAGCCGCGATCAGTGAAAAAGCCGCGGGTTGCGGCGGTAAGCCTTGCGCGGCGTTCCAAAAAGGGCAGCCGCGCGGCGAAGGCTTCCGGGTGCCAGAGGGGCAGGGGCATTGCTGCGCTTTCGGCGGTGGTATAGTCGAGCCGCACCATGCCTGAGCCCATCGCCCGAGACCAGAGCCGCACGCTCCGCACCCCGCAGGATTTGGCGCGCGCCGGGCTGGTGGCGGTGGATGCTGTGCCTGGCTTGGAGGCTGTCGCAGCGCGCTACGCAACCGCCATCACCCCTGCCATGGCCTCACTGATCAACAGGGATGACCCCGCCGATCCGATCGGGCTGCAATATATTCCCGATGTGGCGGAACTCATTACCGCGCCGCATGAATTGGATGATCCGACGGCCGATGCGCCCTTTACGCCGGTGAAAGGTGTTGTGCATCGCTACCCGGATCGCGCGCTGCTTAAACCCTTCCTCGCCTGCCCGGTCTATTGCCGGTTTTGTTTCCGCCGCGAAAAGGTCGGTCCCGATGGGGGCTTGCTCTCCGAAGCGGAATTACAGGCGGCGCTGGCGTGGTTCGAAGGCAATACCGCAATCCGAGAGGTGATCCTGACCGGGGGTGACCCGCTGATGCTTTCCGCGCGGCGCCTGGGGGAGATTCTCGGGCGGCTGGCCGGCATGGCGCATATCGAAACGCTACGCATCCACACCCGCGTGCCGGTCGCTGATCCGGCGCGGATCACGCCTAAGCTCGTGGCGGCGCTGCGCCAGGCCAAGCCGGCTTTCATCGCCGTCCATGCCAATCATGCACGCGAATTCACGCCTGATGCGGCGCAGGCTTTGGCGCGTTTGGCTGAGGCTGGCGTGCCTTTGCTTGGGCAATCCGTCTTGCTGCGCGGGGTGAATGATGATGCTGCCGCAATGGAATCCCTGCTGCGCGCGATGCTCCGCAACCGGATCAAGCCGTATTATCTGCATAGCCTGGACCCCGCGCCGGGTACGGCACGGTTTCAGGTACCGGAAGCGGAAGGCCTGGCGCTGATGGCGGCATTGCGAGGTAAGCTTCCGGGGCATGCGCTGCCGCTTTTTGTGCGCGAAACGCCGATGGGTGGCGGGAAGAAGCCGGTGGAATAGCCGCCCAGCCTTCCGTCTGCGGCAAGCGATTTCATTCTCGACTCTTCCTTATCCACGGTCCAAGCTTCCTTCAGTGGCGACAACAGATCGCCCTTTGGGGAGAGAAACATGAAACTGAATCGTAGAAATATCCTGAAGGCCGGCGTCGCCGCGCCCTTGGGGGGGCTGCCCTGGCGTAGCGCCAAGGCGCAGGCCGCCAATACCATCAAGCTCGGCGTGCCCGTGGATATGTCCGGCATGTATCGGGATGTCACCGGCAGCACCTCGATCGCCGCTGCGCGGCAAGCGGTGCAGGATTTTGGCCAGCGCGGCTTCAATGTAGAAATCGTCTTTGCTGATCACCAGAACCGGCCCGATGTCGGTGTGAATATCGCGCGCCAATGGTTTGACCGCGATGGCGTGGATTGCCTGGTGGATGTCGCCACATCTTCAGTGGCACTCGCGGCCAATGATATTTGCCGCGAAAAGAACAAGGTGCATATCAATAGCTCAGCCGCCACATCGGATCTGACGGGCGCGCGCTGCTCACCCAATATGGTCCATTGGACCTATGATACTTGGATGCTCGCCAATTCGGTGGGCGGCGCGACGGTGCGCGCCGGGGGTGATTCCTGGTTCTTCATCACTGCCGATTACGCCTTTGGTCATGCGCTGGAACGCGACACGGCGGGCTTTGTGCGTGCGGCTGGTGGGCGCATTCTTGGTTCCGTGCGCACGCCCTTTCCGGGTACATCGGATTTCTCATCCTTTCTTGTGCAGGCGCAGGCAAGCCGCGCCAAAGTGATCGGCCTTGCCAATGCGGGGACGGATACGATCAATTGCGTGAAACAGGCGGCTGAATTCGGGCTCAATCGGCGCGGCGTGCGGCTTGCGTCACTTTTGCTCTTCATCACGGAAGTGCATTCGCTGTCCCTGAATACGGCGCAGGGGCTGATTGTTACAGAAAGCTTCTATTGGGATTTGAATGACCGCACCCGCGCGCTCACGCAGCGCATTCGTCCCCAGATCGGCAATGCCGGCTTCGCCAGTACCCATGCCGGCACTTATGCGGGCGCCTTGCATTACCTTAAGGCGGTGGCCGATATGGGTGTTGCCGCCGCCAAGGCGGATGGTGCGGCGACAGTTGCGCGTATGAAGGCGATGCCAACGGATGATGATGCTTTCGGGCCGGGCAGCATCCGCGCGGATGGGCGAAAGATCCACCCATCCTTCCTGTTTGAGGTGAAAAAGCCCGAAGAAAGCCGTGGCCCGTGGGATTACTACAAGCTTTTGCAAACCACCGAAGCCGATAAGGCCTTCCGCCCGCTGCATGAGGGCGGGTGCAACCTGGTCAGAAGTTGAGGACACGGACTGCCGCGATATCGGGACATACCTCCCGATGTCGCCGGCATCATCCCATAACTTCCATCGCCGTCAGCCCCTCGGCCAAAACGCGCAGAAGATCACGCTGTTCCAGCGCAATGCAGCCTTCGGTTGGGGTGAAGCCGGGGCGTGCAAGGTGCAGGAAAATCGCACTGCCGCGCCCGCGCGTGATTGGCGCATCATTCCAGCCAAGCACACCGATCACATCGTAAATCGCATCGGCGCGCCAAAGTTCCTCATGCCGCGCCGGATGCGGCAGGCGAATTTGCGTGTTGTAATCAGGATGCGCCGGATCATCGCACCAGCCATCATCGGGCGCTACCGGCGCCACCGGCGCCGTTGCGCGCGGCGGGGCAAGACGATCAGCGCGATAGAATACGCGGCGCAGCGGCAAAAACCCCGCAGGTGTAGCGCCATCACCTTCGCGCTTATCGGCACGGATGCCGCCCTTTCCAATGGCACAGCGATAGATCGCGCCCTGGAAGCGCAGTAGCCCATCGGCGCCAACACGCGCGGCGGCCTGCACTGTCAAAGCCTACCCCAGCATATGGCCGAAGCGCCGTGCCTTGGTGTCCAGATAGGCGTCATTCACGCCATTCGGATCAAACTGATGCGCTTCTCGGCCCACCACCTCAATCCCGCAAGCGGCCAGGCCAGAGAGCTTATCCGGGTTATTGGTCAGCAAGCGCACACGCGGCATGCCAATTTCACGCAACATTGTCGCCGCCACCAGGAAATTGCGTTCATCCGCGCCATAGCCAAGCGCGCGATTGGCATCAAGCGTATCAAGCCCGCGATCCTGCAGCGTATAGGCGCGGAGTTTATTCACCAGGCCAATACCGCGCCCTTCCTGCGCCAGATAAAGCAGCACGCCCCCCGTCGGGTCTTCCGCCATGCGCTTGATTGCGCCACGCAGTTGTGGCCCGCAATCGCAGCGGAGCGAGCCCAAAAGATCACCCGTGAAACATTCGGAATGCGCGCGCACCAAGGGCGGCTGCCCGGCAGCCATGCTCGCTTCCGGGTCACCCACCAGAATGGCGAGGTGCTCAATCCCACCATCGGCGGCACGGAAGGCGATAATGCGGGCTTCCGGCGCATCTTCCAGCGGCACGCGGGCTTCGGCCACGCGCTTCAGGCTGGAAGCGGCGCTGATGGGATAGCTAAGGATATCTTCGGCAGGGACAGTCAGCAGCGAAAGCCGCGCTGCCACACCAGGGGTAGCGGGTGCTGCCACAAGCGCCGGCAGCAAGCGGCCAAGCTTGGCCAGCGCCAGGGCAGCGCCAGAAAGCGGGGGTGCTGCCACCTGCTCGGCCTCAGCGGGCAGCAGGCTTTCGGCGGTGGGGTCGGCAAAGCCGCGCAGCCTGGCGGGGTCCACCGAGGCGCTTGGCAGGCGCAGCGCCACCACGGGCTGATCCTCGGCCTGCGTCACGGGGCGGCGCAATAGCGCCGCGGCGCGCACCGGCGCCAGCAACAATACCGGCGCAGCCAGCCCGGCGCCGCCAATATCGGCCAAGCCCGCCGCGCCAAGGGTTTCCGCTGCGCCCACCAGCAGCGCTGTTTCCTGCTGGACAATCAGCACCGGCGTCCCGCGACGCAGATCAGAAATGGCACGATGCACGCCACGCATGGCAAGGCGGCGGGGATCAAGAGAGCGTTCTGAATGTTGCGGCAAAAGGCTACCTTGTGGGGACATGTGACGGGTTTCCAATACGCGATTATTCAACCATGGGGAATGTGGCACTGATACGGCGCTTTGCGACCCCAGGATACGAAAGAAGCACTCAACTTGCTGGCCCGTCTTGCGGTCAGGCTTGGGCAGATGGCATTCTGCAGGCCCTTTGGACCGGGCGTTGCCCCCATCACCACAAATAAGGCCCGCTGCCGATGACCCCCCCGCATCCCGTACTGATCGTGGATGAGAATGACAGATTTCGGGCGAGCCTGGCTGAGCAATTGGCCTTCGGGGGCGCATTCACCACAACCGGGGCGGCCAGCATCCCGGCCGCTGAAGCGCTGATCCGCGCCGATGGGGCCCGTTTTGCCGCCATCCTGCTCGATCTTGGGCTGCCTGATGGCTCGGCGCGGGAGTTTTGCGGAAAACTCCGTCGTTCGGGGCTGCGCCTGCCCATCATCCTGCTGGTCGGGGCGGCGCGCGAGGCAGAGGTGCTGCCTTGCCTCGATGCCGGGGCGAATGATGCCATTTCCAAACCATTCCGCGTTCAGGATTTGATCGGCAAGCTCCGCGCCCAGATCGCCCGCATCGCGGACGGGCAGGATGGCGTTCGCATCATCGGCCCTTACGAGTTCCGCCCCGCCGCCAAGCTATTGCAGGAAACACGGCGCGGGCGGAAAATCCGCCTGACGGAAAAGGAAACCGCGATTCTTGCCTTTCTGCTCGACAATGGCGGGGAACCCGTTTCGCGTGAAACGCTGCTGCGCGAGGTTTGGGGCTATAACCCAAAGGTCACGACCCACACGCTGGAGACGCATATCTATCGCCTGCGCCAGAAGATCGAACCCAATCCGGCGGAGGCGGGGCTTTTGCTGACCGATGCGCGCGGCTACCGGCTGGCAGCCGGTTAGGACTGCAAAGCGCTCCCCTCAGTGCTTCCAGGTAGTTTCGGCGGGCGGCGCTTCGGTCGGGTCCACGCGCAGCATTTGGCCATTCATCACGCTTTTCCCCGTGAAAGAAAGGATGAAGCCCCAATGCGACACCACAAGCGTATGGGACCAATCCTGCAGCGCCGCCATTTCGGCGCGGAAAAGATTGGCGCGGTCAATCACCTGTTCGGCGGGTTCCTCGACCGGCGGCCACCAGACCTCGTCAATATGGTCCAGCACCACATGCGGGAAATCGAGGCGCAATTCAGTCACCGGCCGGCCAATATCGCAGGTAAAGGCATAGCGTTCGCGCACGGTTGGCGTGACGGTCAAAGGCAGGTTGAGCTTGCGCGCCACCGGCAAGGCAGTCTGCAGGGCCCGCGTATAGGGGGATACGATGATGCGCCGGATGCCTTCATGGGCCAGCGCCTCGGCCGCTTCTTCGGCCTGGGTCTGGCCGAGCGGCGTCAGCTTGGGGTCAATAATGCCGGGGTCCTTGCGGGTTTGCGTGAAAAGCAGGTTGAATTCGCTTTGCCCATGCCGAAGCAGAATCACGAGTGTCGCCCCTTGTCTGATCCCAGTTTGTCTAGCGAGGCTCCGGCATACCCGCAACCAGCCTTCTGTTTGGGCAATCAGCGCCCTGCATCTGGGTAATTCATTCCTTGTTCCACGCGATCCAAGCGTTGCCCTCGGGCGGTCGAGACCCTAGATTAAGGGCTAAGGAGCAAAAACATGGGCGGCTTGCCGATAGATCTGATCCTCTTTGCCATGGTCGCGGCCTTTTTGGTGCTGCGCCTGCGGAGCGTGCTTGGCCGCCGGACGGGGTTTGAACGTCAGCCGCAGCCCGAAGCCGCGCCGGTGCCGGTACGTGGCCCAGCGGCTGAGGTTGATATCGGCCCCAAACCGTCCCAGGGCGGTGCGCGGCGTGCCATTCCTGATCCAAGTAGCCCCGCCGGTGAGGCGCTGATGCAAATCCAAAAGCGTGACCGCGGTTTTGACCCGAACCGCTTTCTGGATGGCGCCGAAACCGCCTTTGGCATGATTGTGGAAGCCTTTGCCCGTGGTGATCGCGCCACGCTCAAGCCGCTTTTGTCAGACGAAGCCTTTGCCGGCTTCGATCAGGCGATTGCCGCGCGTGAGGCGGCTGGCGAGACGCAGCGCACGGAACTCCGCAGTGTTGAGGAAAGCGGCATTGAGGTCGCCGAGCTGCGCGGCAGTGTCGCCGAAATCACCGTGCGTCTGGTGACGGATCAGATCAATCTGGTGCAGGCGCGCGATGGCTCGATTGCTTCGGGTGCCGAGGCGGTGACGGAAATGACCGACGTCTGGACCTTCCAGCGTGACCTCAATAGCGCTGACCCGACCTGGCGCCTGGTGGGCAGCACTGCCGCCTGATGGCCTGCGCGTTTTGGCGGGGGCCGGGGTGAAAATATCGCCCCGGCTTGGTCCGGCATGACGCAACACCTTGCCTATATAGAATTCCTCCCCCGCCTGCCGCTTTGGCTGCTGGCGAGTTTTGCGCTGCTGGCGCTGATTTTCCTGGCCTATGGCGTCTACCAACGCGCGCGCGGCATTTGGTGGCGGGCGCTGGCGGCGGTGATTTTGTTGGGGGCGCTTTGTAATCCGCGCCTGTTGCGCGAAGAACGCGAAACGCGGCCTGATATCGCGATCCTCGCCGTTGATCGCAGCGACAGCACAGCAGTTGCTGATCGCGCCGAACGCATCGCCGCCGCGCGCGCAGCCCTGGAAGCCCGCGCCGCACGCCTGCCAGCGCTGGATTTGCGGGTGGTGGAGGTACCGGAAGCCGGCCAGCGCGGCACAGCGCTGTTTTCGGCTTTGGGCGCGGCCTTGGCCGATGTGCCGCGCGCCCGGCTTGCCGGTGTGATCGCGCTGACCGATGGCCAAGTGCATGACGCGCCGTCGTTGCTGCCCTTTGACGCGCCGTTTCACGTGCTGCTGCCTGGTCGCGCCGGTGAAATTGATCGGCGCCTGCGCCTGATCTCCGCGCCCAGCTTCGGCATTGTTGGCCAGCAGGTGGAATTGCGTGTGGTGATCGAGGATTTGGGCGCGCCTGCCAGCGGCAATGCTGGGCTCATCATCCGCCGCGATGGTGGCGCGCCGCGACGCGAAGAAATCCCAATCGGGCGTGAGCACGCGATTTCCATCCCCATCGCGCGTGGCGGCCCTTTGGTGATTGAACTTGAAGCGGAACCCCGCGCAGGTGAGGTGAGTGCGCTCAATAACCGCCAGGTGGTCACGGTGAATGGTGTGCGCGACAGGCTGCGCGTGCTGCTGGTTTCCGGTGAGCCCCATGCCGGCGAACGCGCCTGGCGGCGCTTGCTGAAGGCTGATCCCAATGTGGATCTGGTGCATTTCACCATCCTGCGCCCGCCGGAGAAGGATGATCTGACACCGCTCAATGAATTGGCGCTGATTGCCTTTCCGGTGCGGGAATTATTCCAGGTGAAGCTGCGTGAGTTTGACCTGGTTGTGTTTGATCGCTTCACCAATCGCGGCCTGCTGCCGCCGGCCTATATGCGCAATATCGCCGATCATGTGCGCGCGGGTGGTGCCTTGTTGATGAGTGTCGGGCCGGAATTTGCGGGGCCCGCTTCCTTGGCTTTCACGCCCTTGTCCCAAGTGCTGCCAGCACGCCCGATGGCGCGCGGCGCGGGGGTGGAAGAAGGGCCGTTTCGCCCGCGCATCAGCGCCCTTGGCGCGCGCCATCCAGTGACGGAAGGCTTGGCGGGCGCCAATAGCGCCGCGGCAGAAGCAAGCTGGGGCCGCTGGTATCGCTGGCTGCGCGGCGAGGCACGCGCTGGCATGGCGGTGATGGAAAGCCCGGAAGGGACGCCGTTATTGTTGCTGGACCGTGTGGGCGAAGGGCGTGTCGCCTTGCTGCTTTCCGACCATATATGGCTTTGGGGGCGCGGGCATGATGGCGGCGGCCCGCAGGAGGAATTGCTGCGCCGCATCGCCCATTGGCTGATGCGTGAAACCTCTCTGGAAGAAGAAGATTTGACGGCGCGGATTGATGCCGGGCGGATGGCGATTGCACGCCGCAGCCTGGAGGCGTCACCTCCGCCCGAAGTGGCCATCACGGCGCCTGATGGCACGCGCAGCACGATGCGGCTGGAAGAAGCGGGTGGCGGACGCGCGGTTGCGGATGTTGCGGCGCGCATGCCCGGCGTTTGGCAGGTGGGGGATGGCAAGCGTGTTGCTTTCGCTGCTGCTGCTGTCGCCAATCCTTTGGAAATCGCTGATCTGCGCGCGGATGGCGAAAAGCTGCGCCCGCTGGTGCAAGGCCGTGGCGCGCTCCGCTGGCTGGGGCAGGATGCTGCACCCGCGCTGCCCGAATTGCGCATGGTAACAGCGGGTCGTGATTTTGCTGGCGCAGGCTGGATTGGCCTCAGGCGCAATGGCGATCACAGCGTGACCAGTATTTCCGCCCTGCCATTGCTGCCGCCATGGTTGGCGCTTTTACTGTTGCTCGGGACAGTGGTGCTGGCTTGGCGGCAGGAAGGGCGCTGAGGCCATCAGCACCCTTTTGATCCGCCACCTTTCACCGCGCTGACGCAAGCCGCATCGCGGAAGGTGCGGGCAATTCAATCTCGATCTCCAGTGTGGACATATCCCCGCCGCGATCCAGATTGACATTCACCTTACTGGGATCAATCGCGACATAACGCGCAACAACCGCCACCAATTCCTGCTGAAGCTTCGGCAGGAAATCCTCGCGATTGCGGCCAATGCGTTCATGCGCCAGGACGATTTGCAGCCTTTCCTTGGCGGCAACAGCGCTATCATCCTTGCGCCGGCCACGGAAAAAATCGAGCCAGGACATTATGCGGCCCTCCCACCAAACAAGCGCTTGAACAGGCCCTTGCGTTCCGCTTCCAGAAAGCGATGCGGCACATCCTGGCCGAGGAAGCGGGAAACCGCATCAGCATAAGCCTGGCCCGCGATGCTTTCATTATCCATGATCACAGGCGTGCCGGTATTGGAAGCGCGCAGCACGCTTTCGCTTTCAGGGATAACACCCAGCAGCGGAATGGCCAGGATTTCGCGAATATCATCCAGTTTCAGCATTTCGCCCTTTTCCACGCGGTTCGGGTCAAAACGCGTGACCAGCAGATGTTCCTTCACCGGTTCGCGCTTTTCTTCCGCGCGCTTTGATTTGGATTGCAGCACGCCAAGAATGCGATCCGAATCGCGCACCGAGGAGACTTCCGGGTTCGTCACCACAATCGCCTGATCTGCGAAGTAAAGCGCCAGCAACGCGCCTTTTTCGATGCCGGCGGGGCTGTCACACAGGATGTAATCGAATTCCTTCGAGAGTTCTTCGATGATCTTGGCGACCCCTTCCTTGGTCAGCGTATCCTTATCCTTGGTCTGGGACGCCGGCAGGATGGAAAGGCTTTCAACGCGCTTGTCGCGGATCAGCGCCTGGCTCAGCCGCGCCTCACCCTGGATGACATTGATGATGTCGAAGACCACGCGCCTTTCGACACCCATAATAAGATCAAGGTTGCGCAAGCCAACATCGAAATCAATCACGACCGTTTTCTTGCCGCGCTGGGCAAGGCCGGTTGCGAAGGCGGCGCTGGATGTCGTCTTGCCGACGCCGCCTTTGCCTGATGTCACCACAATAACCTGAGCCATATCCCCTGCCTCCCTAAGACTTTAATGCACCGCGATCAGGTGATGAGGTCGAAGCGCATGCGCTCACCCACCAGGCGCACCTGCATCGCCTTGCCGATTTGTGCCGCCGGAAAGCCTTCCCGCACGGCGTAGAAGCCGGCGATGGAAACCAATTCCGGATCGAAATTCAGCGCGAAAACCCGCGCTTCCATATTGTTCGCGCCACCCGCAATGGCGCGGCCTCGCAAGGCGCCATAAACATGGATATTGCCATCCGCGATCACTTCCGCCCCAGCATTGACGGTGGAGGTGATGATCAGGTCAGCACCTTCCGCCCAAATGCGCTGACCCGCGCGCACCGGCTGATCCACCACCATGGTGCTGCGCGCGGCGGCTGGCTTGGCGGGAGGCGGTGGCGCAGGTGTCACTTGCGTGGCGCCATCAGCGGGGGCGGCGGGAGCCGCGATATCATCCGTTTCCTTGCCGCCGACACTGCGCACCGGCGGCAGCCCATAGGACAGCGCCGCATTGCGCATTTCCGCCGTGCCGCCGGTAGTGCCGATAGGCATGATCTCAAGCTCGCGCAGGCCCTTGATCAGGCCGGGGAAATCCACCTCATTTGGTGGTACCTGAATATCGCCAAGGCCGAGCACGATGGGCGCGAAGCGCAGAAACCCCGGCGCGCGGCGGAACTGATCACCAATGGCGGGCACTACCGCTTCCGGGCGGTGATCCAAAAGGCGCAGCACAAGCAAATTGAAATTCGCCCCGCGCAGGCGAAAGGGTTCAATGCGGGTGGCGGTATCGGGCCTTGGCGCGGCGCTGGACATGAAACTCCTGAGGGGCTCGAACTCGATGCGCCTGCGAGTTATCCACAGCTTTTAGTGGGTGACCCCGGCGGCACCCACAAGATATAGCGTCTTCACATGCGATGGCGAAGGGGCTGCTTGCTTCCTGCTGATCTGGCAGGGCCTTAGCGGGCGATGTTCAGAAACGCCTCAAACCGCGACTCGGGCCGAAGCGGGGTGGGGCTGACCGGGGCGCCAAGCTCAGGCAGAATGAGCAGGCTAAAGGAGCGATTATCGTGAAGCCCATCCGCCTTGCCGAACCCTTCCGCGCCGTCTTTTACGCGCCCTTTTATGTCGCCGAACAGCGTGGCTTTTACGCGCGCCATGGCGTGACAGTCACCCGCGCCACGGCCGGCGACCCGACACGGGCGGCAGAGGCGCTGCTCGCCGACCAGGCCGATGTCGCCTGGTCCGGCCCGATGCGCATGATCATGATGCGCGCCGCTGATCCCGCCTGCCCCTTGCGGTCCTTTTGCGCGGTGGTGATGCGCGATCCCTTCATGTTGTTGGGGCGCGGGCCCAATCCGGGCTTCAGCTTGCAGGATTTGCCCAAGCTGCGTTTCGGCAGTGTGAAGGAAGTGCCAACCCCCTGGTGGTGCTTGCAGGATGATTTGCGCCAGGCGGGGATTGATCCCGATGCCATGGCGCGCGTGACAGACAAGACCATGGCGGAAAATGCCGATGCGGTGGCCGAAGGCCGCTTGGATGTCGCGCAAATGTTTGAACCCTTCGCGACCCGTCTGGAAGCCAAGGGCGGCGCGGTGTGGCATCGCGCTTCGGATCGCGGCCCCAGCGCCTATACCGCGCTTTACGCAACCGCTTCGAATATGCAGCGCTTCAGCGCAGAATTTGAAGCGATGACACGCGCCTTGGCCGATGCGCTGAGCTATGTTTATGCCGCACCAGCATCAGAGATCGCCGCAAGCGTCGCACCACTTTTCCCTGATGTGACCTTGGCTGAATTGACCCATGGCCTGGCGCGCTATCAGGCGGCGCGGCTGTGGCCGGAAACCCCGCATTTCCCGGAAGCCGCCTTCACGCAGCTGCGCGGCGCGATGAAAAGCGCCGGCGTGATCACGCGTGAGCCAAGCTTCGCCGATTGCGTTGATAACGCGATTGTCGCGCGCGCCCTTGGTCACTAGGCGCAGCGCATGAGCAAGCAACGCGGCCGCCGCGCGGATTACGCCATGTTCGTGCCCATCGCGACACGCTGGATGGATAATGACGTCTATGGCCACATCAACAACGTCATCTACTATTCCTGGATAGATAGCGCGGTGGCGCGCTTCCTGACTTCCTCGGGCTTTCTGCATATCCCGACTGCGCCGGTGATTGGCCTGGTGGTGGAAACGCAGTGCCGCTACTTCGCGCCGATTGCCTTTCCGGATGACATTACCTGCGGGCTGCGTTGTGCGCGCGCGGGCAATACATCGGTCCGCTATGAGGTCGGCATTTTCCGCAATGAGGAAGATGAGGCGAGTGCCGAGGGTTACCTTATCCATGTCTATGTGGATCGCGCCACGCAGAAAACGCCGACCCCCTTGCCGGAAACGCTGCGCACCGCATTGCAGCGCATCACCCTGAACCCATCGTAAGTCCAAGGAAAATTCCATGTCTGTTGCACCGCTCAAGCGCCTTGCCATTCTCGATGATTATCAGGGTGTGGCGCTTTCCCTCGGCCCGTGGGAGAAGCTGCCGAAGGGCCTGGAGATCACGGTTTTTCGCGATACCATCACCGATCACGCGGCGCTGGTGGAAAGGTTGAAGCCCTTTGATGCCATCCTTGCCATGCGTGAAAGAACACCTTTTCCGCGTGCGCTGATTGAGGCGCTGCCAAATCTCAGGCTGATCATCACCACCGGTGGGCGTAATCGTTCCATTGATGCCGCCGCTTGTGCTGAACGTGGCGTCGTATTTTGCGGCACGGGCACTTCGGGCGATCCGACAGCGGATTTGACCTGGGGGCTGATCCTGTCCCTGGTGCGCGATATTCCGCGCCAGCAGGATGCGCTGCGCGCCGGGCGCTGGCAGACCCATATCGGCCTGGGGCTGGAAGGCAAGACGCTTGGCGTGATTGGCCTTGGCAAGCTTGGCGGGCGCGTCGCCAAAATCGGCCAGGCCTTCGGCATGAAGGTGCTGGCCTGGTCCAGCAATCTGACGGATGAACGCGCTGCAGAGATTGGCGCAACGCGCGTGGACAAGGCGACTTTGCTGCGCGAAGCCGATGTGGTGACGCTGCACCTGGTGCTTTCGGATCGGTCGCGCAACACCATCACCGCGCCTGATCTGGCGCTGATGAAACAAACCGCCTTCATCGTGAACACCAGCCGTGGGCCGCTGATTGAACAGGCAGCCTTGATTGCGGCATTGAAGGGGGGCCGCATCGCCGGCGCTGGGTTGGATGTGTTTGATATCGAACCCCTGCCGGCGGATCACCCGATCCTGGACGCGCCCAATACCGTGCTGACGCCGCATCTTGGTTACGTTACCGAACAGAATTACCGCACCTATTATGAAGTGACGGTCGCCGCCATCAATGCCTTCCTGCAAGGCGCCCCGATTGGAGTGATCAAGCCATGAACAGCCCCTACACCACCCCCGAAGGCTGGGCCGGCTGGACCCAGGCCGCGCGCGATGCGGCTTATGACAATTTGAATGGCGTGGCCGATAGCGCCGCACAGGTCGCGAACCGCAATGCGCTTTCTGAGGTTTTTCGCGCTGCCCATGCCGGGCATCTCGATTTGCCCTTTGGTGCCGGAGAGCGCGAGAAATGGGATCTCTACCCCGCCGCACGCGCTGATGCGCCCTGCCTGGTTTTCATCCATGGCGGGTATTGGCAGCGCAATCGGCGGGAGGATTTCGCCATCATGGCCGAAGGCGCCTTGGCCGCTGGCTGGTCGGTTGGGATTTGCGGCTATACCCTGGCGCCCGAAGCATCCATGACGCGCATTGTGGCGGAAATTCACGCCGCGCTGGATTGGCTTGGCGCGCATGGCGCGGCGCATGGCATGGCGGGCAAGGTTGTAGCTTCCGGCTGGTCCGCGGGCGGGCATTTGGCGGCGTTGGCGGCGGAACACCCCTTGGTGGTGGGCGCGCTTGCCATGTCCGGCATTTATGAATTGGCGCCAATCGCCGAGATCAATTTGAACGACAAGTTGCATTTGACGCCCGAAGAAATCGCGGCGCATTCGCCCATTCGCCGCCCCGTGGTGCAAAAGCCCATCGCCATTGCCTAT
>JADCGG010000232.1 GCA_020249125.1 Roseomonas sp. | reverse complement strand
TTGAACTGACCATGCGCGGGCATTGCTATGATGCGCTGGTCGGCATTGCCGGCTGCGACAAATCCCTGCCGGGCGTCATGATGTCCATGATCCGGCTGAATGTGCCTTCGGTCTTCATGTATGGCGGGTCCATCATGCCGGGCAAGCATCATGGCCGCGATGTGACGGTGCTGGATGTGTTTGAAGCGGTGGGCAAGCACGCCGCCGGCGGCATGTCTGACGAGGAATTGGATGAGCTTGAACGCCATGCCTGCCCCGGCGCGGGTGCTTGCGGCGGCCAATTCACTGCCAATACCATGGCCTGTGTTTCAGAAATGATCGGGCTTGCGCTGCCCTTTTCTGCCGGTGCGCCGGCGCCGGATGAAGACCGTGATCGTTGGGCGATTGAATCAGGCCGCGCCGTAGTGGAACTGATCCGCCGCAATATCCGCCCGCGCGATATCGTGACCCTTGATTCGCTGCATAACGCGGCAGCGATTGTGGGTGCGACGGGTGGTTCCACCAATGCCGCGCTGCATCTGCCCGCCATGGCGCATGAAGCGGGCATCCGCTTCACGTTGCAGGATGTCGCCGAGATCATGCGCAAGACCCCGCATATCGCGGACCTCAAGCCCGGTGGGCGTTATGTGGCCGCCGATGTGCATCGCATCGGCGGTGTGCCCATCATCATCAAGGCTTTGATTGATGGCGGCTATGTGAAGGGCGATTGCATGACCGTGACCGGCAAGACCATTGCCGAAAACCACCGCGAAGTGATTGTGCCGAAGGATCAGGATGTGGTGCGCCCCTGTTCCGATCCGATCAGCCCGATTGGTGGCGTGGTTTCACTGCATGGCAATCTGGCCCCTGAGGGCGCGATTGTGAAAATTGCCGGCATGGAAAAGCTGCGCTTTGAAGGCACCGCGCTTTGCTTCGACTGCGAAGAAGATGCCTTCAAGGCCGTGGAAATGCGCGCCTATAAGCCGGGCGATATCATCATCGTGCGCTATGAAGGCCCGAAGGGTGGGCCTGGCATGCGTGAAATGCTTTCCACCACCTCGGCGATTTATGGCCAGGGCATGGGGGATAAGGTGGCGCTGATCACCGATGGGCGTTTTTCGGGCGCGACGCGCGGCTTCTGCATCGGCCATGTTGGGCCGGAAGCCGCGGTGGGCGGACCGATTGCGCTGCTGCGCGATGGCGACAAGATCATCATTGATGCCGACAAGGGCACGATTGATGTGGCGCTTTCCGATGCGGAATTGGCCAAGCGCCGCGCCGAATGGAAGCCGCGCAAGACCGACTATAATTCCGGCGTGTTGTGGAAATACGCGCAGCTTGTGGGCCCGGCCTATCTGGGCGCCGTGACCCATCCGGGTGGCGGGGCTGAAACTCATTGCTACGCGGATCAGTGATCCGCTTTCTGTTCCTTGCCGCGATGCTTTGCGCTGCCAGCCCTCTGGCGGCGCAGGGTTTTCAGGGCGTTTGGCAAGGCCGGCTGACCTGTGACGCGGTGCAGGGCATGACTCAGGCACCGCTTGCCGCGCCCTTCACGGTGCGGGTGGAAGGCGTAGTGGCAAAGTATGAACGCCCCGTGCTTTCCGCTTCCGGCGCCCGCACCGGCGCCTGGGAACGCGGCGAAGGGCGCGTCGCGCCAGATGGTTCCTTGCTGCTGCAAGGCGGTGCTTCCGGGCGCGGCTTTCACTATCGCGCGCGCTATGAAGGCAAGCTTGGCAATGACGGAGAGGCGCGCTTCACCGGCACCCAGGATTGGATGCTGGATGATCGCGATTTCAAGCGCGCCTGTTCGGTCGAATTGCGGCGTTGATCACATCGGCACCATGAAAATACCCTGATCCTGCCAAGGGGTGAACATGGGGGCGTGATTCCATCGCCTTGATCCAAAGGGATAAAAGGGGGTGTCGGATGCGCCTACTGATCTTGCCGTGCTCTGCGCTGCTGCTGGTATTGACGCTTGGCGGTTGCCTTGCTGGTGGCGCCTATAACTACCCTTCATATGGTTATGGTTACAGCGGCTATGGCTACGCCCCCCACGGCGGCTATGCCCATCGGCCCTATCAGCACAGCCACCGTTCATGGTCGCCACCGCCGCATCACCAGCACCACAACCATCACCATTCCCGGTCGCCGTTTTCGCATCGGCCGATCTGGAAGAAATGGTAGCCCCCTTCAGGTATCCGCCACTTCCACCATGACCAATTCAGCATCTTCGCTGGCGGTGATGGTGATCGCTTCCTCCGCACGGATGGCAAGCCCATCGCGTGCGCTGGCGGCAACACCATTCACTTCCACCGCACCGCGGGCCAGCACAAGATAAGCGGCGCGGCCTTTGGCCAGATTCTGCTTCAGACTTTGCCCCTTGGCGAGTGTGGCCGCCATCACCGCGCCATCCACATTGATCGGCAGCGCGCCGGAAGAAGCATCGCCGGGCCGGCCTGAGGCCAAAACCTCAAACGCCGCGTCGCGCTTTTCTTTGGGGAATTTCTTGGCGCCCCAGGAAGGCGGCAGGCCGGTGCGGTCCGGCATGATCCAAATCTGGAATAGCGTGGTCACACCTGGTTCCAGATTATATTCGGCATGTGTCACGCCAGTGCCGGCACTCATTACCTGCACATCACCGGCTTCGGTGCGGCCTTCATTGCCCATGCTGTCCTTATGGGTAATGGCGCCCTGCCGGACATAGGTGATGATTTCCATATCGCGATGCGGGTGCGGGTCGAACCCCGTGCCGGGGGCGATTTCATCATCATTCCACACGCGCAGCCGCCCCCAATTCATGCGGCCCGCGTCGCGGTAATGGCCGAAGGAAAAATGGTGATTGGCATTGAGCCAACCGAAATTCGCCTTGCCCAGGCTATCAAAGGAACGGAGTTCTATCATGGGTTATTCCGAATGGCCGCTTGTGGCCCTGTCCCATCACATGGGGTCAGACTGCGGGCGGTGCCATACCGCCCGCGCAAGACTGATATGCGTGGTTAAAACTCAACGACACATCAGCACAGGAATTTCCGCATTCTCCAACACATGGCGCGTCACACCGCCCAGGATCAATTGCCTAAGGCGCGAATGGCTATAGGCGCCCATGGAAAGCATATCGGCGCCAAAATCACGCACGGCACCCAAAAGCCCCGCGCCCACATCGCGGGTTTGCGGCTTGAAGGGCATCAATTCCGCTTCAATGCCATGCCAGCGGAGATAAGCCTGAATGCCTTCCGCCTTCGGCCCACGCCGTTGATATTCATCGGCATAGAGAATTTGTACCGCCTTGGCATGATGCAACCAGGGCAAAGCCGCCGCCACCGCTGCCGCGCTTTCCGCCGTGCCATTCCAGGCCACACATATCCGCGTGCCGATCACCGCCGGCGGAGTGCGTGGTGCAATCAACACGGGCCGGCCGGAATCAAACAGGATGGCGTGCAAGGCATCGCTGCTGGAGACATCCTCACCCGCTTCCGGGTGCGGCACCACGGCAAGGTCGTAAAGGCGCGATTGTTGCGCGACGATATCTTCTTCCCGCCCCACCATTGATTCGAAGGATAGCGTCGGGCCTTCGGTTGTTGCGGCGGTGTCGGGGTTATCGGCCAGCGTCACATCGCCCAGATTGGCGGTGAATTTCTGGAACAGGGATTTCACACGATCGGCACGTTCGCCGCTTTCGCGTTCCGTTGCAGCCATCATTTCCTCAATCATGGCGCCGGAAAGTCCCTCACCAGCCAGAGGCGCGACATCGCGCGCATCCACCCGTACATGCAGGCAATGCACATGCGCGCCCCAGATGCGGGCAGCAATAAGCGCGGTGCCGAGCGCGGATTCCCCCGCAGCGGTGCCGGTCAGTGGCAACAATAGACGGCGATAGGCCATGGCCATGCCTCCTCAAGTTGATTTGGTCTTGTTTTAGGTCGTCCCAGATATGGGGCGGATTAGCGCATATTTCAGCCCGCCACGCCAAGGGCTTTACGCGCAGCACCCAGCGCATCCCCCGCCGCATCCAGCCGCGCCCAATCAATCGGGCCGGGGTCTGCCTTTGCGGCGCGTTCCAAGACGGCAATCGTCGCGTCCGAGGCATCGCCGCGCCGCGACAGGATGCGCGCCTTCAAGATTTCCATTGGCGCTTCAAGCCAAAAACCCTGAAATGGCACGCCGGCACGCACCGCGATTTCCGCCGCATGGCGCCGATGCGCCGGGTCCAGAAACATCGCATCCAGCGCCACCGCATGGCCCTGGCGGAGCGCGGCTTCCGCAATCATGAATAATTCTTCATGTGTGGCGGTACTCACGGCCTCGGCATAGGCCTCGGGCAGCAAAGGCTCTTCCGGCGCCAGGCCAAAGCGCCGCTTGCGGATCTCATCGGATCGCAGCAGCAGGGCACCCGGCGCGGCGCCAAGCGCGGGGGCCAGGCCGCGCGCCAGGGTGGATTTGCCCGTGCCTTGCAGCCCGCCCACCGCGATCAACCGCGCCGGGGTTGGCGCCTGATAGGCCATGGCCGCCTGCAATAGCGGGGCTCCACCCTGCCCGCGCGCCGCTTGGACATGCGCCCGCACCAGGGCGCGGAGGGCCAGCCACAGAGGCAGCAGGCCGAGCAAGCCGTAATCGCCGGATCGCGCCAGATAGCGGTTCAGCACGCGATTGGCCGCAATACGCCCCGCCTGCTGGTCCAGATCCATCAGCAGGAAGGCCAAATCATAGCCGGTATCAATCCGCGCCAAAGCCTCGTCGAATTCCAAAGCATCAAAAGGCGTGGGCTTGCCCTGCCACAGGCACAGATTGCCCAGATGCAAATCACCATGGCAGCGGCGGATGCGGCCTTCTGCCGCGCGGGCCGCCAGAATTGGCGCCTTGCGGGCAAGCGCGGCCTGCAAGGCGTCGGCAAGCAGCGCAATGGCGTCCTTGGGCAATCCGGCATTGCGGGCGGCGCGCAGATTGCCTTCCAGCACCGCGGTTAGGGCTACAGGCGCATCCAGCGCTTCAACCACGGGTGCCGCCTGATGCAACGCGAAGACCGCATCGCCCAGGGCATCCAATAGCTTACCGTCAAGCGCGCCGCGCGCCGCCACCGCATTCAGGAAATCACCGGCAGGGATGGGCGCCATACTCAGCGCCCATTCCACCACCGGACCATCGCCGCCCTGCCGCAGGCTGCCATCGGGCGCGCGGGTGATCGCCACCACATCGCGGTAAATGCCCGGCGCGGCGGGCTGGTTCAGTTCCAATTCCCGCCGGCAGAAATGCCCACGCGCTGCCAGGCTGCTGAAATCCAGAAAGCCCAGCGCGACGGCTTTTTTCATCTTCCAGGCGGTGTCTGGCCCCACGAAAATCGCCGAGATGTGCGTTTCAATCGGCGCCGCGCCGGCAAGCCTGGCCAGAAAGGCGGCTACCTCCGCCTGCGCAGGAGGAATGCCGCCGGCAGGCTTCACGGATACAGCGCTTCAAGCCGCCAACCCGCGCCATCGCGGTGAAACACCCGGCGTTCATGCAGGCGGAAGGGCATATCGCGCCAGAATTCAATCCGCGCCGGCAGTACGCGAAAGCCAGACCAGAAGGGCGGGCGCGGAATCTCGCCCACCGCGTATTTCAAGCCATATTCCGCCACAGCCTTTTCCAGCGCAAAGCGGCTTTCCAGCGGGCGGGATTGTTTGGAAGCCCAAGCGCCGAGCCGAGACGTGCGCGCGCGGGAAGCGTAATAGGCATCCGCTTCCGCATCCGAAACCTGTTCCACCTTGCCTTCCACGCGAATGCTGCGTTGCAGTGTTTTCCAGTGGAAACACAGCGCCGCGAAGGGGTTGGCCGACAATTCGCCACCCTTGCGGCTATCCAGATTGGTGTAGAAAACAAAGCCGCGCGCATCCACGCCCTTCAGCAGCACCATCCGCGCCGAAGGCCGGCCCTCTGGCGAGGCGGTGGCCAAACAGACCGCATTGGGATCATTGATTTCACCCTTGGTAGCTTCCGCCATCCAATCCTGGAACAGGGCGAAGGGGTCTTCGGTGGTTGGGGCGGTGCCGTCCATGGTGTTCTCCTTATCCCGCCCTGTAACGGGTCGCTTTGCGAAAGGGCAAGGCCCTTGCCCGGCATTCGGCGCCATGGCAGAGGGCATTCACTTAAATAGCCCGGTGGTCCCGCTCCCGATGAACGACGCTGATCCAGCCCCCAGCATCCCCACAGGAACCCTGATGGCCGGCAAACGAGGCCTCATCATGGGTGTTGCGAATGACCGTTCGATCGCTTGGGGCATCGCGCAGGCGATTGCCGCGCAAGGCGGGCAGGTTGCCTTCACCTATCAGGGCGAAGCGCTTGAAAAGCGTGTGCGCCCGCTTGCGGAAAGCCTGGGCTCCAGCCTGGTGGTGCCCTGCGATGTGGCCGATGATGCCGATATGGATGCGGCCTTTGCCGCGGTGGAAAAGGCCTGGGGCAAGCTGGATTACCTGGTGCACGCCATTGGCTTTGCCGATAAGCAGTATCTGCGCGGGCGCTATCTGGATACGCCGCGCGATGCCTTTCTGCAGGCAATGGATATTTCCTGCTATTCCTTTGTGGCCGTTGGCCGCCGCGCCGCCGCGCTGATGAAGCCGGGCGGTTCCATGCTCACGCTTTCCTATCTGGGCGCGGAACGTGTCACGCCGCATTACAATGTGATGGGTGTGGCCAAGGCCGCCTTGGAAGCCAGCGTGCGCTATATGGCGACCGATTTGGGTGAGGCCGGCATTCGCGTGAATGCCATCAGCGCCGGCCCGATCAAGACGCTTGCCGCAAGCGGCATTGGCGATTTCCGCTATATCCTGAAATGGAACCAGTATAACTCACCGCTTCGGCGCAATGTGACGATCGAAGAAGTGGGCGGCGCGGGCTTGTATTTGTTGTCCGATCTTTCCGCCGGCGTCACGGGCGAAGTGCATCATGTGGATAGCGGCTATCACATTGTCGGCATGAAGAACCCCGACGCGCCGGATATTTCCACGGTTTGATCGTTTGAACGTAAAACGCGGCCCGAAAGGCTCGGGCCGCGCTTTTTTGATGCCTTTACTCAGGCCGCCTGCAAGCGCTGGATCAGTGATTGCGTGGCACCGCGCAACTGCACCGCCTCATCAGCAAGTGACTTGGTGGCGTTGTTGATGGTGCCAATCGCCTTGCCGGTATCCTCGGTCATGTTTGAGACAAGACCGATGGAACCTTCCAGCGAACCCACCGAAGAAGCGGCGGAACGCAGGCTTGAGGCGATTTCTGCCGTGGTGGCGGATTGTTCTTCCACCGCCGCGGCAATGGCACCGTTTTCGTTGTTGAGCTGGCTGATGCGCCCCACGATTTCGCGGATGACTGAAACCACATCCGAAATGATGGATTGCATGGCGCTGATTTCGCCCTGAATCCCCTCGGTCGCCTTGGCCGATTGCGCAGCCAGGTTCTTCACTTCTGAAGCCACAACCGCGAAGCCCTTGCCGGCATCACCAGCGCGCGCCGATTCGATGGTGGCGTTCAGCGCCAGAAGATTGGTCTGCGCCGCAATGGACCCGATCAACCCGGTCACGTCATTGATCCTGACCGATGCGGCATTGAGCCCATCAATCAGGGAGGTGACGCGGTCCGCCTCATCCGCCGCGCTACGGGCGGTTTGCGCGACCGCATTCACCCGCGCCGAGACTTCGGAAATGGCAACGGTAAGCTGCTCCGCCGCGGCGGAGACACTTTGGATGCCGTGATTGGCTTCCGTGCCCTCATGCGCTGCGGTGCGGGCTTGAGTAAGCGCGGTATCCGTGGTGCTGGCCACCTTGCCGCCTTCCACCACAAGCTTGGCCGAATTATCGGACAGCATGGAGACGGATTGGCCAATCGCCTTTTCCAGATCATTGGCGATTTCCTGAATGGCGGCGCGGCGCGCGGCTTCCAGTTCAGCGCCACGCTTGGCTTCCGCCTCACGCAGCTTGGCGGTTTCCACCAAGCCATCGCGGAAGATGGTGGTTGCGCGGCTCATGTCACCGATTTCATCCACACGTTCCGCATGGGGAATGGCAA
The DNA here is from genome assembly GCA_020249125.1 of Roseomonas sp. Lineage (GTDB taxonomy): Bacteria > Pseudomonadota > Alphaproteobacteria > Acetobacterales > Acetobacteraceae > Neoroseomonas. The sequence continues at coordinate 6,936 of JADCGG010000232.1, read as the reverse complement.
CACCATGATCACCCTTGGCAAGCTTGTCCATGGAACCGGAAAGCTGATCAAGCGGCTTCGAGATGCGCAGTACCAGCAACCAGGCGGCGGCGGCGGAAACTGCCAGGATCATGGCGACCGCAATGCCAAGAATAACACGCCAGAAGGCCACGCGGTCTTCAGCGGCGTGAATGGTGGATGCCAAACGTTCTTCAAGGGCGACATAGAATTGGTCAATCGGACCCATGATATCGGCCTTGAAGCGGTGGTAATCCGCGCCATGCATCAGGTCCCGCGCCATGGCGAAATCCGGCGCGCGGCGCACGGTGAACTTGCCTTCGGAATCGGCGAAAATCCCCTTGGCGGCATTGATTGCAACCGTTTCAAGCTGGATCAGCGCATCGGAATTCTGCTGCGCCTGATGCAACAGCGCGAATTCAGCTTCCGAAAAGCCGGCTTCGCGCATCATCTGCTGCAGCGGAATACGCGCGCCATCCGGGCGCGGCGCGCGGCCCGTTGCCGCCACGAAATCCCAGTAAATGCGGTGATAATCCATCGGGCGTGGCTTTTCGCCATTGCGAATGGCGATGACGGACAGGAATTGTTCTTCCCATTTCGGATCGCCCGTCACCACATAGGTGCGCGCATTGCGCGTGATGTCATCCGATGATTGGCGCAATTCATCGGCCAGACGATAGGACAGATGCTGATTCTGATAGGCATTGCGCGCCGCGCTGAAGGCATCCTGCAGCATGAGGAAGGACAGCAGCGCAAGGCTAGAGGCTGCCGCCAAGGCAAGGCTCATCACAATGGCCAAAGGCCGAATTCGTAACATGTGGGTCTCCAAATCCCTGACGGGTTTCAAAAAGTCACTCTCTCCATCCCTGGGAAGGCTTCAGGCTCCGGCCTATGCGTAGCGGATCGGACCCCATGGCGCGCGAGGACCGCTTTGCCAAAAGCCTGCCCGGCAGGTTGGTGGGTGACCGCGTCATGGTATGCGGCCTTGATGAAGGAGCCCTGAATGCAGGCGTGAAAATCCGGCAATGATCGTTCTTTCTGATTTGTTCAAAAGAACGCCAATGCCTAAGAATTTGTGAAATCATTGGTGCAAGCAGGTACCCGCTTGGCGCAGGAAAATGCGCGATCTTCCTCACGGCATATTCACGAATTTTGCCTATGGTGCGCGAACGCATTCGTTCACACCGGTATGGAAAACCCATGTCCCCCATGGCCCGCGCGCCTTCAGCAAAAAGCTCGGTTCTCTGGCTTGGCCTTGTCGTTGGACTGACCGCGCTTGGCACCGCAGGCATCATGCATGGCCTGCCGCAAACCCTGCCGGCACCGCCCGCTGATCCGCGCCTGCCGATCCTGGCGCGCAGCCTGGATCTCGCTGAACGTGCGACACAGCTTTCCGGCGCCGTTCCGCCCATGCTGCTGGCGCGATCCGATGTGGAATTGACCGAAGCCGAGCGCCGCGTGCGCCAAGCGGAAGACAGGCTGAATGTGCTGCTGCGCGGCAATGCGCAAATCCCATCTTCCATTCAGACCGCCAGCACTGCCCTTGCCGCTGCGCTCCACCAGCTTGGAACGGCGCTGGAAGCCGAACAAAAGGCGCGGCAGGAAGAAGCGCGCCAAATCGCGGCACTTGGTGCGGCGCATCGCGTCTTTCGCGCTGCCTTGTTGCCCGCCATTGATGAGGTGGGCCAGGAAATCAACCGTGCCATGAATGCGCCAGCCCCCGTGCGTGGCCAGGCGCCCAGGCCGCGCGGTTTGCTCGCCAATAATGAAATCCCCCGCCAGGCGGCGCTGCTGCGCGCCCGCAGCGCAGCGGAAGAACTTTTCGGCATCGCCAATCGCGCCGGTTCAGCCGGCGACGATGCGGCGCATCAGGCGCTGATGGCGGCGCAGAATACGGCCCTGGCGTCACTGCGCGCTGCCGTGGCCGCACTTGGGGAGGCGCCGCGCTATCAGCCCCTCCGCGAAGCTGCCACCGCCCTGCAACGCGCGCATGAGGCGCTGGAAGCCCCTTCCGCCCGCCGGGCGCGCGAAGTGGCCTCTGGCCAGGATGTCGCCGCCGCCGCCGCACGATTGACGGAAGCGGGCACGCGCTTTCAAGCAAGCATCGGCCCGGTGCTGACCAGCGCCGTAGAGGAAGCCAAGCGCACCCGCGCGGCCCAACCGCGGCACGTGCCGGCACAGATGCTGCCCATCGCCCTCGGCGCCCTGGCGCTTGTCTTGGCCACGCTCGCCGCGTTTTTCACGCGCCGAGGCACGGCCTCAGGCACTTCGGAAAAGCGCCCAGATACCGGTATTCTGGCCGCATTGCGCGCGGACCTGACGCGTGCAGAGGCCGCGCGGGATCAGACCCAGGCCGAACTTCTTCGCGTAACATCCGATAATGCGGCGCTGCGCGCGGAAGTGAATCGCGTGCTGGATGCGAAAATCACGCCGCGCCTGCAAAGCCTTGGGCAGGATGCGGCCACAAGCCGCGCGACATTAGCCGCATTGACGGAAGCGCAAGTATCGGCCCGGCAAGCCACCACTTGTATTGGCGCCAGCGCCGAACGCGCGCGGGAGGAAACCAGCAAGGTTGCGGCAGCGGCGGAAGAACTCACTGCGACGGTCGCCTCCGTTTCCGAGCAAATCCGCGCCTCGGCCACCATCGCCGCACAGGCGGTCACCGATGCCGGCCGTACCGATACCATTGTGCAGGGCCTTTCCGGTGCAGCGGAGAAGATTGGCGATGTGGTGAAGCTGATCACCGCCATTGCTGGCCAGACCAATTTGCTGGCGCTGAATGCCACCATCGAAGCGGCGCGCGCCGGTGAAGCGGGCAAGGGCTTCGCCGTGGTCGCATCCGAGGTGAAGGCCTTGGCCACGCAGACCGCCAAGGCGACTGAGGAAATCTCGCGCCAGGTGCAGGAAATCCGCGGTACCTCAAGCGAAGCGGTGATCGCCATTCAAGGCATTGCCGAGGTTGTGCAGCGCATTGACAGCATCGCCGCCGAAGCCGCGCGCGCCATTGAACAACAAGGCGCCGCGACACGAGAAATTGCCCAGGGTATCGCTGCGGCAGCCGAGGAAACCACGGCAGTGGCCGGTGCGGTCGCCAAGGCGCAGGGCGGCATGGAGGCCGTTGTTGCGCCTGTCGCTGCCCTCGGTGATCACGCCGATGCCGTGGCGCAGCAGAGCGTGGCGTTGCAACAGGAAGTGGTAAGTCTGGCTGCGCGGCTAAGGGCGGCGTGAAATCGGCATTCCTGCCTTGCGGCTGAATATTGTCGGCATTCACAAATTATCCAGTCCGTTGTCGTCACGCCGCGTGAGCGTATTGGAACGTCATATGACCTGCCATTGCGGTCAATAACGATGCAAGCCCCACGCGTCTGATACGGGAAGCTCACTCTCATCTGCGTGCCGCGATCGTGGCAAAAGCGGTCGCCGCTGCGCACCCGGCACATTCCCAAAAAATCGCTAAACATGTCCAATTATCAATGGATCATTCATCCAATCCCCATCATTGGGCGTGTGCCATTCTTTAAGGCAATAAACTTCGATGCTTTGACCTTTTCTTTATCTCTCCCGGCTAGGTTTATTCCAGTTTCTGGAAAGGAAAGATCATGCTCTCTCGCCGTTCAGCCCTTCTGGCCTCCCCGGCCTTTCTCCTTGCATCTCACGCCATCGCCAATTCAGGTATTTTTAATGACCGCATCGTCTTTGGGCAGGCTGCACCTTTGGATGGCCCAGCTGCTGCGCTTGGAACGGGCATGCGCGATGGCATTCTGGCAGCTTTCAATGAAGCGAATAGGGCTGGCGGCGTGCATGGGCGTAAGCTTGAATTGATCGCCCGAGATGATGGTTATGAACCGACGCGTTCTGCCAGTGTGACCAGGCAATTGATCACTGAAGACAATGTCTTTGCCCTGATTGGCCCCGTCGGCACGCCGACCAGCCAGGCGGCGCAGCCAATTGCAGCGGAAGCGGGCCTGCCCTTCATTGGGCCCTTCACCGGTGCTGAATTCCTGCGTGATGCAAAGCTTGCGAATGTCATCAATCTGCGCGCTTCCTATTTCCAGGAAACCGAAGAAATGGTGGAACGCCTGACGCGCGATCTGGGCGCGTCGCGCATCGCGATTCTGTTTCAGGATGACGCCTTTGGTCGTGCCGGTCTTGCCGGCGTTCAACGCGCGCTCACCAAGCGCAACATGGCCCTGGTTGCTGAGGGCACTTATGAACGCAATACGGTTGCGGTGCGTGGCGCTGCCCTTGCCATTCAGCGCGGCCGACCGGATGCCGTGATCATGGTTGGCGCCTATAAGCCCTGCGCCGAGTTCATCAAAACCGCGCGCCAGCTTCGGCTTAATGCGACCTTCGTCAATATTTCCTTTGTCGGCAGTGATGCGCTGGCACAGGAACTTGGCGCAGCAGGTGCTGGTGTTGTGGTGACGCAGGTGGTGCCCTTCCCGGGCGACGAAACCCTGCCAATGGTGAAGCGATATCGGGCGGCACTTGCCGCGGCGATTCCCAATGCGACCCCCGGCTTCGTTTCGCTTGAAGGCTATGCTGTTGGGCGCCTTGCCATCGCCGCACTCGCGAAGGCAGCCAACCCGCCCACGCGCGAGTCGTTGCTGAATACCGTTCGCGCCAATAGTTTGGACATTGACGGCATGCCGCTGTCCTTTTCAGCCGAGAAGAACCAGGGCTCGGACAAGGTTTGGCTGACGGTCATTCAGGCGGATGGCAGCTTCCGCGCGGTGGATCGTCTGTCTGGCACACAGGGGTAAGCCATCGTGGCTCATCATCCTGCCAAATCGGGCATGCAGATAGGTATAGCCAAAAGGCTCTACCTATCCTTCGGGGTGGTTGCCGGCCTGACGATTGCGGCGGCCGGCATTGCGCTTGTTGGAAACACGCAAATCGCGGCAACGGTTAAGCAGGTGACTGAGGAACAATTGCCGGCAACACGCCGCGCCTTGCTGCTTTCTGGCGCCAGCACAGGTATTGCCGCGACCGCGCCCGAACTCGCCGCCAGTCATAACGCGGAAGAAGCGCGCCGCAGCCGCGCCACGCTGGACACCGAAGCGCAGCGCCTGGCAGGGCTTGTTGCGGAGGTCGCCGCAACGCTTGCTGGGGATCGTGCCAATGAACTGAAGCAGGGCGCGGAGGCGATGAAATCCGCCTTGGCGAGCCTTGTGCAAGGCACCGAAGTCCGCCTTGCCTTGACGGCAGCCATCGCAGAGCGCGTAGGGCAGATGCGTGCCGCGCATCGTCAGGTTCTTGAATTCATCGCGCCCCAGGCGGATGAGGCATTTTTTGACCTGACCTTGGGGCTGCGTGGCGTTTCGGATGCGCCCGATGCCAAGGCGATGGAAGAAAGCATCAATAAGCTCACCGATCAGGAATTGGTGCGGCTTGCCGCCTTCATGCAAAGCCGCGCGGATGTGAACCTGATCGCGGGGCTTTTGGCCGAAGCGGCGCAGGCGCCTGATTCACATGCCCTGATCCCGCTGCGTGACCGTATGCTTGCAGCCAGCCAGCAGCTCGATAAGGCCTTGGCGGATGTCGGGACGGGCGATCAGGCGCAAGCCTTGCGGCGCGCGATGGCTGCACTCATTGCTTTTGGCCAAGGGCAGGATGGCTTGTTCGAAATGCGTGGCCGGCAATTGACCGCCATCAACCAGGCAGAAAGCGCGCTTGGCATCACGCGCCGTCAGGCTACGGAATTGGACGCCACGGTTTCCAAGGCTGTCGCCGATGCCGAAATTGCCGCGGGGCAGGCAGGCGATGAAGCGCGCGCCGCGGTCCGGCGTGTGACTGTGCTGATGTTGCTGATTTCCGCGGCCGCCATTGTCATCAGCGCCGGTGTGGCCCTGCTGCTGATCCGCAAGGGTGTGGTTCGCCGGCTTGCGGTTTTGCGTTCTTCCATGCGCGAAACAGCCGAAGGCAAGCTTGCCGGTGAGGTTGACATCCAGGGCCATGATGAGCTTTCCGAAATGGGCCGAGCGCTGAATGATCTGCGGGTCAAGTTGCGTGAAGCCGAAGAAGCCGCCGCCGCACAAGCTGCCGAACGTGAAGCGGCACGGGCCGAGAAGGAAGAAACTCAACGCGTCCTGGCCGATAGTTTTGAACGCGGTGTTGGCGTGATTTCGAACGAAATCTTGCAATCCTCGGACGCTACCAAGGCTTCGGTGGCCGAACTTGGCGCTGTTACGCGCACCACCAATGACGAAGCGCGTGCCATTACCGCAGCGGCGGAACGCACCAGCGAGGAAACGGGCAAGGTCGCCGCAGCAGCGGAGGAACTTGCTGTGACGGTTGCGGAAGTTTCCCGCCAGGTGCAGGAATCCGCCGCCATCGCCCGCCGCGCCGTGTCCGAGGCTGAGCGGACGGACGCGATTGTCCAGGGGCTCGACAAGGGGGCGGAAAAGGTTGGGGATGTGGTGCGGATGATCTCCTCCATCGCTGAACAGACCAATCTTCTCGCGCTCAATGCCACAATCGAAGCGGCTCGCGCGGGCGATGCGGGGCGCGGCTTCGCGGTGGTGGCGAGTGAGGTGAAGACGCTCGCGACCCAGACTGCGCAAGCCACCGATACAGTTTCCCGCCAAATCCAGGAAATGCGCACCGCGTCCGAAGGTGCGGTGCGAGCCATCCAAAGCATCGCGAAGGTTGTCCATGAAATAGATGGCATCGCAGCGCAGGTTTCATCCGCGGTGGAACAGCAGGGTGTCGCAACCCAGCAGATTGCCGAAGGTGTTGCCGTGGCAGCTGAGGATGCAAGCCAGGTAACGGCGCGCATTCAGAAGGTCAGGGATGGCATTGGCGCTGCCGATGACGCCCTGACGGAGCTGCGCCGCATGGCGGATGGCCTTGGCGAGAAGGGCGAGGGTCTGAAGGTCGAGCTTGCCAACTTCCTCGACAAGCTGCGCGCAGCCTGACGCATGAACCGTGCTGGCGGCA
>JADCGG010000231.1 GCA_020249125.1 Roseomonas sp. | reverse complement strand
TGTGCTCTTCCGATCTGTGGAGCCCCCCCCTGCCCAAGATTTGGGTGCGTCAGGCTGCCAGGCGGGCAATAAGGTGCCGCCCGGCCCGGTTTTTGGGCATCACCCGCTTGTGTGGCGCAACCTTTGACCCGATCTTCTGGCAAACAGGAGGTCGGTCAGGCGATGGCGGAACCCATCATAGCCTTTGACGAAATGGGCGATCCCGCAAAGGCGCGGGCCGCCTATGGTGAAATTGCGCGCTGGCTGGCCGCGACCCCCGCCGCCCAATTGGAACGCAAGCGCCAGGAAGCCGAGCTTTTGTTCCGCCGTATCGGCGTGACCTTCGCGGTTTATGGCGAGGGCGGTGACCCGGAACGGCTGATCCCCTTTGACATCATTCCGCGCATCCTCGCCTGGGGGGAATGGGATCATCTGTCGCGCGGGCTTTCGCAACGCGTGCGCGCGCTGAATATGTTTCTGGCGGATGTTTATGGGCCAGGGGAAATCCTGAAGGCCGGGCGCATTCCGGCAGCGCTGATTTTGCAGAATGAAGCCTATCGCCCGGAAATGCGCGGCATCACGCCGCCCGGTGGCATTTACGTGCATATCGCCGGCATTGATGTGGTGCGCACCGATGCGGCGCAATTCCATGTGCTGGAAGATAATTGCCGCACGCCTTCCGGCGTTTCCTATATGTTGGAAGGGCGCGAAGCCATGTTGCGGCTTTTCCCCGGGCTTTGCGCGGCGCATCGCATCGCGCCCGTCAGCCATTACCCAGCGGATTTGCTGGAAACGCTGATGTCCGTGGCGCCGCCCGCCTGTCGCGGCCTGCCGCGCGTGGTGCTGCTGACACCCGGCGCTTTCAATAGCGCCTATTACGAACACTGCTTCCTGGCCGATGAAATGGGCGTCGAAGTGGTGGAAGGGCAGGATTTATTTGTCGAAGACCGCGTGGTGTTCATGCGCACCACGGCGGGGCCGCAGCGCGTGGATGTGATCTATCGCCGCATTGATGATGATTATCTGGACCCGGCTGCCTTCCGTGCTGATTCCATGCTTGGCGTGCGCGGGCTGATGGCGGCGTATCGCGCCGGCAATGTTACGCTCGCCAATGCGCCGGGCGGCGGGATTGCTGATGACAAGGCGGTTTATCCTTACGTGCCGGAAATGGTGCGCTTCTACCTGGGCGAAGAACCAATCCTGGCGAATGTGCCGACCTATCTGTGCGAAAGGCCGGATGATTGCGCTTATGTGCTGGATCATTTGCATGAATTGGTGGTGAAGCTGACCAAGGGTTCGGGTGGCTATGGCATGCTTGTCGGGCCGCATAGCACCGCCGAACAACGTACCGAATTTGCCGCGCGCATCCGGGCCAATCCAGCGGATTATATCGCGCAACCAACGCTTGCCCTTTCCACCGTGCCAACCTTCACCGGCAGCGGCACCGCGCGGCGCCATGTGGATTTGCGGCCCTTTGTGCTTTCGGGTGCTGAAACACGCATCGTGCCGGGCGGCCTCACGCGCGTTGCCTTGCGTGAAGGATCGCTTGTGGTGAATTCATCGCAAGGCGGCGGCACCAAGGATACCTGGGTCTTGGCCCCGGATGCGCCATGCTGAGCCGCACGGCAGATAGCCTCTATTGGCTCGGGCGCTATATGGAACGCGCCGGCAATACGGCGCGCGCCTTGCAAGTGGCGCTGCGAGAGGCCGGCATGGGCGGCGCGCGGCCTGCGCGTGGCGAAAGCTGGCGTGCGTTGCTGCTGACCAGCGGTGATCTTGCGCTGCTGCAATCATCCGGTGTGGGCGCGGCTGAGATCATCCAGCATCTGGTCATGGATCGCGGCAATCCTTCTTCCATCCAATCCTGCATTGAAGCTTCGCGGCAGAATGCGCGGCAGGTGCGCACGGCGCTCACGGTGGATATGTGGGAAGCGGTGAATGATACCTGGGGGCAGATGCGGCGCATGGATAACGCCATGCCAAGCGCCGATGATCTGCCGGGCTTTCTGGATTGGGTGAAGCGCCAGACCATCCTGTTCAATGGCGCTTATGATGACACAATGCTGCGCGATGAAGCCTGGCGCTTCGTGCGCCTGGGCACCATGCTGGAACGCGCCGACAATACCGCGCGCGTGCTGCATGCCCATGCCGGGGCGCTCAGCATCGCAGGGGCCGGTACGGCTGAGGATTACCTGAATTGGCAGGCGATTTTACGGAACTTCACGGCGCTGCGTGCGTATCAATGGGTCTATCACGGGCGGATCGAACCGCGGCGCATTGCTGAATTGCTGATCCTGCGCGGTGAATTGCCGCGCTCCATGATTGCATGCCATGCCCGCATCGAAGCCGTGTTGGATGAAATCGCCACCGCCCATGGTGGGCGGCGCGGGGAATGCCATCGGCGTGCGGGGGAAATCCATGCGCGGCTGCGCTTTGGCCGGGTGGAGGATATCTTCTCCCAGGGGCTTGAGACCTTCCTGAATGAGATGATGGCGCGCAATATTGATCTTGGCGGCCAAATCGCCGAGTTTTACCTGCACAACTGATAGGGCGCGGAGCGCTTGCCATGACCTATTGCGTCGGCCTGTTCCTGAAGGATGGGCTTGTTCTGCTTTCCGACACGCGCACCAATGCGGGGCTGGATCATATTTCCAGCTTTTCCAAGATGCATGTCGTGGAACAACCTGGGGAACGCATGCTGGCGCTGCTATCCGCTGGTAACCTCGCCATCACTCAGGCGGTGTGGAATCGCGTGCAGGAGGGTTTCCCGCTGGGTGAGGAAACCCACACGCTGCGTGATGTACCCAGCATGTTCCGCGCGGCGCAATTGGTGGGCGCGGCTGTGCGCGATGTGTTTGACACGGATGGCCCGGCGATGAAGGCGCAGAATGTGGCGTTTGAAGCATCCTTCCTGCTGGGCGGGCAGATTGCCGGCGGGCCGATGCGGCTATTTCTGATTTACGCTGCCGGCAATTTCATTGAAGCCACCGCCGATACGCCCTTTCTGCAAATCGGCGAGCATAAATACGGCAAACCCATTCTGGACCGCGTGGTGAAAAGCGACACGTCGCTCGCCGATGGGGTGAAGCTTGTGCTGATCAGCATGGATAGCACGCTGCGGTCCAATCTTTCCGTTGGGCTGCCGATTGATCTGATGGTCTATCGGGAAGGCGAACAGAAGGTCTCGCTCAGCCGGCGCATCACGGAAGAGGATGCCTATTTCCGGCAGGTCAGCCAGCGCTGGTCCGATAGCCTGCGCGAAGCCTATCGCGCCCTGCCCTCCCCCGGCTGGATCGCGGATTAGGCCAAGGGATTCCGATCATTTCTTGCTTATCTTGCAGTTGAGATGGTCAGCCCGCTTCAGGTTTGATCAATCCATCTCCTTGGAATAAGCCTGGGTCGGTTTATCAAAAAAAATTAAGGGAGTATGCGTGATGCAGTTTTCACGTCGCCTGGTTCTTGGGGGTGTTGCAGCGGCCAGCATTGCGCCGGCAAAGGCGCAGGGCAATTCCATACGTATTGTCGTTCCCTTCGGGCCGGGCGGGTCCACGGATGCGGTGGCGCGGCTGGTCTCGCCCGGGCTGATGCAAAGGCTTGGCGTGCCGATCATTGTGGAAAACCGCCCCGGCGCAGCAGCTTCCATCGGGAGCGATGCGGTGGCCAAGGCTCGGCCTGATGGGCAGACTTGGCTGCTGACTTTCGATAGCCACGCTACCATGCCGGCGCTGCTGCCAAGCCTGCCCTTCAACCTGACGCGTGATCTTGACCCGGTGATGCTGATTGGTGGCGCGCCTTATGTGATTGCCTGCCGCGCCGATAAGCCGTTTCGGTCACTCGCGGATGTGGTGAATGCCGCCAAGGCGAAGCCGGATGCGGTTTCCTTTGGGTCCACCGGCAATGGCACGATCGGGCATTTGGCCATGATCCAATTGCAGTCGCGCAGCGGCACGCGCATGACGCATATTCCCTATCGCAGCGGCGGGCTTGCGGTGAATGACACCATGGCGGGCACGGTGGATATGATGATCGGCTCCGCCGCGCTGGTGGCAGCGCAAATCTCTGCCGGCACCTTCCGCGCCCTGTCGCAATTCGGCCCGGCGCGGCTGCCGGCGCTGAGCGATTTGCCGACTGCGGAAGAAAGCGGCTTTCCCGGCTTGCAGGCGGAAGCCTGGTGGGGCGTTTTCGCCCCTGCGGGGACGCCCACGGAATTGGTGGCGCGCATGAACACGGCTTTGCGGGAAACGCTTTCGGAAGAACGCATCCGCACGCAAATGACACAAACGCAGCAGGCGCGGCTGGTGATGTCTGACCCGGCGGGTCTGGCGCGCTTTCTGGAAGGGGAAGTGGCGAAATGGGGCGCCGTTGTGCGCGAATTCAATATCCGCGCTGATTGATCAGGCGGGTTGAATCCCGCGCCGCGCATCATGCCGGCGCAGCCAGTGAATGAAGGGCAAGGCCAGCAGTACCATCCCGGCCTTGCCGATGATCTGCCCGGCCAGGAACTCCAGGCTGCCAAAGGCAAGTAGTAAAAACACCACGCTATCCACCACCAGGCCCACCGCGCCGCTGGCCGCCACCGCCAGCACCAGACCGCGCTTTTGCAAGGGCGTATAAACAGCGAGATCAGCGGTTTCACTCAGCAGGAAGGCCGCCGCCGAGGCCAGCACCAAGGCCGGCGGCGCCAATAGCGCGGAAAGCACCACGCCAAGCGCAATGGCGATGAAGGCCCAATTCAGGCCCAGCCGGCGCTGCACCAAATCCCTGAGCACCAAGGCAAGCCCAATCATCAGCACACCAGATGGCGCCATGATGCCGGGCGCTACGGGGATCAGGCAGGGGCCATTCGGCACGCAGAAGCTGCCGAGATTCCCGATCATCCAATTCGCCGCTGGAATGCACAGCGCGAAGCCGATCAGAAAGGCGAAGCCTTGAAGGCGGGGGGAGATGTTCATGGGGTTTCGCCGGCTTCATAGGCCGCCCAGCCCTTGGCGCGCAAGTCGCAGGCAGGGCAAGTTCCGCAGCCATAGCCCCAGGCGTGGCGCTGGCGGCGATCCCCCAGATAACAGCTATGGGTGTGTTCCAGCAGCGCTTCCACCAAGGCAGCGCCGCCAAGGCTTTCCGCCAGACGCCAGGTGGCGGCCTTGTCCAGCCACATCAAGGGCGTTTCCAAGACAAAGCGCCGATCCATGCCGAGGTTCAGCGCCACTTGCAGCGCCTTGATCGTATCATCCCGGCAATCGGGATAGCCGGAATAATCCGTCTCACACATGCCGGCCACGATATGCTTGATGCCGCGACGATAGGCGATGGCGGCGGCGAAGCTCAGGAAAATGATGTTGCGGCCTGGGACGAATGTATTGGGCAGGCCATCCGCATTGAAGGCAATGGCGGCATCAGTGGTGAGCGAGGTATCGGAAACCTGCCCCAGCGCCTGCAACCCGATCAAATGATCGGGGCCGAGCCTTTCGGCCCATTCCGGGCGCGCTTGCAGCAGCGCGGCGCGCAGCGCTTCCCGGCAATCCAGTTCAACCCGGTGGCGTTGGCCGTAATCAAAGCCGATGGTTTCCACAGCGGCGAAACGATCCAGCGCCCAAGCAAGGCAGGTGGCGGAATCCTGCCCTCCGCTAAACAGCACCAGGGCCTTTGCGTCATTCATGCGGCGTGATCCAATTGTTGCGCGGCCCAGGCGGCGGCTTCCGCGACCACGGGATCAGCATCGTCGCACAGCGCTTGCGCGGTTGGCCTGAGGCTGGGTGTCGCGGAATTACCAATGGCGATCAGCACATTCCGCACAAAGCGATTGCGCCCGATGCGCTTGATGGGGCTGCCGGAAAATAGTGCGCGAAAGGCGGCATCATCCAACGCCGCCAAATCGGCAAGCTTGGGCGCGGTGAGTTCCGCACGCGGCGCAAACGCCGGTTCCTCATGCACGCCCGCGAATTTGTTCCAGGGGCAGACCGCGAGGCAATCATCGCAGCCATAGATGCGATTGCCCATGGGCTTGCGAAATTCATCGGGGATCGGGCCGTGATGTTCAATCGTCAGATAGGAAATGCAGCGCCGCGCATCCAGCCGATAGGGTGCGGGAAAGGCGCGCGTCGGGCAGATATCCAGGCAGCGCGTGCAAGAACCGCAATGATCAATTTCGGGCTGATCGGGCTGAAGGTCCAAGGTGGTGTAAATCTCGCCCAGGAACAGCCAGGACCCATGCGCGCGAGAGACCAGATTGGTATGCTTTCCCTGCCAGCCCAAACCCGCCTTTTGCGCGAGCGGCTTTTCCATCACCGGCGCGGTATCCACGAAAACCTTGACGCCGGCTTCGCCATATTGCGCGACGATCCAGCGCGCCAAAGCCTTCAGGCGTTTCTTGACCACATCATGATAATCGCGGTTGCGCGCATAAACGCTGATCGTCGCGCGGTCTTGCCAGCCGAGGCTTTCCAGCGGATCGCTTTCCGGCGCATAGGAAAGGCCAAGCGCGATCACGCTCCGTGCTTCCGGCCATAAGGCGCGCGGGTCGGCGCGCTGTTCGGCGCGGGCTTCCATCCAGCCCATGCCTCCATGCATGCCAGCCGCCAAAAATGCCCGCAGGCGTTCGCGTATTTCCGGCGCCAATCGCGCGGGCGCGAAGCCCACGGCATCGAAGCCGAGGCGCGCAGCCTCAGCCCTGATGGCGTCAGCCGCGCCCACGATAGGGCTGCACTTCCTGCGCCGGAATCCACACCGCTTCCGGCGGCGCGCCGCTTTGCCAGCAGACATCAATCGGGATGCCGCCACGCGGATACCAATAACCGCCGATCCGTAGCCAATGCGGCGAAAGCAGCCCCATCAGGCGTTGTGCGATATCCAGCGTGCAGGCTTCATGAAAGGCGCCGTGATTGCGGAAGGACGCGAGGTAAAGCTTCAGTGATTTGCTTTCCACAATCCAGGCATCCGGCACGTAATCAAGCACCAGATG
>JADCGG010000230.1 GCA_020249125.1 Roseomonas sp. | reverse complement strand
TGTCGCGCGATGATTTCCGCCGGATTTTGACGGAACCGGAACATTCCCTGCTGAAACAATATACCGCTTTGCTCGGTACGGAATCCGTGGCGCTGGATTTCACGCCCGATGCGGTTGAAGCGATTGCCGATCTGGCCGCGGAAATCAACGCGAGTGTGGAGAATATCGGCGCGCGGCGGCTGGCAACCGTTTTGGAACGCTTGCTGGAAGAAATCTCCTTCACCGCAACCGATCGCGGCGGCGAAAGCATTGCGGTGGATGCGGCGATGGTGCGTGACCGTGTGGCCCCGCTGGCCGCCAGCGCCGATCTTTCGCGCTACATCTTATAGAAATGAGCCTTACGGTCAGCGCCACCCCGCCGCCGCTGGGTCCCCGGGCCGCAGCCGAATTGCGCGTGGCGTTTGAGGCGTTGGAAAACCCCTCCCTCGCCGCGCGGCTTTCGGCGACGGTGGGGACACCGATCGAAGCCCTGACCGCGCGCCTGCCAGGTCCCGTGCAAGGTGGGCTGCAAAGCGCGGTGCGTGCGGCACTGACAACGGCGATGGAGGCGGCGCTGCGGTCATCGCCGGCGGCCACACCTTCGATTTTGCCGTCATCCTGGCTGCATCGCGGGCTGGCGGCGGCAACAGGGGCCGCGGGCGGCGCCTTTGGCTTGGCGGGCACGCTGGTGGAATTGCCGGTTTCCACGACCGTTCTGCTGCGCCAAATCGCCGCCATCGCGGCGGAGGAGGGCGAGGATTTGTCGCGCCCGGAAATCGCCGCCGAATGCCTGAAGATTTTTGCGTTAGGCGGGCGTGGCAAAAGCGATGATGCGGCTGAATCCGGCTATTTTGCGCTGCGTATCGCCCTGGCCGAGGCGCTGAAGGGCAGCATCGGCGCAAGTATTCTACCGGGCTTCATCGCCGCCATCGCGGCGCGCTTTGTGGGGCCTGTTGGGCTGAAGCTTTCAGCACAGGCGGCCCCCTTGATCGGCGCCGCGGCGGGGGCGGCGATCAACCTGGCCTTTTTGGAACATTTCCGCAGCGTCGCGCGCGGGCATTTTACGCTGAGGCGGCTGGAACGCGTACATGGCGCGCTGCCGGTGCGCGCGGCTTATGAAGCGCTGGCAGCAAGCCGGGATGTGGCGTTTTCGAAGGTTTAGCAGGCTGCTGAAAAGCTATCATTGCGCATCGCAATTTTGGCTCGCGCATGTTTTCAACACCGCTTTCGCCTGAGCACAATCATTTTCGGTGATTTTTTGGCCCTGGTGACACGCCCTGGACGGATTCCGGGCCTCATGCTGCCGCTACCAGCAACTTCGGCAGGCGAACCAAATTGTAGCCGCCCACCGCAAGGGTGAATTGCCAGCCGATCTTGGGCAGCCCGTGATGGCGCGCCTTGCGCATGCCAGCCACCGTCTTGGCCCATCCGAAGGCCTCCTCGATCCGCTTGCGAACACGCAGGCTGATGGCATAGCCAGCATGGCGCGTGGTCCGGCCGTCAATCGCCGAGCGCCGCCCATTCCAGCGCATCAGCGGCTTGCGCCTGATCCGGCAAAGCTGTGACTCTCGCTTCAAGCTTCTGCTGCTGCGCCATCATGCGCTTGTAGCTCATGTCCTTTCCAGCCAAATCAGTAGCGCCATTAGCGCCAGCAGCACCGTAAACCCAAGCCCGAGACATTGCCTGGTCGAAAAGTCCCGCAAGCGTTCCGCAACAGCCGCCAGCCTGTCTCGCCCCCGTGGCAATGGCCCGGAAATCAGCGCCAGCATGGGATCATGAAACTCCGCCTGCAAGCGCGCGGGGGCGGTATTGGCCGGCGGAGGCATTTCCACTTTCTCTTGTGCCGCCAGTAGAGTCTTGCCCAGTATGCGCCGCAGCGGCTGCGCCATGCCGGCGGCAGAGACTTGCGTTGCGGGATCGCCAAAAGGTAGATGATGCGGAGGTGCAATGAAGCCACAATCCCAGGCAGGACCGTGCGCAACGCCTGGCGCCTGCCGCCGCGCGAACCACACAGCGCTGCCGCCCAGCAGCAGCAAAAGGACAAAGACAATCAGCGGCGCATAGCCCGCGCCACCTTCTGAAACCGTCACCGTCACGCCACCCAAAGCGGAAAGCCCGGCGCCCGCGCCTGTCAGCAAGCGCAGCGCTGGCGCGGCGAGTTCCAGCAGGAAGCCAGGCGTCAGGCCAAAGATCACCGTCAAAGCGGCGGGCAGCATCAACGCACCGCGTGCCACGCCGGAGATCTCGGTTGCACCAGCTGCGCGCGGGCTGCGTGGCCGGCCCAAAAACACCAGGCCGTAAAAGCGCAACATCGCCGCGGCAGATAGTGCCACTGCCAAAGCCGCCAAGGCGGTCGCCGCGGCCGCGCCGATCTGAAACGCCAAATCACCCACGCGCCAGGCCGCAATCAATGCCTGCAACAGCAACCATTCGGATGCAAAACCCGAAAGTGGCGGCAGCGCCGCGGCGGCAGCAGCGCCCAGCAATACCAAGCCGGCTGTCCAGGGCATGGCATTGATCAAACCACCCAGCCGATCCATGCGCCGTGATGCCGCGCCATGCAGCACCTCTCCGGCGCCCAGGAACAGCAGTGTCTTGAACATGGCATGGTTCAGCGCATGCAGCAGCGCGGCCCCCGCCGCCACGGCAGAAAGCGCGCCCAAATCCGCCGCACGAAACGCGAGCGCAAGGCCAAGGCCCAAAGTGATCAGCCCGATATTTTCAATGGTGGAACAGGCAAGAAGCGTCTTGGTATCTTCCTCCAAGGCCGCGCGCAGCGCCCCCATGATCGCGGAGGCCAAGCCAAGCGCCATCAGCACCGCGCCCCAGAACAAGGGCTGCGCCGGGCCGGCCAGATCGAAGATCACGCGCGCCAGCACATAAAGCGCCACCTTGGTCATGGCGGCTGACATCAGCGCGCTCACATGGCTCGGCGCCGCCGGATGCGCCAAAGGCAACCAGACATGCAAAGGCACCAGCCCAGCCTTGGACCCCGCGCCAATCAGCGCCAGCACCAATATCGCCAAGGCGCGCAGCCCATCCGGTGGTGCAGCACGAAGCGCAGCGAAACCTGCCCCTGCGGATACGCCCGCGGCCAGCAAGCCGAAACACAGGATCAGCGCCGCGCCCCCCAAGGCCGCGAAGCCAAGGTATAGCCGCGCCGCTCGGCGATTTTCCGCCTGCTCATGTTCATGCGCGACCAGCACCCATGACGCGAAGGACATGAGTTCAAATCCAAGCACCAGGGTAAACCCATCGGCGGCGAGCAAGGTCAGCGCCATGCCGGCGAGAAACAGCGGATAGGGCACCAGCCGGCGCGGCTCCTCCGGCCCCTTCACATGGCCGAAGGCGAAAGCGGAGGCAGCAAGGCCGCAAAGGCCCAGGATCAACAGGAACCAGGCGGAAAGCGGATCAAGCGCAAGCCGCATCGCGCCCCAAGGGGGGCCAAAGGGCAAGGCAAGCTCTGTGGGCGCTGCCAGCAGCCCGGAAATTCCGCCCAGCGCAAATACCAAGCACATCAGCGCTGCAGTCCCGTAAACCAGCCTGACGCCAAGCGCCGCCCGCGCCAGCAAGGATGCTGCGAGCGAGATCATCGCCAGCATCACCAAAGCTAGGGCAAGGATCATCAGCACGACTCGCAGCCTCTGCCTGCCATGAGCCTCAGGCTAGGCCCGCTGACAGCATTCGGACAGTCCCCAGGCGCGATTTTCTGCCCTTGTGGCGCTGACTATATCCAAGGCATGAAAGGCGGCGCAGCCTTCAGCGCGCGCCGTTCAATCATAGGTCACCAGCCGGGCAGCCGCTTCCCGGTCATAGCCCTTGGAGGCGAGCAAAAGCTGACGCGTATAGGCCTGCTTTGGGTCTTCGCGGCGAAGGGTCGCGATATCCATCTCCTCCACGATCAGGCCACGATTCATCACCGCCAGCCGGTCGCACATATGCGCGATAACCGCCAGATTATGGCTGACCAGAATGATGGTCAGGCGTTGCGCGGCGCGCAATCCGCGCAGCAGATTCAGGATTTCCGCCTGCACGCTAACATCAAGCGCGCTGGTTGGTTCATCCAACAGCAGCACCTTCGGTTCCAGCATCAACGCGCGCGCAATGGCTACGCGCTGGCGCTGCCCGCCGGAAAGCTGATTGGGATAGCGGAAGCGAAAATTCGCCCCAAGCCCGACATCGGCCAAAGTCTTTTCAACACGTGCCGTAACATCGCCAATGCCGTGGATTTCCAGCGGCTCCGACAGGGTGCGATCAACCGTATGGCGCGGATGGAGCGATGCGTACGGGTCCTGAAAAACCATTTGTACCAGGCGCGGCAGGCGCGCGTCACGCTCGGCCACATCAAGGCCATTGATGCTCGCACCACCCGTCCAGTTCCGATTAAGCCCGGCCAAGGCGCGCAGCACAGTGGATTTGCCGCTGCCGCTTTCTCCCACCAGGCCAAAGCTTTCGCCTTCCGCCACGGCAAAGGAAATGCCGCGCACTGCATGCACTGCATCGCGGCCCTGGCCGAAGCTTACCATCAGATCGCGGATGGTGATCACCGCTAATCGTCCAGCCAGGCCGCGTCGCGCGACAGGGTCGGCAATTCCGCGCGGTCATCGGCAATGCGCGGCAAGCTGCGCAGCAGGCCCTGCGTATAGGGATGGGTGGCGGCGGCAAGATCTCGTGCGGCGCGTTCTTCCATGACGCGGCCCGCATACATGACCAGAACGCGGTCGCAAAAACTGCCGACCAGATCAAGATCATGGCTGATGAAAATCAACCCCATGCCACGCTTCGCCACAAGATCATCCAGAATGGCCAGAACCTGCATCTGCACTGTGACATCAAGCGCGCTGGTCGGTTCGTCGGCTATCAGCAAATCAGGTTCCGGCACCAGCATCATCGCAATCATGATGCGTTGCCCCATGCCGCCTGAAACCTCATGCGGATAAAGCCGCATCACGCGTTCAGGGTCACGAATACGCACCGCTTCCAGCATTTCCAGCGCCTTGCGCCGGGCCTCACGCGCGGAAAGCCGGCCATGGATACGCGCGGCTTCCGCGATCTGCTGCCCAACTGTCATGACAGGATTGAGCGAGTATTTCGGATCCTGCAGCACGAGTGATATGCGGGCACCACGAATGCCACGCAATTGGCGGGCGGAGGCGCCCAGCAAATCAATCCCATCAAAACTGAGCCTGTTTGCTTCCATCCGCGCAGCCGGCGGCAGCAGGCGCATGATGGCGCGCCCGGTGAGTGACTTGCCCGAACCCGATTCGCCCACAATGCCCAGCCTTTCGCGCCCAAGGCTGAAGGATACGCCGCGCACGGCTTCAAACCGCCCGGTTGGCGTGGCGAAACTGATCCGCAAATCCTCCACTTCAAGCAGCGGCTTCATTTCTTTTGCCTTGGGTCAAGCACATCGCGCAGCCCATCACCCAAAAGATTGAAGGCCAGACTCACGATGAAAATCGCAAGCCCCGGAATGGTCGCAACCCACCATTGATCGAGAATATAGCGCCGCCCGGAAGAAACCATGGCACCCCATTCCGCCATGGGCGGTTGCGCGCCCAGCCCCAAAAAGCCTAGCCCGGCTGCCGTCAGGATAATGCCCGCCATATCAAGCGTCACGCGCACGGTCAGGGAGGATACGCAAAGCGGCATGACATGGCGGAACAGGATCCGCCCGGTTCCCGCACCCTGAATACGCGCCACCGCAATGAAGTCACTATTGCGGATGGTCATCGTCTCCGCCCGTGCAATGCGCGCATAGGGCGGCCATGACGTCAGCGCGATGGCAATCACCGCGTTTTCAATTCCCGGCCCCAAAGCCGCGACAAAGGCCAGCGCGAGAATTAGGCTTGGGAAGGAGAGGAACACATCGGTGATGCGCATCAGCGCGGCATCCACCCAGCCACCCAGATAGCCGGCGGCGGTACCGACAATCAGCCCAATCGGCGCTGCAATCAGCGCGACCAGCACTACAATGTAAAGGGTCACGCGCGCGCCATAGATGATGCGCGAAAGGATATCGCGCCCGAATTCATCCGTGCCCAGCAGATGCGTGCCCGTACCGGGGGGCAATAGCCGTTGCGCGAGATTCTGTTCATGCGGGTGATGTGGCGCAATCCAGGGTGCCAGCACCGCGACCAGGATAAGCGCAAGCACAATGGCAAGCCCGAGCAGCGCAAGGCGGTTCTGGCGGAATTGCAGCCATCCGCGATAGGCCTGACCAAGCTTCGCTTCGCGACGAGAGCTTGGCGTTTCAGAAAGCAGCCGGGCGCGCCAGCCTTGTTCGGCGCGATCGCTCATTTCGCGCGCGGGTCCAGCAAACGATAGAGCAGATCAGACAGAAGATTGATGCCGACGAAAATCAGGCCGACGACAATCGTTGCCCCCAGCACCGCATTCATATCGGCGGCCAGTAGCGCCGTTGTCAGGTAGCGGCCAAGCCCGGGCCAGGCAAAGACGGTTTCGGTCAGCACCGCCCCTTCCAGCAGCCGCGCATAGGAGAGCGCGATCACTGTGACCAGCGGGACCGAGACGTTGCGCAAGGCATGCACCCAGATGATCCGCGCTTCTGAAACACCTTTCGCACGCGCCGTGACGATGTATTCCTGATTGAGCTGCTCCAGCATGAAGCTGCGCGCCATGCGCGCGATATAGGCCACCGAAAAATAACCAAGCACGGCGGAGGGCAGCACCACATGACCGAAGGCGTTCCAGAACACCTCCCACTCCTGCGCAATCGCCGCATCAATCAGGATCACGCCGGTGACAACAGGCACCATGTCTTCAAAGAAAACGCCCAGCCTGCCAGGCCCCTGCACCCAGCCGAGAATGCCGTAGAAAACCAGCAAGCCTATAATGCCAAGCCAGAAGATCGGCACGGAATAGCCAACAAGCCCGACAACGCGTACCAATTGATCCGGCCAGCGATCCTGCCAAACGGCGCCCGCAATCCCCATGGGCACGCCAAGCGCAACACCGATGATGGTGGCGAAGGTGGCCAGTTCCAATGTCGCTGGGAAAACGCGCTTGATATCCTCAATCACCGGACGATTGGTCAGCAGGGATTGGCCGAAATCGCCCACAGCCATTTTCTGCACATAGACCCAGAACTGCCACCAAAGGGGTTGGTCGAGCCCAAGCTCTCGCTTCACCGCTTCATAGACATCGCGCGGCGCCTGGTCGCCGACGACGGCAAGCACAGGATCAATCGGCACCACGCGCCCGATGAAGAAAGTGACCGCCAGCAATCCAAGCAGCGTCAGCGCAACCTGAAACAGGAAGCCAGAGCTTTGGCGCAGGGCAATATTGGCCTTCACCTTATCCCTTGGTCGCACGCCAAAGAATCGCCGAAAGCCCGGGCGAGCTTGCGGCATAGCCGGTCAGGTTGCTGCGCACGGCGACTTGCACCTGCTGCTGCGCGAAAACCGCGAAGGGCGAGGTGCCCATGAATTCCGCCTGGATCTGCCGATAGATTGCAGCACGCGCATTCTGATCGCGCTCTCGCATCGCGGCTTCCGTTTTGGCGGTGAGTTCCGGGATGTTCCAATTATTGCGCCACGTAAGCTTGCCCGGATTATTCGCCCCAGGCGGATTATGCGCGAAGCTATCGGCATTGTAGTGCGGATCGGGATAGCCAAGCCCCCAAATGCCGATGAAAAGCTGATGATTGCGCGCACGGAATTTGGCCAGCACCTGCGCGCCGGTTGCCGGCAGCACTTCAAGCGTTACGCCACCACGGGCGAAGCTTGCCTGCAAGGCTTGCGCAACATCAAGGGATGGGAAGGTATTCGCCGTATCCATGGTCAGGCGAATGCCATTGGGGTGCCCCGCTTCGGCCAGCAAGGCACGCGCGCGCGTCGGGTCGAAGCGCCAGGGGCGTTCATTCACCTCACCCAGGATGGCGCGTGGGATGAAGGATTGATGCGGGAACACCTGGCCCGGCAGCAGGTTATTCGCAATCGCATCATAATCCACCAGATGCTTCAGCGCTTCAATCACGCGCGGATTGGACAGAATCGGGTCCCCCAGATTGGCGCTGAAATACTGGATGGTGCCGCGCGGGAATTCCTGGATGGTGATGCCCGGCCGGCCACGCAGCGCGGCGATATCCGTGGGAGTCAGGTTGCGCGCCACATCCACATCGCCGCGTTCCAGCAGCAGGCGCTGTGTCGCGGCTTCCGGCACATGGCGCACAATCACGCGCTGCATATTGGCGCGGCCACGCCACCAGGCATCATTACGGTCAAGCGTATAGCTTTCATTGGGCTGATAGCGTGCCAGACGAAAGGCGCCAGAGCCCGCTGAATTGCGATTGAGCCAGGTATTGCCGCGATCCTCTCCGGCATTTTGCAGCACAAGCTTGCTGTCCAGCACAGAGGCAATGGTCGCCGTGAACAGGTTTTGAATGAGGCTCGGCGCATAGGCTTGATTGAAGGTGACCTGCACTTCAAAATCACCGGTCTGCCGCACGGTCTGTTCAATGTTATCCGCGGTGAGCCCCACCGAGCGATACATGAAGGCCGGCGTACGATTGATCTGCAGGGGCCGGCGCAGCGAAAACGCCACATCTTCGGCCGTCAGCGCATTGCCGGAATGAAAGCGCACCCCTTGGCGAATGCGGAAGGTAAAGGTTTTGCCATCGGCTGAAATCGTGAAGCTTTCCGCAAGCCCAGGCAGCAATTCGGCGCTGGGTTTGGAATCATCAATGATGAAAAGCTGGTCATAGACATTCTTCAGCAGATCGCTGCCGGTCACTTCGAAGGAATGATGCGGATCGAGCGCGACAAGATCATCAATCTGCGCGGCAATCACCAAGGCATTGCGTGGCGTTTGCTGCGCGACCGCTTGGCGCGCGCCGGGAAGGGCTAAGGACGTGATGCCAGCAGCGCCAACGGTGAAAAGGGCGCGCTTCGATATTTGAACATTCATGGCGAAAACTCCGGCATTTCTTAATGAACAAGGTCGCATTCAGCCAAGGCTTTTGTCAATCCAAGCAAGACCTTGCTTTGGATTGCAGCCTGCGCTGGCCTCTTTAGGATGCATTACAGATTTTCCTTTGCTGGACGCAGACAGGGTAAGCCCACCGCGTCATCCGCCATTTCGCCCGCGCGCATGTGCCAGCGCCGCAAGGCGGAGCGCGCTGGCCAAAGGAAGGTTTTGATCTGCACGTGCCTCATCCACCTCAGCCACCAGCGCAGCCAGGCTTTGGCCCCGCCGTTGAGCAAGCGCTTCCAATTCCGCCCAGAAGGCGCCCTCCAACGCAACCGAAGTCGCATGGCCGGCAAGTCGGAAGGAACGCTTCGTCAAGTGACGCGGCATGGCTTTTCCTGATCCACTGGCGCGATTACGGAGTTAAATCTTGCCGAAACCGTCTGCCATTACTGCAAACCTTCATAACATCCTCGTTCCTTTGTGAAATCAAGCAGAAGCAAAAGACTAACCATAAGGTCGAAACCATACAGGGTATCGGCGCGGTCATGCGTGGCAAGCTGCACGCCAATGCAGTTGCCGATTTTATTCGTTCATAAAAACACCGCCGGGAAGAAGCTCGTGCGTCAGCCACCCTCTCTCAGCATGATGAAGGCTTGGATTACGACGACGACGGACATGCCGCGCGTGTTGTACGACTGACAGAGCGCACTTCAACCCTGGCGTAAAGCGCCTGCCCTGGCGACAGGCGCTTTCAATTCCTGGGCCAATATCCAAACGCGCCCGGCATCCATGCGGGTTTCCGGGTCATTCAGCAGCCGGTCAAGCTCGGCCAATTTCCGGGCGATTTCGGTATCGGACATGGGCCAACTCCACCATGCCTGACCTCAAGCATCAGGCGAAATGCTTATGGCCGGCAAAAGCGTCCGAAAAGTGGAAGGATTCGGGCCGCGCCGTGATGCGACGCGGCCAACCCATCACGCCGCCAAGCGTGCCGCGCGCACGCCGCGCATCCGCCCGCCGGGGATGGCGCCCTTGATGCCCGCCGCCATATCGGCGGCCATGAGCAGGCTGTTCCAGGCCACACCGGTATCCACGCCCATGCGGCGGAACATCCAGACCACATCTTCCGTCGCCACATTGCCGGTCGCACCAGGCGCGAAGGGGCAGCCGCCAATGCCGCCCGCGGCGCTGTCAATCACCCGGCAGCCGGCTTCATAGGCCGCCGCCACATTTGCCACCCCCATGCCGTAAGTGTCATGGCCATGGAAGGCGAAGCGCTGCCCCCAGGCGGCATGGGCCTTTTCGAATACGCGGCGCACCTGATCGGGGCTGGCATTGCCGGTGGTATCAGCGAGCGCGATTTCCATATCCGGGTTCAGCGCCACGATGCGTTCCACCCAATCCAAAGCCTCAGCATCTTCCACCACGCCATCAAAGGGGCAATGGAACACACAGGAAAGATTGAAGCGGATCAGTATGCCCTTCGGCGTATCGCGCACCAGGGATGCCAATTCGGCGAAGCTTTCTTCCCGCGTGCGGTTCAGATTGGCCTTGTTGTGCCCGGCGGTGGCCGACATGAAAAAGCCCAGCCGTTCCGCGCCACCGGCAATCGCGGCTTCAAACCCGCGCCGGTTCGGCACCAGCACGGTGCTTTCCAGCCCTGGCAGGGTTTTCGCGAAGGCGAGCACCGCCGCCGTATCCGCCATTTGCGGAATGGCCTTGGGGGACACGAAGGACCCGACCTCCATCCGCCTGAGGCCCGCATCATACAGCGCCTGGATGAGCGCGATTTTCACCTCGGTCG
>JADCGG010000023.1 GCA_020249125.1 Roseomonas sp. | reverse complement strand
GCGGCTGGAAGATGGGCCGCATCCGCGGCTGATACCCGCGCCTGCCGGAAAGGATGAATAGGCCATGGTGATCGAAGCCCTCGCCCCCTTCTACGCCTGGACCAAGGCCTTGCATCTCATCAGCGTTTTCGCCTGGATGGCGGGGCTTTTCTACCTGCCCCGGCTTTATATCTACCACACGCAGCAAGCCCCCGGCTCAGCCCAGGGGGAGTTGTTCAAAACCATGGAACGCCGCCTGCTGCGCGCCATCATGAACCCGGCCATGATCTCGGCCTGGCTGTTTGGCCTGTTGCTGATCCTGACCCCCGGCGTGGTGGATTGGCGGGCCGGCTGGTGGCACGGCAAGCTTTTGGGCTTGCTTGGCATGACCGCCTTTCAAATGGATCTGGCCCGCGCGCGCCGGCTTTTCGCCGAAGATCGCAATACCCGCAGCGAAAAATCCTGGCGCATCGCCAATGAGGTGCCAACGCTGCTGCTGATCCTGATTGTCATTATGGTGATCGTGAAGCCGTTTTGATCCGTGGTTGACGGCGGGCGGCGGGCTTCATACATAGAAGGTCCTTCCTTCCGCGGCCCCGACGATCCCTGATCGGCGCTGCCGCATTTCCCTTCTGCCCGTTAACGGGACGTTCATGGTCGCGCCGCGTGCTGCGGTATGCATCGTGATTCAGGTCCCGCTTTCTCAAGCCTCACGGAACGCCAAGGCACCAAATGCATCTTTCAGAACTCAAGGCGAAAAGCCCCGCGGACCTCCTAGCATTCGCGGAGGAATTGCAGATCGAAAACGCATCGTCGCTGCGCAAGCAGGATATGATGTTCGCGATCCTGAAGACCTTCGCGGATAATGAACAGGCGATTTTCGGTGAAGGCACGCTGGAAATCCTTTCCGATGGCTTCGGCTATTTGCGCAGCCCGCAGGCCAATTTCCTTCCCGGGCCGGATGATATCTATGTCTCCCCCGCCCAGGTGCGCCGCTTCGGCTTGCGCACGGGTGACACGGTGGAAGGCCAGATCAGGGCGCCCAAGGATGGGGAGCGTTATTTCTCTCTGCTCAAGGTCAATGCGATCAATTTCGAAGACCCGGAAAGCCTGCGCCACCGGATCAACTTCGATAATTTGACGCCGCTTTATCCGAACCGTCGGCTCAAGATGGAAAATCCGGAAGTTGAAAGCGTTGCCAAGGGGCCGACCAAGGACAATACGCATCGCGTCATTGATTTGATTTCGCCGATCGGCATGGGCCAGCGCGCCTTGATTGTGGCGCCGCCGCGCACGGGCAAGACCGTGATGCTGCAAAACATCGCCAAATCCATCACGGCGAATAATCCCGAAGTCTTCCTGATGGTGCTGCTGATTGACGAACGGCCCGAGGAAGTGACGGATATGGCCCGCACCGTGCGTGGCGAAGTGGTGGCCAGCACTTTTGACGAACCGGCGACGCGCCATGTGCAAGTGACCGAAATGGTGCTGGAAAAGGCCAAGCGCCTGGTGGAACACAAGCGCGATGTGGTGATTTTGCTGGACAGCATCACGCGCCTGGGCCGCGCCTATAACTCCGTGGTGCCGTCATCCGGCAAGGTGCTGACCGGCGGTGTGGATGCCAATGCACTGCAACGCCCGAAGCGCTTCTTTGGTGCCGCGCGCAATATCGAAGAAGGCGGGTCGCTGACCATCATCGCGACCGCGCTGATTGATACCGGCAGCCGCATGGATGAAGTGATTTTCGAAGAATTCAAAGGCACCGGCAATTGCGAAATCGTGCTGGATCGGAAGCTTTCCGATAAGCGCACCTTCCCCGCGATTGACATCACCAAATCCGGCACCCGCAAGGAAGAATTGCTGGTGGATCGCGGCACGCTTTCCAAGATGTGGGTGCTGCGCCGTATCCTGAACCCGATGGGGACGCAGGATGCGATGGAATTCCTGCTGGACAAGCTGAAATACAGCAAGAGCAACCAGGATTTCTTCGACGCGATGAATACCTGACCGGGGAAGGGTGGCTTCATGGTCATTCTGCTGACGGGCGGGATGGGCTTCATCGGATCGGCGGTGGTGCGGCATTTGCTCGCCACCTCCGATGCGATGGTCGTGAATATTGACAAGCTGACCTATGCGGCCAGCCCTGAAAGCCTTGGCGATTGGCTGAAATCCCCGCGCCACATCCATCTGCCGCTGGATATCTGCGACCCGGCGGCGATGCGCGATGCCTTTACCCGCTTCAAGCCCGCGCGCGTCATGCATCTGGCCGCCGAATCCCATGTGGATCGGTCCATTGATGGGCCAGCGGAATTCATCCGCACCAATGTTGTTGGCACTCAGGTATTGCTGGAAGCCGCGCGGGAGTATTGGCAAGCGCTAGAGCCTGCCGCAAAGGCTGATTTCCGCTTCCATCATGTCTCAACGGATGAGGTTTTCGGTTCGCTCGAAAGTGCCGATGATGCGCCCTTTGATGAGCATACGCGCTACGATCCGCGCAGCCCCTATTCCGCTTCCAAGGCGGCTTCGGATCATTTGGTGCGCGCCTGGCAGCATACCTATGGCTTTCCTTCCTTTGTATCCAACACCACGAATAATTACGGGCCGTGGCAATTCCCGGAAAAGCTTATTCCGCTGGTGACGCTGAACGCCTTGGAAGGCCGCCCGCTGCCTGTTTATGGAGATGGCTCCAATATCCGTGATTGGATTCATGTGCAGGATCACGCCGAAGCTTTGGTGCTGGCGCTGATGCGCGGTGTGCCGGGCGCCACTTATTGCATCGGTCCGCGCCAGGAACGCACCAACCTGCAAGTAGTGCAGGCCATTTGCCGCACGCTTGACCGGCTGCGCCCAGACCCCGCCGGCCCGCGCGAACGCCTGATCACCTATGTGAAGGATCGCCCCGGCCATGATTTCCGCTACGCCATGGACCCCAGCGGCGCGGAATCAGCACTTGGCTGGAAGGCGCGCTATGATTTCGAAAGCGGTCTGGATCAGACCATTCGCTGGTATCTGGACAATGAAGCCTGGTGGCGACCAATCCGTGACAAGCGCTATGCGGGCCAAAGGCTCGGTGGAGTGAAAGCATGAAGGGCATTCTGCTTGCCGGCGGGTCCGGCACACGTCTGCACCCGATGACATTGGCCGCTTCCAAGCAATTGCTGCCGGTTTATGACAAGCCCATGGTTTATTACCCTTTGGGCACGCTGATGCTCGCCTGCATCAAGGATATTCTGCTGATCTCAACGCCGGCCGATCTGCCGCAATTCCGCCGGTTGCTTGGCGATGGCGCGCAATTCGGCATTCGCATCAGCTATGCTGAACAGCCAAGCCCGGATGGCATTGCGCAGGCCTTTCATATCGGCGCTGATTGGATTGGCGGCGAAGCCTGCGCCTTGGCGCTTGGCGATAACATCATCTATGGCCATGGCTTGGTGGATAGCCTGAAGGCCGCCGCCACCAATGCGCAGAATGGCCAAGCCTCTGTCTTTGGTTATCGCGTGGCCGATCCGGAACGTTATGGCGTGGCGGAATTTGATGCCGCCGGGCGTGTGCTTTCCATTGAAGAAAAACCCGCCAAGCCAAAATCTGATTGGGCCGTGATCGGGCTTTACTTCTATGACAAGCGCGTGACGCAAATGGCGCGTGACCTGAAGCCCTCGGCACGCGGTGAATTGGAAATCACCGATCTCAACAAGGTTTATCTGGCGGATGGCAGCCTGCGCGCCGAGCAATTGGGCCGTGGCTGCGCCTGGCTTGATGCAGGCACGCCCGCTTCCCTGTTGCAGGCAGCGCTTTTCGTCCAGACGGTGCAGGAACGCCAAGGGCTGCAAGTGGGCTGCCCGGAGGAAATCGCCTTCCGCATGGGCTTTATTGATGCGACGGCGCTACGCGCCCAGGCGGATCGTTTGGGCAAGACCGCTTATGGGGCCTATTTGCGCGATCTGGCAGAGGGGCGGCTGGCGTGAAGGTTGAACGCCTGGCCATCCCTGACCTGATCCTGATTGAACCCGCGCGCTTTGGTGATGAACGCGGTTTTTTCAGCGAAGTGTGGTCGCGCCGCACGCTGGCCGCGCAGGGCATTACCGCGGATTTCGTGCAGGATAATCATTCGCTATCGCGTCAGAAGGGCGTGGTGCGCGGGCTTCATTTCCAGCGCCCGCCTGCGGCGCAAGGCAAGCTGGTGCGCGTGGTGCGCGGTTCCATTCTGGATGTGGCGGTGGATATTCGCGAAGGATCGCCCAGCTTCGGGCAGCATGTCGCCTGCGAATTGTCAGCGGCGAATTGGCAACAGCTTTGGATCCCTGCGGGCTTTGCGCATGGTTTTGTGACACTCGAAGAAGATACCGAAGTGCTCTACAAGGTTGATGTCTATTACGATGGCGAAGCCGATGCTGCCATCGCCTGGAATGATCCTGCGCTTTGCATTGATTGGTCAGTGCGTGATCCGATCCTGTCCGACAAGGATCGCAAGGCGCCAAAACTGGCCGATATTCCACCGCCCTTCCCGAAAGGCACTTGGTAATGCGCCGTATCCTTGTCACTGGTCGTGGCGGGCAATTGGCGACAGGGCTTGAAGCTGCGCTGCCCGCGTTGGGATTTGAAGCGCTACTGGTTGGCCAGCCGGAATTTGAATTTGACCAGCCGGAAAGCGTCATCGCCGCCTTCAATACGCTCAAGCCCGATGCGGTGGTGAATTGCGCCGCCTGGACGGCAGTTGATGCCGCGGAAGATCAGGAAGCAGCCGCCTTTCGCGCCAATGCGCTTGGCCCGGCCTTGCTTGGGCGGCTTTCGCGCGATGCTGGCATCCCCATCATCCAGATTTCCACAGATTATGTCTATGATGGCTTGAAGGGCGCGCCCTATCTGGAAAGCGACGCACCCAATCCGCTCAGCGCCTATGGCCGCACCAAGCTTGCTGGCGAATGGGCGGCGCAGGCGGCCAATCCGCGCTGCATTGTGCTCCGTACCGCTTGGGTTTTCGCGCCCATGGGCAAGAATTTTCTGCGCACCATGCTGGCGCTTGGCGAAGATCGCCCGGAACTCCGCGTCGTTGCCGACCAATGGGGCAGCCCGACCGCAGCGCCGGATTTGGCGGATGCGATTGCCGCCATCCTGGCGCGGTTAGGCGCCGATGGCTGGCGCGATGATTTTGCTGGCACCTATCACGCGACAGGCGGCGGCTTCACCACCTGGCACGGCTTCGCTGAGGCCATTTTCGCCGAAGCCGCACGACATGGCGGCGCGCGCCCCAAGCTGCATGCCATCACCACCGCCGAATACCCCACCAAGGCCAAGCGCCCCGCCGATGGCAGGCTGGATAATGGCAAGCTTCTTGGCATTTTTGGTGTAGGACTGCCAAGCTGGGAAGCTGGGCTTGCCCGCGTGATGGCCGCGCTGCGTCAGGGATGAAGCCTTCCCCAAAGCGCCGTTCGGCGGCATTCTGCGCCGAAGATTTTCAGGGAGGATCCGCATGACAAAACTTTCCCGCCGCACCGCGCTGGCGTTGCCGCTGCTTGCCGCGCCCGCCATTGCCCGTGCGCAATCCTGGCGCCCATCCGGCCAGGTACGCATCATCGTCCCCGCTGCGGCGGGTGGCACCACGGATATCATGGGCCGACTGGTGGCGCAGTTTCTCCAGCCGCGCTGGGGCACGCCGGTGGTGGTGGAAAACCGTACCGGCGCCGGCGGCACTATCGGCTCAGCCGAAGCGGTGCGCGCCAGGCCCGATGGCTTGACGCTGCTGATGGGCAATATTGGCCCGCAGGCCATCGCCTATTCCCTGTTCCGCAATATGCAATATCGGCCAGAACAACTCTCGGCCATTGCCGGCACCATTGCGGGGCCGAATGTGCTGGTGGTGAACAATAATGTCCCGGCGCGCAATGTCGCGGAACTGGCCGCCATGCTGCGCGCCAAGCCGGGTGAAATCCCCTATGTCTCCACAGGTGTTGGGCAATCCACGCATCTTTCACCGGTGCTGTTCCTGCAAATGCTGAACGCCCAGGCCATTCACGTGCCAACCCGTGGTTCCGCCCCGGCGCAAATCGAATTGCTGGCCGGCAATGTCACCTTCCTGATTGATAACCTCACCGGCATCATGGGCCATATCCAGGGTGGGCGCGTGCGCGCGCTGGCCGTGACCAGCAAGGAACGCCACCCGGCCCTGCCCGATGTGCCCGCCATGCGGGAAACCATGCCGGAGCTTGCCAATTACGAGGTGAATACCTGGTTCGGCCTTTTCGGCCAGGCCGCCATGCCGGCCGAGACAGTCAACAGCATCAATGCCGATATCATGGCCATGCTCGCCCTGCCGGAGACGGTAAAGCGCTTCGAGGAATTGGGCGGTGTGCCGATGGTGGGCAGCGCGCAGCAATTCGGCGCCTTCGTCGCCAGCGAAATCGTGAAATGGGGCGATGTGATCAAGCGCGAAGGCTTGCAGATAGACGCAAGCTGATGCCCCTAATCAATCCGCCGCAAGCCGCGCGCGAAGCGCCGCGCATTGTCCACATAATGCGCGGCTGAGGCCAAAAGGCGTGCGGCGGTTTCCGCGTCAAGCGTGCGGATCACCTTGGCCGGCGCACCCATGACCAGAGAGCGTTCCGGGATTTCCTTGCCTTCCGTCACCAAGGCGCCGGCGCCAATGATGCTGCCCGCGCCAATACGCGCACCATTCATCACGGTGGCCCCCATGCCAATCAGCGCGCCATCGCCAATGGTGCAGCCATGCAGAATGGCATGGTGCCCAACCGTCACATCAGCGCCGACCGTCAAAGGAAAACCCACATCGGCATGCAGTATGGCACCTTCCTGGATATTGCTGCGCGCACCGATGCTGATCGGTTCATTATCACCGCGTAGAACAGCGCCAAACCAGATCCCCACATCTTCGGCCAGGATCACATTGCCCATCACATGCGCATCCGGCGCCACCCAGAAGCGGCCCTCGCCTGGGGTTTGGGGAACAAGATCATCAAGTGCGTAGATCGGCATGGTGGCTATCCTTCTGGGTGGAAATGCTGCGGGATTTTTCAGGCGCCCTATGTCTTTCGCAGTGGGTTGAGAATCTCCGCATTATGCTGCCCGGGGCTTGGCAGATCGTGGCGCAAAGGCAGTCGGTCCGTGCCGAATTGCATCGGCAGCGCGGGCACCTTGGCGCGGCTGCCATCACTGAGAGTCACTTCATGGAAGCCACCACTCGCCAGCAGATGCGCGTCTTCGAACAAATCCCAAGGCTTGGCGATGCGTGAATAAGGCAGGCCGGCACGGGCGCACATTTCCTCAAGCTCTGCCACGTTGCGCATCTTCAGGAAGGATTGCACCAGCGGGATCAGGGTTTCACGACGTTTGGCACGTTCGGTATTGCTGGCGTAATCCGGATTGTTCAGCGCGGACTCATTCAATTCGCGGGTGAAAATTTCCCATTGGCGTTCCGTCACCACGCCGATGAAAATCTGTTCGCCATCGGCGGTATCGAAAACATCGTAAACACCCCAGGCGCGCCGCCCCGCCGGCATGGGGTCTGGCGCCTTGCCGGTGATCGCCTGTTGCAGCATGGCGGTGGAAACCAGAAACGCCGCGTTTTCAAACAGCCCCGCTTGCAGATATTGGCCGCGCCCACTGGCATCACGTTGGCGGAGCGCAGCAAGGATCGAAATCACGCCGAACATGCCGCCCATCATGTCATTCACCGGCGCTCCGGCGCGCAGAGGCCGACCCGGCGGGCCGGTCATGTAAGCCAGCCCCGATTGCATCTGCACCACTTCATCGAGAGCAGTGCGATTTTCATATGGTCCCGGCAGATATCCCTTGAGCGAGCAATAGATCAGCCGGGGATTGCGCGCTGAAAGCGCCTCATAGCCCAGGCCCTTTGCGGCCAGGCCGCCTGGGCGGAAATTTTCCACCACCACATCCGCCGTATCAATAAGGCGCTGCAACAGCGCCAAATCCTCGGCATTTTCCGTATCCAGCGCCACGCTTTTCTTGTTGCGGCTGAAGGCGGGAAAGAAGCCCGTCCCCGAAGCCACCAGATAGCGCGTGCGATCCCCCTTGCCGGGCGGTTCAATCTTGATCACCTCAGCGCCCAGATCAGCCAGGATCAGGCCGCAAGTGGGCCCCATCACCATGTGGGAAAATTCGACAACGCGAATGCCGGCAAGCGGAAGTTGATGCATCAGAAGAACCTGTGGGCAGCGTTGGCAATGCCGGCGCGCCCGCCCGAAGGCGCAGCCTTGGCTGAAGCTTAGGCGATTTCGCCGCAAGGTAAAGCAGGCGGGGCCTGGGATCATCCCGTGCTTTGCCGGGCAGGCGTGATCGTCTATGCACAGCATATGGAAAAGCTGATTTACACTCTGGTGCGCGCGGCGGATTGGCGCGCGGCGGAACAGGCTGGCGCTTATCACGGCAGCGCGGATGATCGGCGCGATGGCTTTTTGCATTTTTCAACCGCGGCACAGCTTCGCGCCAGTGCTGCCAAGCATCGCGCGGGTATGGCAGATTTGCTGATGGTGGAGGTTTCAACGGTCGCTTTGGGTGCGATGTTGAAATGGGAACCGGCCAGCGGAGGCTCTCGCCCGGGCTTGTTTCCGCATTTTTATGGCGCGCTGCCACTTGCCGCCGTGCAGCAGGTTGTGCCCTTGCCGCTTGGCGCGGATGGGCTGCATCGATTTCCGTCCTCTATTCCCTGAAGGCGGCGGCGATCATCGGGTCAGCGCAAAACCCACCATAAAACGGCACCAAGCCCCAAGACCCACACCCCGATGATGATGGCCGCACCCGCCTTGCTGCGTGGCTTTTCCAGCATGGTCTGCGCTGCCGCCTGGCTTTCCGCCATGATCTCCGCCGGGATGAGGCGCGCGATCAGCGCTATGGCGATGGGCAGCAGAATGAGTTCATCCAGAATGCCAAGCACCGGAATGGCATCGGGGATCAGATCGATCGGCGAAAGCGCATAAGCCGCAACGATCAAGGCGAGCAGCTTGGCAAGCCAAGGCGTGCGTGGGTGGCGCGCCGCAACATACAGCGCCAAGCCATCGCGCAGAACCAAATGCGCCCAAAGGCGCAGGCGCTGCCAAAGCCCCATCACGCGCGGCGCGGCGCAAAGCTATGCGCATCCGCCATCGCCCAGGCTTCGGCAAAGCGCGCATCATCTGTGCCGCTGAGCAGCGCGCCAGGCGTCAGGGTCGGGTAAAGCTCGGCAAAGCTTTTCACCTGGCTGGAGGAGACGCGCCGATTGAAATGCGCCGCGCGCAATTCGGATGGGTGGGAAAGCCCGGCAGCGGCAACCAATTCATTCAGGGCTTCCAGTGTAGCGGCATGGAATTGATGCACGCGCGGCGCCTTATCGGCCACGCGCAAGGCGCGTTGGCGCGTCGGGTCTTGCGTTGCCACACCCGTAGGGCACAAATCCGTATGGCAGGAAAGCGATTGAATGCAGCCAATGGAAAACATGAAGCCGCGCGCGGCGTTGCACCAATCCGCCCCCAGCGCCAAGGCGCGCGCCATATCAAAGGCGGTGGCGATCTTGCCGCTGGCGCCAAGCTTGATTTGATCGCGCAGCCCAATGCCGATCAGCGCATTATGGGCGAAGCTCAATCCTTCGCGCAGCGGCATGCCGATATGGTCCATGAATTCCAAGGGTGCCGCACCGGTGCCGCCTTCCGCGCCGTCAATCACAATGAAATCGGGCGCAATGCCGGTTTCAATCATCGCCTTGCAGATCGCCAGAAATTCCCAAGGGTGGCCGATGCAAAGTTTGAAGCCAGCGGGCTTACCGCCGGCAAGGCGGCGCATTTCGGCAATGAAGCGCATCATTTCAACCGGCGTTGCAAAGGCGGTATGCGCGGGCGGGGAGACACAATCCTGCCCCATCGCGACCCCACGTGTGGCGGCGATTTCAGCACTGACTTTGGCCGCGGGCAGCACGCCGCCATGGCCGGGCTTTGCGCCTTGGCTGAGTTTGAGTTCCACCATTTTCACCTG
Organism: Roseomonas sp.; assembly: GCA_020249125.1. Classification (GTDB taxonomy): domain Bacteria; phylum Pseudomonadota; class Alphaproteobacteria; order Acetobacterales; family Acetobacteraceae; genus Neoroseomonas. The sequence goes on along the minus strand of JADCGG010000023.1, from coordinate 4,757 downwards.
ATCAAGTGCTGCCATTTCAGCGAAGCGTTCGGGCGAAAAACTGCCATCCGGATTGCGTGCGCTGAAATAGCCGGACCCGATTTCCCAAATCAGATCACCGCCCGCTTCGCGGTGATAGGGGCTGAGCCCGCCTTCGCCCGTATCATGCGCAAAGCTGCCGCGCTTGGCCCCCTGGTTCAGCGCGCGAATGGCATTGGCGGAAAGCGAACCGAAGCTCATGGCCGAGACATTCAACAGCGATGCGGAATATGGCCGCGTACAGGCCGGCCCACCGATCAGGATACGCGGCAATTCATGCGCCGGCGCGCGGGCGGCAAGCGAATGCTGCAACCATTCAAAGCCGGTTTCATAAACATCATATTGCGTGCCGAAGGGGCGTTTATCCAATTGCTTCTTCGCGCGTTGATAGACAATGGCGCGCTTGTCGCGGCTGAAGGGCGTGCCGTGCTTTTCATCTTCGAAGAAATATTGCCGCATTTCGGGGCGGATATCTTCCATGATGAAACGCAGATGCGCGGCAATCGGGTAGTTGCGCAGAATGGCGTGGCTTGGGTGGAACAGATCGCGAAGCCCAACGGCGCTGAGTGCCGCCGTGATGGCAAACCCCAAACCTGTCCAGAAACCGGGCGAGATCAGCAGCGCCGCACCAAAGCCAAGCGCCATAAGAAGCGCCAGGGTCAGGCAGATGAAGCGGGGCGAAAAGGCAAGGCTCAGGCTTCGGGTCATTTTGGGCTTCCTTTTATCCCGCCGAGCATAGACCGGATTTCGGGCGCGTCAGCCTGTGCGGTTCACCCGAGCAAGCCGCGCCGCCTGATCTCGGCGGCGATGCGCCCGCTTTCATCCCAGGGCCTGCGCGCGAAGGGCGCGGGTGCTGTGGCCAAATCCCGCGCCTGCCCGGCGGCGATCAGGCTTTCCGCCAAACGCTTATGGCGTGGCCCCAGCCCGCCCGGATCCGCGATGAAAACCGGCCCGGCGGTCGCCAAAGCCTCTGACAGCATGGAAACCGAATCCCCCGTCACCACCACCTGATCCGCCCAGGCGAGGAAACCGGCATAGGGGTTGGGCGGCGCATCGCCCCAGCGGAACAGCCGATGGGGATGCCCTGCCAGCGCCGCCGCCATGGCGTCTTCCGCTGGCTTGCCGGTGCGGCGCGATGCGGTGGCAAGCACGCTGCCGGCAAACCCCACGACCTTGGCCGTGATGGCCCCCGCAACGGCAGGGTCCATGCCCTCGGCCCGGGGCGGCCCGCCCATCAGCAGCGCCACGCGAGGGGTAGGAAGTGCGGCAAGTGCGGCAAATTCCGTCCGCGCGGCGGCCAACCGTTCCGGGGAAATCCGATGCGCTGCGCCCAGAATGGGCAGGATATTGGGCGCAGGTTTGGGGGCATCATGCTGGCCGATCACCAGAAGATCGAAGCGCCCCGCGCCAAATCCGGGGCGCATGCAATGGACCAGCCGCGCGCCGTGTTGTTGCAGCCAAAGCGCCACCGGTGCGCTCCGCCGCCCCGCCGATATCACCAGATCGGGCCAGGGGGGCGCGAAACCCACGCGGGCTTCCGGGGTCAGCCCAAGCAGGGAGGGGAAGGGCAGCGGCAGCCGCGCCAGTTTGCCCCAGGCCAAATCCACCCGGCGGAAGGGTTCACCCAAGCGCTCGGCGATGCCAAGCGCCTGCGCCGCCGTCCCGGCGCGCGGGTCTGCCAGCACCCAAATCCGGGGCGACTCGGGCGGGGTCATGGACGCCGCCGCCCCGCCGCATTACCAAAGCCCGGAAAGAGAGGAGCCCTATCCATGCCCGCCCTTCATGCCTCCGATTGGGACCGCGACGCGGCGCTCACCACCGCGCGTATCCTGCTTGAAATCAAGGCGGTGAATTTCCGCCCGGAAGAGCCTTACACCTTTACCAGCGGCTGGAAGAGCCCGGTCTATATTGATTGCCGCAAGATCATCTCCTTCCCTCGCGCGCGCAATCGGATTTGCGATCTGGGCGTGGAAAAGATTGGCCGGCATGTCGGCTATGAATCGATTGATGTGGTGGTGGGTGGAGAAACGGCGGGGATTCCCTTCGGCGCCTGGATTGCGGACCGCATGCTGGCCCCCATGGCCTATGTGCGGAAGAAGCCGAAGGGTTTTGGCCGCAATGCGCTGATTGAAGGTGAAGTGCCGGTTGGCCAGCGCACGCTGCTGGTGGAAGATTTGACGACGGATGGCGCCTCCAAAATCCGTTTCGCCAATGCCTTGCGTGATGCGGGCGCCATTTGTGACCATACCTTCGTGGTTTTCTATTACGGCGTCTTCCCCGGTTCGTTTGAAACCATGAAGGGTATGGGCCTGAACCTTCACCATCTTTGCACCTGGTGGGATGTGCTGGAGGTCTGCCGCGAACGCCCCTATTTCAGCGAAGGCGCGCTCAAGGAAGTGCGGAAATTCCTGGAAGACCCGGTGCAATGGTCAAAGGCCAATGGCGGGATTGGTAGTGCCGAGGAAGCCAAGGCGCGGGCGAGTGGCGAATAATCCCGTCGCTTTTGAATCATTAAGAAAATTTCATCATCTTAAGTGACCGGTGCGGACGCTGTGCAGGGATTTGTATGGGCGGCGCCAGGGCGTTTCGTGCTACATCATGTCCCGATTCGCTAAGGAAGGTTGATCCCATGATGAAGAAGGTTTTGTTCCTGGCCGCCCTTGGTGGCCTGATGGTCGCGACCAGCACGGTACCGGCTGATGCGGCGCCGCGCCGCGCCGCTGATGGTACGGAAGCGACCAACGGTGCCACGCAGCGCAGCCAATCCACGCGCAACCGCAGCACGTCTCAGGGCCAGAAGGCCAATCGGCAGAAGCGCGGCGGCACCAATAAGGCCAATCGCAACCGCGCCCCGCGCAGCACCACCAGCGAAGGCTGATCCAACAAAAAACCCCACCTTTTCAGGTGGGGTTTTTCTTGTCAGGGCTGCGACGCCTCAGGCTTCCGCCTTATGCGCCACGCCCTTTTCCTTGAGCAATCCGGAAAGCTCACCGGATTGGAACATTTCGGTGATGATATCGCAGCCGCCCACGAATTCACCGCCCACATAAAGCTGCGGAATGGTCGGCCAATTCGTGAATTCCTTGATGCCTTCACGGATTTCCATATCTTCCAGCACATTCACGCCCTTGAAGGGCACGCCCATGTGGGAAAGGATTTGCACCACGCGGGCGGAAAAGCCGCATTGCGGGAAAACCGGCGTGCCCTTCATGAAAAGCACGACGGGGTTCGCCTTGATATCGGCTTCGATACGTTCGAAGGTCGGGTTGCTCATGTTCTTGGCTCCTATTCCGGGGCAGAGGTTTGCAAGGCCAGCGCATGAAGAACACCCCCCATGCGGCCCTGTAGCGCAGCATAGACAATCTGATGTTGCCGCACGCGCGGCAAGCCCTTGAAGGCTGAGGAGACAACTTTGGCGGCGTAGTGATCGCCATCGCCGGCCAAATCTTCGATGGTCACTTCCGCATCCGGCAGCGCTGCCTTGATCAGCGCCTCAATTTCCGCGGCCTGCATGCCCATGGTTGCTATTTCTCCCCCATCAGTGCGGGCAGCGTTGCCTCATGGGCCGCCGCCAGCTTCAAAACGGATATGGCGGTGCCGTCCGGCAGAACCAAGTCCCCCCCGCCGGCAGCGCCGATCAGCCGCGCCGGCACGCCAGCGGCTTTGGCCTTGGCGAGCATCGCCGCGCCATCGGCCACAGCCAGCACATAGCGGGCCTGATCTTCGCCGAACCAGAAGCCATGGGCGGGCAGGCTATCAGGCCCTGCGGTCAGAAGCGCGCCTACGCCACGCGCCATCGCCATTTCCGCCAAAGCCACCAGCAGGCCGCCATCGGCGCAATCATGGCTTGCCAGCACGTCGCCCGCCAGGATGCGGGCGCGGACGAAATCCCCATGGCGGCGCTCAGCCGCCAAATCCACTGGCGGCGGCGCGCCTTCTTCCCGCCCCGCGATTTCGCGCAGCCATAGCGACTGGCCAAGCCAACCCTGGCTTTCCCCGATCAGCACCAGATCGCCTTTGGGCGGCATGGCAAGCCCCATGGCTTGCTCTGCCCTTTCCAGCACACCCACGCCACCAATCGCGGGTGTCGGCAAAATCGCTCGGCCTTCGGTTTCGTTGTAGAGCGAGACATTGCCCGAGACGACCGGGAAATCGAGCGCAATGCACGCCGCCGCCATCCCCCGCACGGCATAGGCGAATTGCCCCATGATTTCAGGCTTTTCCGGATTGCCGAAATTCATATTGTCGGTGATGGCCAAGGGCAAAGCACCAACGGCAGTGATATTGCGCCAGGCTTCGGCCACTGCCTGCTTGCCGCCTTCTTCCGGGTCCGCCAGGCAATAGCGCGGCGTGCAATCCGTGGTCATGGCTAAAGCTCGGTCATGGTCTTCAATCCTGACCACCGCCGCATCCGCACCACCCGGGCGCTGCACGGTCTGCCCATTCACCAGGCTGTCATATTGGTCCCAAATCCAGCGGCGGGAGCAAAGATCAGGGCAAGCGATAAGCGTCATCAAGGCCGGCGCAATACCCACCGCATCAGGGATGGCGGCAGCCGCCAGCACCGGCTGCTTCGGCGTTTCCGCGATGGCCCGACGATAAAGCGGCGCTTCGGATTCCAACGGTGCGAGGGGAATATCCGCTTCCAACACGCCCTTATGGCGGATCACGATGCGCCCGGTATCGGTTAGCCTGCCGATGACGGCGAAATCCAATTCCCATTTGCGGAAAATCGCCTC
>JADCGG010000229.1 GCA_020249125.1 Roseomonas sp. | reverse complement strand
TTCGCCGTCTATCTGGCCGCGCTTCGCTCGCCCGAGGCGGCGCGCATGCTCACCACCGAAACCGGTTTGGTGCAGGCGATGGAACATCGGCGGCAGACCTCTCCGCTTGCGCCACTAAGGGCGTGGCTCGGCCTAAATCGGGCGCTGGATGCGGATGATGTGCTGGCGTGGCTTGAGCGATATTTGTCGTTAAGTCAGAATCTTGGCAGCATTACCTGGTCGCTTGAATTAACCCATGCAGACCCTGATTTGGCGCTGCAAGCCCTGATCAGCCTGCACCGCTTTGCCGAGGCCAAGGTGCGTGCGGATCTTGCCGATCAGGCCGCGCGCCGGGTCGCAGCCTTGGAGGCGCGGCTATCCGGCGAAAGCGATGTTTTCCTCCGCAACAGCCTTTATGATCTTCTGGCGCAGCAGCAACGCGCCGGGCTGGTGGTGGCAGCGGATGAGGCTGTGGCGGCGCGGCTGATTGCGGCGCCAATGGTGGAGGCGCGGGCCTCTCGCCCCAATCGCCCGCTACTGCTCGGGCTTTGGCTGCTCGTGGTGCCTATGGCGGTGCTGATGGGCGCGGCGGGGTTGCTGCTGGCGCGAAGCTCCTTCCGCGATGCCGCGCTGGTCACGCGCCGCCCCGCCATGCAGGGGGATTAAGGGTGCGCGCTGATGATGCGCGGCTTGCGCCGCCGCTTGATGCGCTGGCCTGGCTGAGCGGGGCGGCCACGGCGCTGCTGCACTTCGCCGGGGCCTTGAAATCCATCCCCCTGATCGGTGCCCTGCCCATTGATTTTACAGTATTGACCGCCGCGCTGGCGCTACCCCTGCTGATGCTTTCCGCCATGACGCGGGGCTGGGGGGTCGCGCCCGAGATCGGCCTGCCGCTCGCGGCCATCGGTGCGCTTTGGCTTTGGTTGGTTCTGGCCGGGTGCTGGTCTGCCTCTGGCGCCGTACTGGCGGCCAAGCTGCCGGAAATCATCCTGCTTGGGCCGATCATGCTGCTGGCCGGGCTGGTGGTGGCGGGGGATGACGCCGCCTTGCGCGGATTTTGCGCTGGCATCATCGGCGCGGGGGCAGTGGTCGCGGCAGGTCTTGCGGCCAATCTGGCGGGGGGCAGCGTCGTGCGGGGTGGCCTGCCCGGCGCCGATCCGGAAAAATGGCGAATCGCTTATCAGGTCACGGGGCTCGCCATTGCAACAGCGGCGGCTTTGGCTGCGGTCCAATGGGCCGAAGCGCGCGGAGCATTAGCTGGGCTTTTGTGGCTGGGGGCGGCCCTGGCCCTGGCGGTCGGCGCCCTGCTGCCCGGCGGGCGCGCGGCACTGGTGGCGCTGGCGCTTTGCCTGGCTTCCGGGCCGGTGCTGATCCTGCTTCGGCGGCGAAAACCTTGGCTGGCGGCCTTTTGGTTGGCCGCTTCGCTTGGCCTTGGTGGTGCTGCATTGGTGTTCCTGGGGGGCCAACCGAGCCGAACCCTCCACGCCCTGGAGCGTATTCTTGCGCCGAATATGCTGGAAAGCTCGGGCCGAGGACCCTTGTGGGAGGAGGCGCTGGCCCTTGCGGGGCAGATCATGCCCTTTGGCCTCGGCACTGGCGGCTTCAGCCTTGCGGCAGGGTTTGGCGAATGGCGCGGGCGGCATCCGCATAATCTTGGCATTGAAGCCTTGGTCGAGGCTGGGCTGCCCGGTTTTGCCCTTTGGCTGATCGCCTTTGGTGGGGCGGGTTTGGTGTTCTGGCGGTGCGGGCGAAGCGCGCCATCCTGGCGGGTGGCGCGGCTTTTGGTGCTGTGTCTGCCGATGGCGGTGACGCTACAGGTTTCAACTGATCTCGGCAATCGCATGGCCTGGCTAACGCTTGGCCTCGCGCTTGGGATTGGGGTTACGGCGCGGGCGCCGATGATGGAGGCAGGGCATGTACGCGCTTTGGGGTAAATCGGCGCTTGATCGCGGCGTGGCGGCATTGGGGCTGGTATTGGGCGCCCCGGTCTTGGCGCTTTTGGCACTCGCGGTGCTGCTCGCCCTGGGTCGGCCGATCCTGTTTCGCCAGCGCCGCGCCGGGCGGCATGGCGCGCCCTTCACATTGCTGAAATTCCGCACCATGCGTGAAGGCGCGGCGCCGGATGCGGTGCGGCTGAATGGCTTCGGGCGCTGGCTCAGGGCCAGTGGCCTGGATGAATTGCCGCAAATGATCAATGTCTTGCGCGGTGAAATGACCCTGGTGGGGCCGCGCCCATTACCCTGCGACTATACGCCCTTGTTCAGCGCCGCCGAGGCTGAGCGGCTCAGGGTCAGGCCCGGCCTGTTTGGACTGGCCCAGGCGCGCGGGCGCAATGCCCTGCCTTGGGCGCATCGGCTGACTTTTGACGTCCAATATGCTCGGCAAAACACTGATTTTACGACAGACCTTAAGCTTGTTTTGGCCTGCTGCGCCCTGCTTTTGCGCGGCCACGGCGCGACCATGCCGGGCCACGCGACCTCGGCGCGGCTTGAGAGAAGCCTGACCCTTGATGCGGCGCCGGTCATGGTCGGGCGTAAGGGGTGATGGCCATGCTTTCCGTCGCCCAAACGGCCCGCCTGCTGCCCCAGCCCCCCAGGCCAGCGCAGGATTTGGCCACCCCCATCCTGCTTTCGCCCCCGCATCTGACTGGGCGGGAGATAGCCGTGCTAGAAGCGAGCCTTGCTTCGGGCTGGCTCGCCCCCGCTGGCCCCGCGCCGCGCGCCTTCGAGGCTGCCTTTGCCGAGGCCACGGGCTTTGCCAATGTGCTGGCCGTGGCGTCAGGCACTGCGGCGCTCACGCTGGCCTTTCGGGTGCTGGAAATTGGTCCGGGGGATGAGGTTTGGGCGCCAAGCTTCACCTTCATCGCTTCCGTGGCGCCGGCAGTGCAGATGGGCGCGCGACCCCGCTTCTTGGATGTCTGCCCCGAGAGCTGGACGCTTGACCCGGCGTTACTTGCTGCGGAGCTTTGGCAGGCCGCGCGGCAGGGCAGGCTGCCCAAGGCGGTGGTGGCGGTGGATATTTATGGCCAATGTGCCGCTTTGCGGGCCATTGCCTCGCTTTGCGCTGGATATGGTGTGGCGCTGATCTCCGATAGCGCGGAGGGGCTGGGGGCCTCTCAATCCGGGCTGCCGGCCGGACGCGGCGCGCGGCTCGCGGCTTTTTCCTTTAATGGCAATAAGATCATCACCGCTGGCGGGGGCGGGGCGCTGGCTTCCGATGATCCGGGGCTGATCGCTCATGCCCGCAACCTCGCCGATCAGGCCAGATCCCCGGTGCCGCATTATGAGCACGCCAGCACAGGCTATTCTTTTGGCATGTCGTCCCTGATGGCGGCGGTGGGGTTCGCGCAATTGGCGAAACTTGGTGAGCGCGTGGCGCAGCGTCGTGCGATCTTTGCACATTACCAGGAAGCGCTTGAAGATGTGCCGGGCCTTACCTTCATGCCAGAAGCGCCTTGGGGGCGGTCCTCACGCTGGTTGACCGCCATGCTGATAGACCACGATGCCTTCGGCTTTGATCCTGAGGGGCTGCGCCGCCTGCTGGCCGCTGAGGGGATTGAAACCCGCCCGGCCTTCAAGCCCTTGCATATGCAGCCGGTATTTCGCGATGCGCCGCGCGTGGGTGGGGCGGTGGCAGAGGCGCTTTTCGCCCAGGGGATTTGCCTGCCCTCTGGCAGCGGCATGACAATCGCTGCGCAGGACCGTGTGATCCGCGCCATTCGCGCCGCAGCGCGCGGCTGACGCCCATGCACATTCTGTATCTGCATCAGCATTTCAGCACGCCGGCCGGCAGCACGGCGACACGAAGCTTCGCCTTCGCCCGCGCCCTGGCCGCGCGCGGCCATCGCGTGACGCTGGCAACCGGGCGCTATCAGGGCGCCGAGACCGGGCTTGCTGGCCCGTTCCGCAAGGGAAGGCGGGAAGGGCGGGTGGCGGGGTTTCAGGTCGTGGAATGGGATATCCCTTACGCCAATGCCATGGGGATCGCGGCGCGCAGCGTGGCGTTCTTTCGGTATGCGGCGGCGGCGACGCGGCTTGCGCTCCGGGAAAAGCCTGATCTGATCATTGCGTCCTCAACGCCGCTGACCGTTGCCTTGCCGGCGTTATGCGCGAAGGCGCTACGCGGCATTCCCTTCATTTTCGAAATCCGCGACCCATGGCCGGAATTGCCGCGCGCCATGGGCGTGCTGCCGGCACCTATCGCGCCTTTCATGGAAGGGCTCGCCAATCTTGCCTGTCGCCGGGCGGCTGCGGTGGTGGCGCTTTCGGAAGGCATGGCCGAGACCGCCCGCGCGCGCGGTGCCGATCCCGCACGCGTGCAGGTGATCGGCAATGGCTGTGATCTTGATCTTTTCGGCCCCCATATCGCCCCCTGGCGCCCGCCTGAGGCCGCCCCCTGGGAGGTTCTGGCGCTTTATGCCGGCGCGCATGGGCGTGCGAATGGGCTTGGGGTTGTGGTGGAAGCGGCGCGGCTTTTGACGGCGCAGGGCGAGGCCAGGCTGCGTATCCTGCTGGTGGGTGAGGGGGCGGAGAAAACCGCGCTGATGCGCGCTGCCGCAGGCCTGTCCAATCTCACCTTCCTGCCGCCCATGCCGAAGCGGGATGTGACGGGGCTTTTCGCTGGCAGCCAAATCGCGTTGCATATCCTGGCCGATTGCCCTGCCTTCGCCGCCTGGACCGCGCCCAATAAGCTGATGGATGGGCTTGCGGCTGGCCGGCCCGTGATCAGCAACCTCCCCGGCGATGCCGCGCGGCTTTTGATCCAGGGCGGTGCCGGCATGGCCGTGGCTCCCGGGGATGCGGCTGGCCTGGCGGCAGCGCTGATCGGCCTGGTGGAAGACCCCGCCCGCCGCGCTGCCATGGGGGCGGCGGCGCGCAGCCTTGCGGTGCGCCTACATGACCGGCGCCTGCTCGCCGCGCGCTTTGTCGCGCTGGTGGAAGCCATTCCAATCGCTCAGATCGCGCTGCGGAAGCCAGCGCATTTCGCCATGTCAGGAAGGGGCTGATCATGCTGCCCGAGCTCCATCTTGTTGCCGCCGCAAGGCCCAATTTGCCGAAACTCGCTGCCCTTTGGCATGCCCTGGCTGAGGGGCCGGAATTCTGCAAACCCGTGCTGGTGCATACTGGCCAGCATGAGGACCCGGCCATGTTCGGCGTGCATTTCGCTGATCTTGGCCTGCCCGCGCCAGATATTGCTTTGGGAGTGTCGGGGGGCAGCCATGCGGTGCTGACCGGGCGTTCCATGATCGCCTGTGAAACCGTCTGGAAAGCGCGCCGCCCCGCCGCTGTGGTGGTGGCGGGCGATGTGGATGGCGCGCTGGCGGCGGCGCTTGCGGCGCGGAAGCTCGGTATCCGGGTGATCCATCTGGAAGCCGGGTTGCGATCTGGTGAGCGTGATTTGCCGGAAGAAATCAATCGCCGCGCCATTGATGCAATCTCCGATATCCTATGGGCACCGGATGAGGCGACGGCGGCGCGGCTGCGCCAGGAAGGCCATGCGGCGGGGGCGGTGCGCGCGGTGGGCAACGCCATGGTGGATACGCAGCTGCGCCATTTGGCGGCAGCGCGCGCGAAACGCCTGCCGCGCGGGCTCTCGCGCGGGGGGTATGGCGTTGTGACGCTGCATCGCGCCGGCAATGTGGACAAGCCTGAGCGGTTGATTGCGCTGCTGGATGCGCTTTCCGCTGCCGCACGGTACCTGCCGCTGGTTTGGCCGATTCATCCGCGCGCTGCGGCGCAGATGAAATCCTTTGGTTTTGTGCCGCCCACCGGTGTGCGCATCACGCCGCCGCTCGGGTATCTTGAGTTTCTGTCCTTGCTCTGCCGCGCGCGGCTGGTGGCAACCGATAGTGGCGGCGTGCAAGAAGAAGCCACCGCGCTTGGCCTGCCTTGCCTGACATTGCGTGGCGCCACTGAAAGGCCAGTGACCATTACGGCTGGCATGAACAGGCTGACCTCGCCCGAGGAATTGGCGCAGCGTGTTGCCGAGATTCTGAACACCGCGGCACGACCCATGCGCCCCATTCCTCTTTGGGATGGGCGGGCGGGGCTTCGCATGCGTGAGCATTTGCAGGCATTGCTGGAAGGTGAGGAATGCCGCGCGATGGTGGCTTGACGCCCGTTTGGCTTGCGCCGCCGAAGGTTCTTTTGCTTTCCGCGGCGCATCCGCCTGCTGATATTCGCGTGGTGATGAAAGAAGGCAGGAGCTTGGTTGAGGCTGGCTATGCAGTCACGCATCTATGCCCAGCGCCTGCTTCAGGCGTGGCGCCTGCGCGCGTGGCCGGCGTTGCGATCAGCACCTTCCCCGCACGGCGGGGCGGCTGGCGCCGGGTGCTTGGCATTCCGCGCCTTGCCATGATTGCTGCGAAGCGGCGGGCGGAGGTGATTCATGCCTCGGAACCTGATGCCTGGGCGGCGGCGCTGCTGGCGGGGCGGTGGACTGGGGCGCGCGTCATTCTGGATGTGCATGAACACTACCCATCGCGGCTGCATGGCAGTGCGCCGGCCTTGCTGCGGCCGGTTTTGCGCAGGTTCCTGTATTTTGCCTGCTGGGTAATGGGGCGCGCTGCCGATGCGGTGGTGGTGGCGAAGGATGGCCTTGGCGCTCCCTTTGGCGGGGAAGGGCGCGTGATTAGGGCGCGCAATTACGCGCTTGGCGATGTACTGCCGCGCGCGCATGCGCCGGGACCGGTGACGCTGGTGCATCTGGGGGCGCTCAGCCGCGCGCGTGGTGCGCTGCATATGCTGGAGGCGCTGGCGCTTTGCCCGCCCGAGACACGGCTTTGCCTGATTGGCCGCTTCACCGATGACAGTGAGGCCGATTTCTGGGCACGGGCCGAAGCGCTTGGCCTGGCGGCGCGCATAACTTCCTTGGGTTGGCTGGCGCATGAGGCCGCTTTGGCCGCCGCTGCGCGTTGCGATATCGCGTTGATCCTGTTTCAGCCGGGGGCGGAAAATCACCGCCTTGCCCTGCCGCATAAGCTGTTCGACGCCATGCTGGCCGGGTTGCCGGTGATCGCCTCGGCTGAAGGGGTGGAGGTTGCGGCCGTCATCCAGGATGCCGCCTGCGGCGCTTTGGTGGATGCGGCCGATCCGGCTGCCATTGCGGCAGCGGTGGCGCGCCTGGCGGACCCGGTGCGGCGCAGCGCCTTGGGTCAGGCGGGGCGAAGGGCAGCGCTGGCGCAGTTTTCCTGGGAAGGGGAGGCCGCGCGGCTTGTGGCGCTTTACGGTCGGCTGACGGGCTTCATGGCGCGCCCCGTGACTGGGGTGAAGTGAAGCGATTCCAACGGGGGCAGTTCTGGGCTAGAAGGCGCAGGTGACACGTCGTCCTTCCCATCGGATTCTGCTGAATCTGGCCCTTGATGGCCTGATTGCGCTGCTGGCGCTGATGCTGGCGGTTTGGGCCATTGCGCCGCGCCATTGGCCAAGCGGGGCCTGGTGGGCGGTGGCGGCACCCGGCGCAGTGCTGGCCTTGCTGGCGGCTGGCGCGGTGTTGCGGCTGCCGCAGCAATATTGGCGCTTTGTCGGCTTGCGCGATTTGCTGGCGGTGGCAGGTGCCGCTGTCGGTGGCGCTTTGCTGTTCTGGCTGGGTAGCCAGATGCTTGGCGGGTGGGAGCCTTCCAACCCGGCCTTTCCGCTGATCCATGCCTTGCTTTTGGGTGCGCTGCTGATCGGGGCGCGAGTTTTGGCCCTGGTGCAGGCCACACGCCATGCCGGCGAGGCAGCCGCCGATGCGCAAGCGGTGTTGTTGGTGGGTGCTGCCGACGGCACTGATCTTTTCATTCGCGCATTGGAACGGGATCGGCGCGCGCCGTATCGCGTGATTGGCATTCTGTCGCTGCGTGCGCGCCAGGCGGGGCGGCGCATGCAGGGGCATTTGATCCTGGGCACGGTGGAAGAAGCGGATGTGGTGCTGGATCGGCTGCGCGCGGAAGGGCAACTGCCGGGGCTGATCGTGCT
>JADCGG010000228.1 GCA_020249125.1 Roseomonas sp. | reverse complement strand
GGCGCTTCGGGCTTCCAGCTGCTGATCTCCGCCTGCGCCGTTGCAAACCCCGCCGCCGCAGCCTTCGCCAGCATCGCGGCACTGCCATCCACGCCCATGACGCGCGCACCAGGGAAGCGCGCAGCCAACACCGGCAGCACATTGCCTGCACCGCAGCCCAAATCCACCACCAGCTTCGGCGCCTCATGCGGAATGCGCGCAATCAGATCAAGCGCCGGGCGCAGCCTTTCATCCTCAAACTGCAAATAGACCTTGGCGTCCCAGATATCCTTGCCCGTCACAGAAAGCGTTCCCGGATATCCACGCTGCTTTCGCGGCCAAGCTTATCAAAATGATCGGTCAGCCATTTCTCCGCCGCATCGCGCCCGAATTGGCGCAGCAGGCACAGAAATTCCCAATCGCCATTGAACTTCGTGGAAAGCTTGAAGGACCTGAGCCGATCCTCATCCTCGATCAAATGAATGAACAGGCGCCGATAGCGCGGCTGTTCCAACCGCCCCGCATCCAGCAGGCGCTGCACGAAATCAATCGCGCGCATTTCCGCCATCAGGCTGCCATTGAAGGTGATTTCATTCAGCCTATTGACGATATCAGAAGCGCTGGTCGGCATTTCTTCGCGTACTTGCGGGTTCAATTGGATCAGCATGATATCAGGCGGCCCGCCCTGTTCATAAAGCGGCCATAGCGCGGGATTGCCCAGATAGCCGCCATCCCAATAGGATTCGCCGTCAATCTCCACCGCCTTGAAAACCTGCGGCAGACAGGCGGAAGCCAGCAGCACTTCCGCATCCAATTCCCGCCGCGTGAAGACGCGCGGCTTGCCGGTGCGCACATTGGTGGCCGAAACAAACAGGCGCGGCGCCTTGGCCTCTGCCCGCAAGCGTTCGAAATCAATGCTCTGCTTCAGCGCATCGCGCAGCGGATTGTAATTGATCGGAAACGGATTGATTTGATAGGGCGAAAGCACGCGCGACAGCGTGTCAAAGGTGCGATAGGCGATGGACCAGGTCAGGTCATGCCCCCACATCGCCTTTTCCCACGGTAGCGCCTGCAAGGGGCTGACCGCCAGATTGGCGGCCATGCTGCGCCAGAAACGATCCAGCGCCTTGATGGCACCCGCCGGCCCGCTTTCGATCAAGCCCTGCACCACCATCGCGCCATTGATGGCCCCGGCTGAGGTGCCGGAAAATCCATCAAAATCTATCCGCTCATCTTCCAAAAGCCGTTCCATGACGCCCCAAGTAAAGGCGCCATGCGTGCCGCCACCTTGCAAGGCCAGGCTCAGGCGTTTCTTCGCCACGGGCTTGGCAATAGCGGGCGATGCCGGGTCTTCCGCCGGCGTCCCGGCCCCCTTCCCAGCCGGGATATGCGCATCCATCACGCAGCCAACCACCCGCCATCAATGGAAAGGGCCGCGCCATTCACTGCGCCGGAACCGGGGCCGCACAAATAAAGCGCCATGCGCGCAATATCCTCAACTTCAATCCAACGCCGCGAAGGCTGCTTCACCAGCAAATGATCGCGCAGCGCCGCTTCTTCCGAAATGCCAAACTTATCCGCAAGCGGCTTCACCTGCGCTTCCGCCAAGGGTGTTCTGACAAAGCCAGGGCAGATCGCATTGCAAGTGATGGGTGTTTCCGCGATTTCCAAAGCCACCACCTTGGTCATGCCAACCACGCCATGTTTGGCCGCCACATAAGCAACCTTGTAGGGGCTCGCGACCAGGCCATGCGCGGAAGCGATATTGATGATCCGCCCCCAGCCACGCGCCTTCATCCCCGGCAGCGCCGCGCGAATGGCGTGGAAATTGGACGACATATTGATGGCGATGATCGCATCCCATTTTTCTTCCGGGAAATCCTCGACCGGGCTCACGAATTGGATGCCGGCATTATTCACCAGAATATCAACGCCACCCAAAGCGGCTTCGGCTTCCGCCACCATGGCGCGCACGCCGGCAGGCTTCGATAGATCAGCGCCCGAATAAGGCGCATCCCCGCCCCCCATCGCCGCGCCCACCTTGGCGCGGGCGGCGGCGATATCCTCGGGCCGGCCCATGCCATTCAGCATCACCTTGGCCCCGGCCTCAGCCAATAGCAGCGCAATCCCAAGCCCAATGCCAGAGGTTGAGCCGGTGACGAGCGCATTGCGCCCCGCAAGCGTGCGATCCATGAAACACCTGTGTCAGGTTAGGTTGACACCCTTTAGCGGAGATCGGTCAAAAAAGAAACTGGGCGAGACCGAAAAACCAGCCCCGCCGTGGCCAGTCCTCATTCAATGCCGTTCGTAGATCAACCGCGCGCGGATGGTGCCCGGCAATTCGCGCAATTCGGCCAGAATCTCCTCCGCCTCCTTCCGCGCCTCGGCACTGTCAATCACCAGATAGCCGATATTGCCTGCGGTCTGCAGATACTGGGCAGAGATGTTCAAGCCGCGCCGGCCAAAGATTTCATTGATCCGCGAAAGCATCCCCGGCGTGTCCCGATGCGCATGAGTCCAACGCGCGCCCGATGGCCGCGCCGGCAATTGCACCTGCGGGAAATTCACCGCGCCAAAAGTCGCCGCCGTATCCGAAAAATCAATCAGCTTCCGCGCCACTTCCTGCCCGATGCGCGATTGCGCTTCCCCCGTGCTGCCACCGATATGCGGGGTCAAAATCGCATTCGGCAGGCCCTGCAAGGGGGAAACGAATGCCTCCCCATTGCGCGATGGCTCAACGGGGAAAACATCCACCGCTGCCCCCAGCACATGCCCATCCTTCAAGGCCGCCGCGAGCGCTTCCAGATCCACCACCGTGCCGCGGGCGTTATTCACGAAAACCGCACCAGGCTTCATGGCGCGAATTTCAGCCTCACCAAACATACCCATGGTTTCAGGTGTTTCGGGCACATGCACCGTAACCGCATCAGCTTCGGCAAGCAGCGCATTCAGGCTTGGCATGGGCTGCGCATTGCCATGCGGCAGCTTGGTGGTGTGATCATAATAGATCACGCGCATGCCAAAGGCTTCCGCCAGCACCGAAAGCTGCGCGCCGATATTGCCATAGCCCACAATGCCAAGCGTCTTACCGCGCACTTCCCAGCTATTTGCCGCCGATTTGTCCCATTCCCCGCGATGCGCGGCATTGGATTTCGGGAATACGCCGCGCATCATCATGATGATTTCGCCAAGCGTCAGTTCCGCGACGGACCGCGTATTGGAAAACGGCGCATTGAATACCGGAATACCGCGCACGGCAGCGGCTTCCAAAGCCACCTGATTGGTGCCGATGCAAAAACAGCCAATGGTGATCAGCCTGTCCGCCGCCGCCAGCACTTCTTCCGTCACCTGGGTGCGGGACCTTATGCCCAGCACATGCACGCCCTTCAGCGCGCGCGCCAGCACAGCGCCATCCAGCGCCTTGCTTTCGCGTTTCACGGAACGATAGCCAGCATCGGCCAGCAGCTCGACAGCGCTATCGGAAATACCCTCAAGCAACAGGATCTTGATCCGGTCCTTGGGGAGGGAAAGGCGGGTAGGGCTCATGGGGGCGCTCCTGCGCCTCATTCGCCCCGGTTTCAAGAGGGCAAACCACCCCGGCGCGCCTTTGCCCTTGCCGTGATCCCGTCTTGCGACGCATTGTGGCGCCGCAACATAAGCCTTTTGCCTGGGATAGAAGATGGATTTCGCCGCCCTTTCCGAATGGGTCAATCTGGCCATACGCTGGCTGCACCTGATCACGGGTATCGCCTGGATCGGGGCGTCCTTCTATTTCATTTCCTTGGACAATCAGCTTGACCCGCCGGCGGATAAGAACCCGCTGGTCCATGGTGAGCAATGGGCCGTCCACGGCGGGGGCTTCTATTACAAGCGCAAATACAAGCTGGCGCCGGAAAAGCTTCCCGAAAAGCTCCATTGGTTCAAATGGGAAGCCTATTGGACCTGGATAAGCGGATTTGCGCTTTTTGTGCTGATCTATTGGGGCCAGGCTTCGACCTATCTGATTGACCCCGCTGTGATGCCCCTCACCCCCTGGCAGGGCATTGGTATCAGCGCGGCGATGCTGGTGGGCGGCTGGGTCGCCTATGATCTGGTCTGCCGATCCAAGCCCGGGGAAAATGAGGCGCTTTTGGGCGTGATCGGCGCCGTTGCCTTGGCCGTGGTGGCCTACGTGTCCTGCAAGATATTCTCGGGCCGTGGGGCGTTTTTGCAGGTGGGCGCCATGACCGGCACCATCATGGTCGCCAATGTCGCGATGGTGATCATCCCCGGCCAGCGGAAAATGGTCGCGGCCATGAGTGCCGGCGCGACGCCCGATCCGAAATATGGCCGCTGGGGCAAGCAGCGCAGCGTGCATAATACCTATCTGACGCTGCCGGTGATTTTCATTATGGTCTCACCGCATTACCCCATGACCTGGCAGCACCCGTTGAATTGGCTGATCCTGCTGGTGATTGGCCTGGCCGGCGCCTTGGTGCGACAATATTTCGTGCTGCGCCAGAAGGGACAAAATGCGCTCTGGCTGCCCGCCAGTGCGGTGGCGGCCATGGTCGCGGCGTTTTTCATCGTGCAATCGGGCAAGAAGGATTATGCCGCCGCCGATGTGCCGCCCTTTACGGAAGTGCAGGCCATCGTCGCCGCGCGCTGCGCCACGTGCCACGCCGCGCGCCCAAGTTTTGAGGGCATCGCCGCAGCGCCCAAGGGCGTGATCATGGAAACCCCCGCGCAAATCCGCCGCTGGGCGGCTTCCATGCGCCAGCAGGTGCAGACCGAGGCGATGCCCCCCGGCAATATGACCGAAATCACGGCAGAAGAACGCGCCAAGCTGATCGCCTGGGTCGCCGCCGGCGCGCCTTTGGATTGACGGAGACCCTCATGGCCCGCAGCGGACCCGGTTCCCTTTCAACGCATGTGCTGAACACGGCAGAAGGCATCCCCGCCGAGGGCATGGAAGTGGCGCTTTGGCGCATGGACCCCGCGCCGGTGCTGGTGACCACCAAACGCACCAATGCCGATGGCCGCACCGATGGCCCGATGATGAGTGCGGCTGAATTCCAGCCCGGGCGCTATGAACTGCGCTTCGCGGTCGCGGATTATTTCCGCGCGCGCGGCCAGGGCAACGATCTTGCCTTTCTGGATGTGGTGACGCTGGCGGTTGGGTTATCGGCAGGCCAGGGGCATTACCATGTGCCGTTGCTGTGTTCGCCTTGGAGTTACGCGACCTATCGCGGGTCTTGAGCGGGGGCGCGCGAACAGTGGGGCCTTGGGTCCGAATATGATGTGGACTATCCCGCTGGCCCATCGACCAAGAGCCGGACGTAGTCGCTCAATTTCTTGATCTGTGAGGGGTTGTTCTTGATAACTAACTGAAGTAGCGAAAAAGAGTCGCCGTTTTTGTTGAAGGTCACGCGTGTCTCTGAAACAACCGTACAGACCTCCCTGATGAGTTTGGCCGCATCAACCTGGGCTAGCCATGCTTCGTCTTCGAGCTCGTTCTTCCAGTCAGGAACCTTGAATTGCTCCGAGCCAGCAAGATTTTTTAGTGCTGTTTCAACCTCCTTTTCGGTTGGGACCGATGCATCAGACGACGCTTCTTTCTGTCGGTGAGCGATGAAATCGGCGATACTTCCTGCATGAATGAGGTAACACTCCAAGTGTCTGCGTGGAAGGAATTCTACACTCCCTTTCGCTGCCCGCGCCAAATCAGTTTTTTGGTCCGGCGTCAGGGCCTCCGAATCAAGGCTGAATTTAACGTCAGAAACCAAGGGGGCCGCTTTTTCCGCCAGCGACCGGTAAAGCTGGAAGGTCGCATCCTTGTTTCTGCCCCCGGTAAGGCGCCCCGTGTCAGATACCGCGAGTATTTTGCAACCAGCCGGGACAGCCTTTTTTGTCTCAGCCTTGTAGATCTCCGGGAAACAAATTTCTTCTGTAGGTCCTTCAACCCAGATAATGCGATCAGCCGCAAAAACATCAGCCATCGAAATTCCGAGTTCACGCGTTACTTCACGAAGTTCCCGTACTTTCTCCAAATCCATTTGCCTTACGCGAGAGCGATACCCGTCGCGCTGAACCAAATGGAGCGTCGAAGGGTTACTGAAACTGATCACTTCCGGCGAATGTGTAGAGATGATGTACTGGTGTTGAGTGTATTCGGTTTGCAGCAGCCGCAGCAGAATTTTTACTGCTCCTGGATGTAGAAAACTATTGATCTCATCGATGATGATGACACTTTCTGACGTTGTCATCACAACGCTTAAAATAGCCAAAACTTGGCCGAGACCCGTACCGCTATAGCTTAAAGGGAAGCTCAGTTCGGGATGATCCATCGCTTTAGTAGGCCAGATTACAATTTCAACCTGACCTGAATTGTTAGTTGGACGAATACTCAAATTGCCGAATGTCGGAAAGATGGCCCTTAGATGCTCTTTAAGGCCATCAATGATGCTTCCCCTCTCACCCATCAGGGTCAGCAAAAAGGCAGGAAGGTTATCCGCGTTGTGACTGAGGCGACGAACATTGCCAAAGCCACTCGCTCCAATGTTTAGCAGGCTGCTGAAAAGCCCTCATTGAGCATCGCAAT
>JADCGG010000227.1 GCA_020249125.1 Roseomonas sp. | reverse complement strand
GCTGATCGGGCTTGAAGGTTACGGGCTGCAAGTGCTGGAAACGCGCCCCATTGCTGCGGAGAAAACGCCATGAGCACGAATAACGCACCAACACGTGGCCGCGCGCATCTTACCGGTGATGCGCCGCGCATTCTGGTGATCCAGGCGCCCTATTACCGAAATGTTGTCGAAGGCATGCGCCTTGGCGCCATGGCGGTTTTTCAGGATTTACAGGCCGAAATTGAAACCGTGGATGTCGCGGGCGGCTTCGAGCTTCCCGCCGCGCTGCGCATGGCAATGAAGGCGAGGCGCCGCTGGGATGGCTATTTGCTGCTGGGCTGCGTGGTGAAGGGTGAGACGGATCACTACACCTTTATTTGTGACGCCATCTGCAAGGGTGTGATGGATCTTGCGGTGGAAAGCGGCGCGCCGATTGGCTTCGGCTTGCTGACAGTGGATAGCTTGGCGCAGGCGGAAGCGCGTTCGCGCCCTGATCGCATGAACAAGGGTATTGAAGCCGCCCATGCGCTTGTCGCGCAAATTGCCCTGGCGCGAGGTTGGGGGCTGGCATGAAACCCGAAAAGCACTCGGCAACGCGCCCACGTACCGGCGCCCGTGTTGCTGCGGTGCAGGCGCTGTTCCAAAGCGAGCATACGGGCGAAAGCGTTGAAACCGTGGCGGATCAATTCATCCGCCATCGCATGAGTGCGCCAAGCGGCCCGATTGAATTTGAAGAAGGCGGCGTGCCGGAAGCGCATATTCCGCTGTTCCAGGCGATATTGAAGCAGGTCGCGGATCATGCCGAAGTAGCCGATGCCGCCATTATGGATTGCCTGCAAAAAGGGTGGACTCTGAACCGGCTTGACCCCGTACTGCGTGCCTTGCTGCGCGCGGCGACGGGTGAATTGATGCAGGCGCATGAACCGCCGGCGCGCGTTGTGATCAACGAATATCTGGATATCGCGGCGGGCTTTCTGGATGAGGAAGCAACCCGCTTCGCCAATGGCATGCTGGATACGCTGGCGCATCGGCTCCGCCCGGCGGATTTCA
Source organism: Roseomonas sp. (assembly GCA_020249125.1). Lineage (GTDB taxonomy): Bacteria > Pseudomonadota > Alphaproteobacteria > Acetobacterales > Acetobacteraceae > Neoroseomonas. The sequence goes on along the minus strand of JADCGG010000227.1, from coordinate 14,387 downwards.
CGCCAGGCGCCTGAAGGGGCGCCATGGGCCTGCCCCGCGAATTTGCTTTGATCGCGCGGCATTTCCGCCCGCTGGCCGGTGATGGCGCGTTGGATTTGGGCGATGATGCCGCGCTGCTGACCCCACCTGCCGGGCAGCAATTGGTGCTGGCCGCCGATGCGCTAGTGGAAGGCGTGCATTTCCTGCCTGATGATCCACCCGGCATGATCGCGCGCAAATTGCTGCGCGTGAATCTATCCGACCTTGCCGCGATGGGTGCGGCGCCGCTGGGTTATTTGATGACAACGGCCTTCACGCGCGGCACGGCGGATTCCTGGATTGCGGATTTCGTCGCGGGCCTGGCGGAAGATCAGCCGCTTTTCGGCATTGCTGTGCTGGGCGGCGATACAGTGGCAACCCCCGGCCCCGCCTGTTTTTCGCTGACCATCATTGGTGTTGTGCCGCCGGGCCTTGCTTTGCATCGGCGCGGCGCGCGCATCGGAGATGAGGTCTGGGTCTCTGGCAGTATTGGCGATGGCGCGCTCGGCTTGCGCGTTTTGCAAGGCAAACTTGGCGCAGATGCTGAAGGCCATTTGGCACGGCGCTATCGCCTGCCGGAACCACGGCTTGCTTTGGGCCTGGCGCTGCGCGGTGTGGCGCGGGCAGCGATGGATGCCTCGGATGGGTTGGTGCAGGATTTGGGGCATCTCTGCCGCGCGGCGGGCTGCGGGGCGGATATCAGCGCTGATGCGGTGCCACTTTCCGCTGCGGCGCGCGCTGCTCTTGAAGGCGATGCGGCGCTGCTGCCGCTGATCCTGACGGGCGGCGATGATTACGAATTGCTGTTTGCTGCAGCACCGGAAGATGCGGATGCGGTGTGCGCCGCCGGCGAAAAGGCCGGCGTGCCGGGGGCGCGTATTGGCCGCTTCATCGCAGGCGAAGGCGTTGCGGTGCGCGATGCGTCAGGTGCTGCCATCACGCTGCCGCAAGGCGGCTGGAGCCATTTCTAAGGTGGGCTATTTATCCTTCTGCCCCAGCGCGTAACCGCCGCCATCGGTCGGGCGCAAGGCTTCAAACATTTCAGTCACCGCCGCGTAATCGCGATAGCCGCAGCGTGCCAAGGGCTGCGCCTTTGCCGTGTCAAACCGGCCATTGGTGAGATAGGCCTCATCAATATGCACGCCCACCACCTGGCCGATGATGATCCAGCCTTTCAGCGGCGCGCCATTGATGTCTTGCAACTGCATGGAATGCGTCACCTTGCATTCCAAAGCGGCGGGTGCTGCGGCCACGCGCGGCGCCTTCACAATGCGGCAAGGCGCGGCGGCAAGCCCGGCGGCTTCGAATTCGCTGACACCTTCAGGCAAAGTGTCGGAGGAGATATTCATGGCGTCGAATAACGGACGCGTGCAGAGGTTGAAGACGAATTCCCCGGTGGCAATCGCGTTCGCCGCGCTGTGCTTCATGCTTTCGCTGGTGAAGGCCAGCATGGGCGGGCTGGAATGCACCGCGTTGAAGAAGCTGTAGGGCGCGAGATTGGGCCGGCCTTGCTGATCCAGGCTGGAAATCCAGCCAATCGGGCGCGGCGCGATAATGGCCTTGAAGGGGTCATGCGGCAGGCCATGGCCCAGCTGCGGTTCATAGAACATGCGAAAGCCTTTCTTGCGGTTGCCCTCGCTGTAACCCTGGCGCGGCGAACAGGGAAGCGGGGTGGATTTCCGCCCTATCGCACCGCCATGCTTGCGTGCAAAGAAGCCGCATGAATGCAAAGCTGTTCCTGGGCCTCGCTTTCGGGCTTGCAGCCGCCCTGATCTGGGGCGGCCATGCGGTGGTGGCGCGGCCCGTGCTGGCCGATGGCAGTTTCGGCAGCTTTGATCTGGCGGCGTTTCGCTACGGCGTTGGCATGATGGCGCTGCTGCCCTTCGCCTGGGCGGCACGCGCCACGCTGCTGCGCCTGGGGCTGCGACGGATTTTGCTGCTGGCGCTGTTTGGCGGCGCGCCCAATCTGCTGCTGTTCCTGGTGGCGCTGGTCTATGCGCCCGCTTCGCATGGCGGCACCATTGCGCCCATGACGTCCCCGATTGTGGGAGCCTTGCTGGCCATACCGCTGCTGAAGGAATGGCCAACACGCGGGCGCGCCATGGCGCTTTCCGTGATGGTGACGGGGGTTTTGCTGATCGGCTGGGATGGCGTGATGGGTGATTACCCCGGCGCCTGGCGTGGCGATTTGCTGCTGATGGCATCCGGCGCCACCTGGGCGGTCTTCACGCTGCTGCTGCGCCGCTGGCAGGTGCCTGCCATTCCGGCGACGGCGGCCATCACCATTGTCTCGGGCCTGGCGATCCTGCCCTTTTGGCTACCCATGCGCGCCGCCGAGGTCTTCGCCATGCCGGCGGGGCTTGTGCTGTTTCATCTGATCGCTCAGGGCCTCGTGTTGGGCTGCGTTGCCATGTTCTTCTTCGCCCGCGCAGTGGAATTGCTGGGCGCAACGCGCGCCGCCACGCTTTCCGTCATGGTGCCGGTGGTGGCGCTGCTGCTGGCGGGGCTTTGGTTGCGCGAACCGCTTTCTCTGCTGCAAATTCTCGGCGCAGGGCTGGCCGTTGCCGGAATGCTCGTCGCGGTGCTGTTCACCGGAAGGAAAAGCGCATGAATGCCATCTCCACTCCAATGCCGCCGAGCCTTTGGGCTGCCACCGCCCCCGCGCCACCAGCAACCGAACCTTTGTTGGGAGAGGCGCGCACCGGCGTTGCCGTGGTGGGCGCCGGTTTCACCGGGCTTTCGGCGGCGCTGCATCTGGCCGAAGCCGGCGTGCCTGTCACGGTCTTGGAAGGCGCCGAAATCGGCTGGGGCGCTTCCGGGCGGAATAACGGGCAGGTGATCCCGAACCTGTCCCGCCTTGATCCCGACGCCATTGTGGCGAATGTCGCACGCGAAAATGGCGGGCGCGACAAGGGCGAGGAATTGGTCGGGCTGATCCGCGACAGCGCGTCTTTGGTGTTTGACCTGATCCGCAAGCACGGCATCCAGGCGGAAGCGGTGCAAAATGGCTGGATTCAGCCGGCGCATCGGCCTTCACGCATGAAGGTTGCGGCATCTCGTGTTGAACAATGGGGCCGCCGAGGCGCCCCGGTGCGCATGGTGGACCGCGCGGAAATGGCTTCGCTGGCCGGCACGGATTACTGGCATGGCGGGTGGGAAAACAAGACAGGCGGGCGGATCAATCCTCTTGGCTATGCGCGCGGCCTGGCGGCGGCGGCAATGCGCGCCGGCGCGGTGGTGCATACCAATAGCCCGGTGCGCGCCATTCGGCAGGAAGCAGGCGGCTGGGCGGTGGAAACGCCGCGCGGCGTGCTGCATGCCGAACGGGTGATTATCGCAACCCATGCCTATACCGGTGATTTCTGGCCGGGTCTCAAGCAAAGCATCGTGCCGGTGCGGTCGTATCAGATGGGCACTTCGGTGCTTTCGGATAATATCCGCAAATCCATCCTGCCAGAGGGCCATGCGCTATCCGATACGCAGGGCGACCTTTACTTCTATCGCTTCGATGCCAATGGCAGGCTGGTGACAGGCGGGGGCTTGATTGTGCCCTTCGGCTGGGAAGGGCGCATCCGTGCGCGCATTACGGAACGGGTGAAGCGCGTTTTTCCGCAGATTGGCGATGTGAAATTTCATTACATCTGGTGGGGCTATGTCGCCGCCACCGATGACAAGATGCCGCATGTCTATGAATTGGCGCCGGGGGTGCTGAGCTGGACCGGCTGCAATGGCCGCGGCGTGGCTTTGGCGACGGCGCTCGGGCGTGAATTGGCCAAGGCGAGCAATGGCACGGCCCTGGCCCATATTGCGGCACCGGTTGAGAAAAAGCTCCGCCAAATTGCCGGGCATGAATTCCGCGCCTTTGGCATTGCCTGGACCATCGCCCAGAACCGTTGGCGTGATGGGCGGGATTGAACGGCCCGTTTGCCGGTTCCCAGCCGCTACTGGTAAAAGGTTTTTGGAAAAACGCGGCCAGCGAGCCGCGACAGGTTGCTGGTTGGAGAGATTGCCAATGACACCCCCTCTTGATGCCGCCACCCCGGCGCGCCCGGAAAGCTTCCGCTATTCGCCCATGTTCCCGCTGGGGGCCGATACCACGCCCTGGCGCAAGCTGCCGATTGATGGCGTTTCCACCATGCAGGTGGATGGCAAGACCGTGCTGCGCGTGAAGCCCGCCGCGCTGGAAGCCCTCGCCTTCCAGGCCTGCAAGGATGTGTCCCACCTGTTGCGCCCGGCGCATCTGGCGCAGCTCGCGAAGATTTTGCAGGACCCGGAAGCGAGTGCGAATGACCGCTTTGTGGCGCTCGATCTGCTGAAGAATGCCAATATCGCCGCCGGTGGCGTGCTGCCCATGTGCCAGGATACCGGCACGGCCATTGTCTTCGGCAAAAAAGGCCAGCGCGTTTGGGTGGAAGGCGATGAGGAAGAAGCGCTGTCTTACGGCGTGCATCGCACTTATACCGAAACCAATCTACGCTATTCGCAAATGGCGCCGATCACGATGTATGAGGAAAAGAACACCGGCAATAACCTGCCCGTCGAGTTTTCCATCATGGCGCAGCCCGGCGATTACCACGCCGATGAACTGCATCTGATGTTCGTGCTGAAGGGCGGCGGATCGGCGAACAAGACCTTCCTGTTCCAGCAGACCCGCGCCGTGCTGAACAAGCCGAAGCTGCTCGCGTTTTTGGAAGAAAAGATCAAAACTCTCGGCACCAGCGCCTGCCCGCCTTATCACCTTGCAATTGTCATTGGCGGCACCAGCGCGGAAGCAACGCTGAAGACCGTGAAGCTCGCCAGCACGAAATGGCTGGATGCGCTGCCGACCAAGGGTGATCTTTCCGGCCACGCCTTCCGCGATACGGAACTGGAAGCCGAGGTGCATAAGCTGACGCAGAATCTTGGCATCGGCGCGCAATTCGGCGGCAAGTATTTCTGCCATGATGTGCGCGTGGTGCGGCTTGCACGCCATGGTGCAAGTTTGCCGATTGGCATTGGCGTTTCCTGTTCCGCGGATCGTCAGATCAAGGCGAAGATCACGCCGGAAGGTGTATTTGTTGAGGATCTGGAACATGATCCCGCGAAATATCTGCCCGAAGCCACCGCAGATATCCTGAATGGGGAAGTGGTGAAGATTGATCTGTCCCGCCCCATGAGCGATATCCGCGCCACGCTTTCCAAATACCCGGTGAAAACCCGCGTGAGCCTGACCGGCACCATGGTGGTGGCACGCGATATTGCGCATGCGAAATTGCAGGAAAGGCTGGATGCCGGGCAGGGCCTGCCGCAATACATGAAGGACCACCCGGTTTATTACGCCGGCCCCGCGAAAACACCGACCGGCATGGCAACCGGTTCCTTCGGCCCCACCACGGCGGGGCGGATGGATAGCTATGTGGAGGCCTTCCAGCGTGCCGGCGGTTCCATGGTGATGCTGGCCAAGGGAAATCGTTCCAAGGCCGTGTTGAATGCCTGCAAGAATTATGGCGGTTTCTATCTTGGTTCCGTCGGTGGCCCCGCCGCGCGGCTCGCGCAGGACTGCATCAAGAAGGTGGAAGTGCTGGAATATCCCGAACTCGGCATGGAAGCGGTTTGGCGGATTGAGGTTGAGGATTTCCCCGCCTTTATAGTCATGGATGACAAGGGCAATGATTTCTATGAGGGGTTGGAGTGAGCGTAGCGGGCGATCGCCGCCTGCCTGCGCGATTCCTGCTGCCGGTGACGGGCTTCATTCTTTCCGGGATCATGACTATCGTGATTTCCGGCATCTCAACGCTATTGGCGCTGGGGCCGGGGGCGGAGTTTCTGGCGCGTTGGCCCATTGCCTGGATTTCTTCCTGGGTCATCGCCTTCCCAACCGTGCTGGTGGTGCTGCCCTTCGTGCGGCGTATTGTCGCGCGCATCGTCGCACCTCCGTGAAAGGACAAGGCTGATGCTGGCTCTCAGGCCCAATTGCGAATGCTGCGGGCGGGATTTGCCGCCTGAAAGCCGCGATGCGCTGATCTGTTCCTTTGAATGCACCTGGTGTGTGGAGTGCGCGCGCACAAAGCTGCCGGGCGGGCTTTGCCCGAATTGCGGCGGGGAATTGGTGCGTCGCCCGATCCGGCCTGCCGATAAGCTCGCGAAATTTCCAGCCTCCACCGAACGCAAATTCCGCCCGGAAAAATGCGGCGGACCATTGACCGCGTGATAGGGATATAACGCCATGACAGAACGCCGCCTGATTTCCTCCGGTTCCAAATTCGAAGCGGAAATCGGCTATTCCCGCGCGGTGGTGGATGGCGATTATGTCTGGGTTTCCGGCACCACCGGTTATGATTACGCCACCATGACCATCGCGCCCGATGTGGTGGCGCAGGCGGAACAATGCTTTGCCAATATCAGCCGCGCGCTGGCTGAAGCCGGCTGCACCTTGGATGATGTGGTGCGCGTGCTGACCATTGTTCCCAGAAGGGAAGATTGGGAGCCCTGCTGGCCGGTCTTCCGCAAGCATTTCGGCAAGGCGCGGCCGGCTTCCACGCTGATCCATGCCGGGCTGCAAACCGATATCATGCGCATCGAAATTGAAGTCACCGCGCGCTTGCCGAAGAAGGGCTGAACATCATGCGTTTCGCCGTGGACCGCCTGGACCATTTGGTCATTACCTGCCGCGATGTTGAAATCTCCGCTTCCTGGTATCAGCGCGTGCTGGGGATGGAACGCGAGGAATTCGGCCCGCATCGCCGCACTTCACTCCGCTTCGGGGGACAGAAGATCAATCTGCGTCCGGTGGAGGCAACGCAGGAAGAATGGTTCACGGGTGCCGCCGGCGGTGTGCCGGGGACAGATGATCTTTGCTTTGTGGTGACGATGAAATCGGATCAGGTGGCGGAATATCTGCGCGCCTGTGGCGTGGTCGTGGAACAGGGCCCGGTGGCGAAGGCGGGCGCGCTTGGCCCGATCATGTCCTGCTATTGCCGTGATCCTGATGGGAATTTGATTGAGATTGCGAGTTATTCAGGCTGATTTGGGGCAAGATATAGCGGCTACCGGCGATCAAGCCTCCACCACCACATAATTCGCTTCAATCTTCACCGGAAAAGTCTCCGCCTTATACGGACCTTCAGCTGCACCACCATCCATCGGCATGGATGGTGGTGCAGAGTCTTTTTGAGCAGCTGATTCACCGCTCCGGGCCTGCGCCCTCCGCGGATCAGACGCTAGCGCCGCCCCCGCTTCCACATGCGCCGGAAAGGCCCGCACCTTGGTCCGGCGCGGGTCAAACCAGCTTTTCCCCGTGCGGATATCGAATTCCCAATTATGCCAGGGGCAGCGCAGCATTTCCCCGGCGCGGGAGAAATGATACCGCCCGGGTTCATCACTCAGCGTCAGGCCGCACAGAATACCGCCGGAAAGCGCGCTGCCCTGATGCGGGCAGCGATCAAGCAGCGCGAAGAATTCGCCGCCCAGATTGAACACCACAATCTTCTTGCCATCCGCTTCCACCAGCTTCCGGCCACCGGGCGGGATTTCATCCACCGCCGCAACAATATGCCGCGCCATTACAGCCGATAGAAGCCGCGCGCATTGCCGCCGAAAATCGCGGCGCGCTTTTCTGCCGGAATGAAGGACGGAATCGCAATGCGCGGATCGTCAAAATCCCAATGCGGATAATCGCTGGCGTAAAGAATCCGATCCCAGCCGATCCATTCCATCGCATCCAGCAAATGCTCACCCTTCGCCGGTTCTTCGATTGGCTGGGTGGAGACATAGACATGCTCGCGCATGTATTCGCTTGGCGCGCGCTTCAGATGCGGCACTTCATCACAGAGCCGCTTCCAGTTATTGTCCAGGCGCCAGCCGAGTGATGGCATCCAGCCAAAGCCGCATTCAATCATCAGAATCTTGAGCGTGGGGAAGCGTCCAAACACGCCTTCCACCAGAAGGGAGGCCACCTGGGCCTGCGCGCTGGTGGCGTGTTCCTGCACTTCTTCAACATAGAAGGAAGGCCAGCCGCCATTGGTCATGGCATTGCCGGAAAAACCAAAAGCGTGAATGCCAATCGGCAAGCCCACTTCCGCCGCCGCCTCATAAATCGGCCAATAGCGTTTGCGGCCGAGCGGTTCTGACGTGCGGCTCATCAGCAGCACCTGGCAGAAGCGGCCATCGCCGGCGCGCTTGCGGATCTCTGCTGCTGACGCCGCCGCATCCTCATAAGGCACCACGATGGAAGCGCGCAGCCGCGCATCATGATCCACCCAATGCGCCAATTGCCATTCATTCACGGCATGGGCGAGGGCGATTGAAAGATCATCATTCACATCGCCCTGGCCCGATGGCTGCAGCGGGTTCAATACGCCAACATCAAGACCGTAATGATCCAGGAACTGCTTTTGCACAAAGCCAAGATCGGAAGCGGGCGGCTGGCCCTGCGGCCCCCAGGCATCGCGCCGGCTGGCGAGTGGTGCCGCCTTCGGAAAGGGATAGCCCTTGTGAAAGCCGTGGCGGGCATGGATGCCGTAGGTGGTCAGCCGGTGCCAGGCGGCCTCGGTCATGAAGGGGCGATATTCGCCCAGATCGGCACAGCGCGGATGGATATCGCAATCCACCAGGCCGAGCGTCGCAGCGGCAGGCCGACCGGGGGCGGCGATGGGGCGGATGATGTTCATGCCAAAGCTCCTTCCCGCAACCTAGCATAAGTCGCGCGCGGATTATCCACCATGATTTTATGCAGCAGGCCGGGATCAAGCCCGCCCGGGATGCGCGCATCACCTTCAAAATGCGCATGCGGCCAATCGGAAGACCAAAGCAGCAGCTCATCTGATCCCAGATGATCCATCAGCCGCGCCATGGTTTCAGCTTCCTCCGGCGCATCCAGCGGGCGGATGGAAAGCCGCACATGGTGGCGCACGTAATCTGATGGCGGGCGATCCAGCCAGGGCACTTCAAAACGCACGCCCTTCCAGGATTTGACCAAGCGCCACAGAAAGGCCGGCAGCCAGGAAACACCGCTTTCCAACAGCACGACCTTCAGCTTCGGGAATTTCACAAATACGCCTTCGGTGATCAGGGACGCGAGCGAGGATTGAAACCCCATTGAATTCGCTGTGTATTCCTCAAGATAATAGGAAGGCCAACCGACCGAGGTGACCGGGTGGCGCCAATTGCTGCCGGCATGGATGGCAAGCGGCAGATCATGGCGCGACAGCGCCTCATACACCGGCCACCACTCACGCCGCCCCAGCGGAATTTCCCCCATGCAAAGCGTCATGGCCTGCACAAAGCGGCGGTCAGGCGCCAGGCGTTCGATTTCAGCGACTGATTCCTCAATGGCATTGGGCAGCAGGATGGAAGCGCGCAGACGCTTATCGCCATCCAACCATTCGGCGCGGATCCAATCATTCACCGCACGCGCAAAGGCAGCGGACAGGTCTCGGCTGAAGGGAAGCTGCACCGGGAAAAGCGGGTTCAGAATGCCAGTGCCAACCCCCCAGCGATCCAGCACCTGGGCTTGCAGCGTGGCGAGTGTGCAGGGCGCTTCCCCCTTCGGCCCGCGCCAATCGGCGCGCACGGTGGAAGGGGCGGCGGGCGGCCAGGAAGCGCTTTCAAGCTGGAAAACGCCCCGTTCCTTCAGGCTGGTACGCCAATGCTGATCCATATAGGGGAAAAGGCTTGCCATGGAGGGCAGGCCGGGATGCAGATCGCAATCTATTGCCGCTTCGGTCACGGTTCCTCCTGCGCGCCGCAGTCCTGACGCGGGTGGAGCATCCCCCCTTTTCCGGGGTGGATCAATGGGGCCAAACTTTGGGTTTGGCCCGCCCGGCGATCACCGGGCGGGGTTTTGCCTCAGGCGCTATTGCCCCTGCCGCACAAACCTTAGCTGGATGTAGTTATCCGCCGTCTGCACCACATTCCAGCCCTGGCGCACCGCCCAGACAATCTGCTGCTGGTGCAGCGGGATATAGCCGACATCATTCTGGATCACCCTGCCCGCTTCCGTGATCAGCCCCTGGCGCGTGGCCTGGTTGGTTTCCACGGCGATCCGACCGATCAGCTCATCCAGGCGCGGGTTGGAATAGCCGCCATTGTTAAAAATGCCGCGCGTGCCATCACGCGTGCCGGCCAGGTTGAACAGCGCGTTATGCGCATCCGATGTCGCCGGCGTCCAACCCAGCAGATAGAAGCTGGTATTGTAGCCAGGCGCATTCACTTCCGCGAAGAAGCGCGCGCGGGTCTGGGCGTTCAGCGTCACGCGGATATTGATGCGCGCGAGCATGGCAACCACGGCGGTGCAGATCGCCTCATCATTCACATAGCGGTCATTCGGGCAATCCAGCGTCACGCCAAAGCCGTTCGGATAGCCCGCTTCGGTCAGCAGCCGGCGCGCTTCGTTCAGATCAACGCGCGGGCGCTGATCATCCTCCTCACGGAAGCCATTCACGCCCGGGCCATAGATCAGATTGGTCGGGCGGGATTGGCCGCGCATCACACTGCGCTGAATGGCCGTTGTATCAATGGCAAGCTGCATGGCGCGGCGCACGCGCACATCCTGGAAGGGATTCTTGCCTTGCACATCGGATTTCAGCAGCTGTGGGCGCATCTGATCCAACCCCAGGTAAATGGTGCGCAATTCCGGCCCTTGGATGATACGCACGCCAGGCGAGCGCGAAATCCGGTCCACATCCTGCGGCGGCACGGTATAGACGAAATCCATCTCACCCGAGAGCAACGCGGCCACGCGCGTCGCGTCATTGGAAATGATATTCAGTTCCGCGCGCGTCAGATTATGCACCGGCCTGTCCCACCAATTGGGATTGGGGGCGACAACCGTGCGGCGGTCCGGTTCACGCGACACCAGGATAAAAGGCCCGGTGCCCATGGCATTGCGCGTTGCGAAGTTTTCCGTGCGCGTCGTCAAATCCGCGGGGCGCACAGCGTTATTCTTTTCCGCCCAGGCGCGGCTGAACATGCCCCAATTGGTGATTTCCTGAAGCAGAATCGGATTTGGCACATTGGTTTCGAAATCAACCGTGTGATCATCAATCTTGCGCACTTCCCTCACGGAAGCGAGCACGCCTTGGATATTGGAACCGGGCGCGCGTGCACGTTGTACGCTGAACACCACATCATCAGCGGTGAAGGGCGTCCCGTCCGAGAATTTCACATTGCGGCGCAGATGGAAGCGCCAAACGGTCGGCTGCGGCTGTTCCCAGCGTTCAGCCAATGCCGCTTCCACCTTGCCTTCATGGTTGCGGCGGACCAGCGGTTCATAGAAATTGGACCCGAAGGCCAGCAGGAAGGTTTCCTGCCGCGTATAGGGGTCCATGGAATTCACATCGCCATCATTGGCCCATCGAAAGACATTGGCCTCCGCAGACAAGGCGGAAGCGGCCAGCAGGGCGGCGGCAAGGGTCAGGCGGCGCAACATGAAGCATTCTCTCCCATCAGAACGTGATGGGCGAAGCTTAAGACTTTTCGTCGAAATGAAAAAGCGGATTCAATAGTCATAAAGAAGCCGCTTACCCCGTCCGGGGTAAGCGGCTTTGATGGGAAAATCCGTTCGCGTCAGGCAACGCGCAAGGCGCGCGGCAGATCAGCCACGCTGCGGTCAATCATGGCGCTATCTGCGGCGGCATCCATGGTCTCGGCCAGCACCGCACGTGCCGCTGAAGCGGCAATGTCGGCCGCGGTGTTGCGCACCTCGGCAATGGCACTCGCTTCTGCCGCGGCGATGCGCTGCATGGCAAGCTGCTTGCGGCGTTCGGCGGAAGCCTCAGCCTCAGCGGCGGCCGCGGCGGCGATGCGTGCCGCTTCGGTCTTGGCGCGCGCCAAAAGCTCAGCGGCTTCCTTCACGGCCTCAGCCCGCGCGGCTTCGGCTTCCTTCAGCTTGGCTTCGGCTTCAAGGCGGAGCTTATTCGCCTCATCAATCCGCTTGCGGATGCCATCGGCGCGGGAATCGAGCGCCCCGGTGCCGGCCTTCCAAAGCTTGCTGCCGAGCAGCACGAAGAACAGAACGAAGGAGACCGCGACCCAGAATTTCGGATCGGCGAAAAAAGAAGCAGATCCCTCCATCACGCAATCCCCCTGGAAGCGGCTTCGCGCTGGACCGCCGCCTGCACCTTGCCGGCATCAGCCCCAGCGCCAAGCTTGGAAAGCAGGGCTTCCACAGTCTCCCCAGCCACTTGCCGCACCGCACCAAGCGCGGATTTGCGGCCCTGATCAATGCGGGCTTCCGCTTCCGAAATCTGCTTGGCAAGCGCCGCATTCAAGGCTTCCGCCTTGGCGTCCATTTCCTGCTGAGCGGCTTGCATGGCGGCATTCACTGCGGCTTGCGCTTCAGCACGGGCCGTTTGCGTCGCTTCACGTTGCGCAGCAATCGCGGATTCAGCGGATTGCATGGCAGCGCGCGCGGCTTCCAGATCATCTTCAATGCGCTCGCGGCGATTTTCGATCACCGCGCCGAGTTTCGGCAGGGCGACGAAGGCCATCAACAGGAACAAGGCAAAAAAGATGATGACCTGCCAAACAATCTGACCGATCAGCAATGGCCCCTGGACCGGATGGCCAAAGGCAAGCTGAGGCATCCCTTCCACCGGCGGGCCGCCGGCGGAACTGGCAGCCCAGGCAAGTGCAGGGATGGCGCTGAGCGTCATTCCAAGCAGTATTCGGCGCATCGGCTTACCCTCTCGCGGCCAAAAAACGTCAGTCCGGGGCATGGCATGGAACCCGCCCCGCAACCAAACGGCCCCAGCCAAAGGCGGCCAGGGCCCCAGCCATCACGCGAACAGGATAAGGAAGGCGATGAGCAGCGCGAACAGCGCCACAGCTTCCGTCAGCGCGAAGCCCAGAATGCCGATCGGGAACACGGCATCACGGGCGGCCGGGTTGCGGGCGACGCTGGTGATCAGCGAGGAAAAGATATTGCCGATCCCGAGACCAACGCCGAACAGCGCGATAACGGCAATACCGGCACCAAGGGCCTTCGCAGCAGCAACTTCCATGACACATTCCTTCCGTTTGACTTCAACAGATTTCCGAAAAAGACCCAGCGCCCGTCAGTGCAGATGCACCGCGTCGTGGAGATAGATGCTCGTCAAGATGGCGAACACATAAGCCTGGAGGAAAGCCACCAGGAACTCAAACCCAACAAGGGCGATATTCACGCTAAGGGGTAACACCGCCACGAAGGGACCAACCGCGCCAAGGCTGCCCAGCAGGACCACGAAGGTTGCAAACACCTTCAGCATCACATGCCCCGCCACCATATTCGCAAACAGGCGGACGGAAAGGCTGACCACGCGGGAGAAGTAGGAAATCACCTCGACCGGGATGATGATGGGCGCCAGCCAAACGGGCGCACCCTCCGGGAAGAAGTAGCTGAAGAAATGCATGCCGTGGCGCATCAGCGCAATCACCGTCACGGTCACGAATACAATCACCGCAAGCGTCAATGTGACCGCGATATGGGACGTGAAGGTGAAGGAATAGGGCAGCATACCAAGCAGGTTGCCGAACAGCACGAACATGAAAATGGCGAAGACGAAGGGGAAATACTTCTTGCCCTCATCGCCGACCTGTTCGGTCACCATGCCTTGAATGAATTCATAACTGGCTTCACCGAGCGATTGCAGCCGCCCCGGAATCATCGCGCCGCGCGCGGCGGCCGCCATGACGAACAGCGTGATCAGGCCAAGGGCCAATAGCATGAATGCACTGGACTGGCTGAAGCCGATAGCCTGCCCGAAGCCACCCAAAAAGGGCGTCAATTCGAACTGACTCAACGCGTCAATCGTCTTGCCTTCCTTTGCCACCGGCAAACCCCTCGTCTATTGCATCATGTCACGCGCGAACGGCGACGCGGGTTGAAAAGGCGATACACATTCAGCACCCCGGCGACGCTGCCCATGACGAAAAACACCAGGAAGAGCCAAGGCCAAGTGCCGAGCCAGCGATCGAGTGCCCACCCGATGCCAATCCCAACCGCGAGGGCCGAGACAACCTCAACCCCTGCACGCAGCCCTATTCCCCATGGCCCTGTCGGCAAGCCTTTTTGGCCATTCGGGCCAATTTCAAGCCCTTCGCGGGCCCGTGCTTGCCTTAACCGTTCATGAAGGTCCGGCTGGTTAGTCACCTTTTGCTCCCCGGGCGAACCTCGCCAGAAGCCGTCGCGCCTTTACGGGGGGGTGCCCGTACTGTCAAGCATGTGCGGCGCAGCAAAAGACCATTTTCGCGACCTGTTACAAGCATAAATCAGCCTGCCAAGGTGCCGCTTAGCGCCGCGGCGGAGCGGTTGTCGGGCGGGACGCGGGGCGAGACCTGGTGCTCGCCCGTGGCGGCGGTGGGGGCGGGGGCGGCGGGCGACGGATGGCAAAGCGCTGCTTGGCCGGCGG
>JADCGG010000226.1 GCA_020249125.1 Roseomonas sp. | reverse complement strand
GAAAATGATCCCGATATCGTTGCCATGGTGGGTTGCTCCGCCGCCCTCACGCTGTCCGGCATTCCCTTCTTTGGCCCGGTCGGTGCCGCGCGCGTTGGTTATATCAATGGCGCCTATGTGCTGAATCCCACCGCGGATCAGCGCAAGGAAAGCGTGCTGGATCTGGTGCTGGCCGGCACCGCCGAAGGCGTCTTGATGGTGGAATCGGAAGCCAGCGAATTGACTGAAGAAGTCATGCTCGGCGCCGTCACCTTCGGTCACGCGGCCTTCCAGCCGGTGATCAACGCCATCATTGAATTGGCTGAAGTCGCCTCCAAGGAACCCTGGCCGTTGCCGGAAGCCTCAGAAGCTGAAATCGCGCTCAAGAAGCGTATCGCCGAATTGGGCCGCGCCGATATGGCCGTTGCCTATACGGAAACGCAAAAGCTGGTCCGCCAGGATAAGGTGGGCGCGGTGAAGAAGAAGGTGATCGCGGCGCTTGAAGCCGAAGGCGCCGATGTGAACCTCGCCAAGGGCTTGCTCAAGGAATTGGAAGCGGATGTGGTCCGCAACAATATCCTTGATACCGGCAAGCGCATTGACGGGCGTGATACGCGCACCGTGCGCCCGATCATGGCCGAAGTGGGCGTGCTGCCGCGCGCGCATGGCTCCGCGCTGTTCACCCGCGGTGAAACTCAGGCGCTGTGTGTCGCGACGCTTGGCACCGGCCAGGATGAACAGGTGATTGATGCGCTGGCGGGTGAATACCGCGAAGACTTCATGCTGCACTACAATTTCCCGCCCTATTCCGTGAATGAAACGGGCCGCATGGGCAGCCCGGGCCGGCGTGAAGTGGGCCATGGCAAGCTCGCCTGGCGCGCCATTCATCCGCTGCTGCCGGAGAAGGAGAAGTTTCCCTACACCGTGCGCGTGGTGTCTGAAATCACCGAAAGCAATGGCTCATCTTCCATGGCGACGGTCTGCGGTACTTCGCTTTCCATGATGGATGCGGGCGTGCCCTTGAAGCGCCCCTGCGCCGGTATTGCGATGGGCCTGATCAAGGAAGATCGCGGCTTCGCGGTGTTGTCCGATATTCTGGGTGACGAAGATCACCTCGGCGATATGGACTTCAAGGTGGCCGGGACGGAACTGGGCATTACGTCCCTTCAGATGGACATCAAGATCACTTCCATCACGCCGGAGATCATGAAGATTGCCGTGGAACAGGCGCGCGAAGGCCGGCTGCATATTCTTGGCGAAATGGCCAAGGGGCTGACAGGCGCGCGCACCGATGTGGCCGCCACCGCGCCGCGCATCACCGTGATCAATGTGCCGAAGGACAAGATCCGCGATGTGATCGGGTCCGGCGGCAAGGTCATTCGTGAAATCACCGAACAGACCGGCACCAAAGTGGATATCGAAGATGACGGCACCATCAAGGTTGCCGCCACCAGCACGGAAGCCGCGCAGCGCGCCATTGATTGGATCAAGGGCATTGTGGCGGAACCGGAACTGGGCGCGATCTATAATGGCAAGGTCGTGAAGACCGCCGATTTCGGCGCCTTCGTGAACTTCCTGGGCGCCAAGGATGGGCTGGTTCATATCTCGGAACTCGCGAATGACCGCGTGAACAAGACCACCGATATCGTCAAGGACGGCGATGCAGTGAAGGTCAAGGTCATTGGCTTTGACGAACGCGGCAAGGTGAAGCTTTCCATGCGCGTCGTGGACCAGGCGACGGGTGCGGATATCACCGAACAGGTCGGCGCCAAGCGCCCCCGCCCCGAAGGCGATGACCGCCGCGGCGGCGAACGTGGTGAACGCCGCGAACGCCGTGAACCGCGCGGCGATTGATCCTGCCCAACCAACCCCCCGCCCCCTTTTACCGGGGCGGGGCTTGGCCTATTACCCGGTCCATTCAGTGGGGAGCGCCGTTACTTGAAGGCCATCAATACAATCCGGATGGGGGGCGTGGATGTCCTGCCGCTGGTGGAAGGCGGCAAGGGTGTTGCCGTTTCCAATGGTCGCACCTGCGGCGCCTGGGCGTCAGCGGGCGGCGTTGGCACATTCTCCGCCGTCAATGCCGATAGCTATGACGCGGATGGCAGCATCATCCGCCAGATTTATCACGGCAAAACCCGCCGCGACCGGCATGAAGAACTGGTTGAATACGGCATCAAGGGCGGCATCGCGCAAGCGCAGCGCGCCTGGGATCTGGCCGGCGGCAAGGGCCGCATCCATGCCAATATCTTGTGGGAAATGGGCGGGGCGGAACGGGTTGCGCGCGGCATGTTGGAAGGCGCGCGGGGCCTGATCCATGGCGTCACCTGCGGCGCGGGCATGCCCTATAAGCTCGCGGAAGTCGCGCGGGATTATGGCGTGCATTACTATCCGATCATTTCATCCGCCCGCGCCTTCGCTGCACTTTGGAAGCGCGCCTATCACAAAACCAGCGAATGGCTGGGGGGCGTGGTTTATGAAGACCCTTGGCTGGCGGGCGGGCATAACGGGCTTTCCAATAGCGAAAACCCGAAAGTGCCAGAGGCGCCTTTCCCGCGCGTGCTGAAGCTGCGCCAGCAAATGCGCGAATTTGGCCTGGGCGATGTGCCTATCATCATGGCCGGCGGCGTCTGGTGGCTGGAAGAATGGGAAGATTGGATAGACAATCCCGATCTTGGCCCCATCGCCTTCCAATTCGGCACGCGCCCCTTGCTGACGCAAGAAAGCCCGATCAGCGATGCCTGGAAGCAGCGCCTGTTGACGCTGAAGCCCGGTGATGTGCTGTTGCAGCCCTTCTCACCCACCGGGTTTTATTCTTCTGCCGTGCGCAATGACTTCCTGCGCGAATTGGAAGACCGCAATGAACGCCAGGTCGCCTATACGGCGGAAGCGGTGGGCGATCATCTTGCCGAATATGGTGTCGGCCCGCGCAAGCGCCCGGTATTCGTGACGCCGCATGATCTGGCGCGCATCGCCCATTGGGAAGCCGAAGGCTTTACCGAAGCCATGCGCACGCCGGACAATACGCTGATTTTCGTGACGCCTGAGAAATCCCGTGAAATCGTCAAGGATCAGGTGGATTGCATGGGCTGTCTTTCGGCCTGCCGCTTTTCCAATTGGTCTCAGCACGGCCCGGATTACGATAATGGCCGCCGCGCCGATCCGCGCAGCTTCTGCATCCAGAAGACGCTGCAAGATGTCAGCCATGATGGCGCCTTGGATCAGAACCTGATGTTCGCGGGGCATAACGCCTATCGCTTCGGGTCTGATCCTTTCTATTCCAATGGCTTTATCCCAACGGCGAAGCAGTTGGTGGAACGCATCCAGACCGGGCGTTGAGGCCAATCATGGCCGCGCCTGTCTCCCTCGGCGCCTGGGGCAGTTTTCATGTCGGTGGGCGGGAAGTCACCATCAGTGGCCAGCCGCCGCGTGAGGTGTTGTTCACCCCAGGCGGCGTGCCGGCCAAGGTGGACCCGAACGGCACCTATCTGATCGGTGCGCTTTACGCGCAGTATATGATCCCAGCCGCACCACGCGGGCGATTTCCGCTGCTGATGTGGCATGGCGGCGGGCTTTCCGGCGTATGCTGGGAAACGACGCCCGATGGCCGCGAAGGCTGGCAGCATTTCTTCCTGCGCCAAGGCTGGCCCGTTTTTGTCAGCGATGCGGTGGAGCGTGGCCGGTCTGGCTGGTCCTTGATCCCGGAAGTGACCGGCGGCAGCGCCTTGACCCTGCCGATAGACAATCCGTTTGAGCGGTTTCGCATCGGCGCCGGCCCCGGTTCCTATCAGCGCGGGGACGTGCTGCCGGGCAATCAGTTCCCCGCCGATGACGCGAGCTACCGCAATTTCATGCGCCAGATCGTGCCGCGCTTCACCACGACGGATGAAATGACGCTGGATGCCTATGATGCACTGCTTCAGCGCGTGGGCCCGGCGGTGGTCATGGCGCATAGCCAGGGCGGCTTCTTCGCCTGGAATGCGGCGCAGCGTCGGCCTGATGCGCTGCGTGCCCTGGTGCTGGTGGAACCAGCCTCCATTGGCGATCCCGCACAAATCGGCGCCTTGCGCGATATTCCCGTGCTGATGATTTATGGCGATTACATAACCGATGATGCGCGCTGGCCCGATATTCGCGCGCGCGGCATTGCCTTCGCTGAATCGCTCCGCGCAGCCGGCGGCACGGTTGATATTGTGGACCTGCCCGCGCATGGCATTACCGGCAATAGCCACATGATCATGATGGACCGCAATAGTGATCAGGTGGCGGCGCTGGTGCAGG
>JADCGG010000225.1 GCA_020249125.1 Roseomonas sp. | reverse complement strand
TACTGTCAAGGCCGTGCCGGTGCCGGTCACGCTCAAGATGCGCATGGGCTGGGACCATAACAGCCTGAATGCCCCCAACCTGGCCCGCATCGCCCAGGAATGTGGCATTCGGCTGGTCACCATCCATGGCCGGACCCGCCAACAATTCTATACCGGCCAGGCCGATTGGGCCTTCATCCGCCGCGTCAAGGAAGCCGTGCAAATACCTGTTATCGCCAATGGTGATATCCTGTGCATTGAAGATGCCGAGGAAGCTTTGCGTCAATCCGGCGCCGATGGCGTGATGATCGGGCGCGGCGCCTATGGCCGGCCTTGGCTGCTCGGCCAAGTGGCGGCTTACCTGATGCACGGCCATCGCATCCCGGACCCGAGCCTTGCCGAGCAAAAGCGCATCCTGTGGGAACATTACGCGCTGATGCTGGAACATCATGGGCAGGAGCCCGGAATTCGCATCGCGCGCAAGCATGTCGCCTGGTATTCCAAGGGCTTGCCCGGTTCGGCTGAGTTTCGCGTGGCGGTCAATCACGCGATAACGGCGGAAGCGGTGCAGGCGCTGATTGATGGCTTTTTCGACCCGCTGATCGAACAGGGTGTCACCGCCGTGCGGGATTCCTTCCGTGAGGCCGGGGAAGGGCGGATAGCGGCATGAATGCGCGTGCCAGCCTGGCCACCACCAATCGCAGCACGCCCCGGCTTGATAGTGCCATGGTGCTTGCAGCCCTGCCCGTGCCGGCAGTGGTGCTGAATGCGGAAGACCGCTTCACCTTTGCCAATGGCGCCGCCGAGCAATTCTTCAAGCTTTCCGCCGGCGCGCTGTGTCAGTTGAAACTGAGTGACATCCTGCCGCCCGATAACCGCGTCTTTGCCGTGCTGGCGCAAATCCGTCGCTTCGATTCGCCGGTTTCGGATTACGATCTGCTGCTGGAAAGCCCGCGCATCAATCGCCGCGGCGTCTCAGTGCATGGCGCGCCTTTGCATGAAATTGAAGGCGCTGTGGTGCTGACCTTGCAGGATGGGTCAACCGCACAAATGCTCGACCGGCAGCTCAGTTTCCGGGGCGCGGCGCGCGGTGCTTCCGCCATGGCGGCGATGCTGGCGCATGAGGTGAAGAACCCGCTTTCGGGCATTCGCGGCGCCGCGCAATTGCTGGAACAGAATGCGCCAGAAGCGGATAAGGAACTCTGCGTGCTCATTCAGGATGAGGTGGACCGGATCAAGGGCCTGGTGGATCGCTTTGATATCTTCTCGGAAAGACCGGTGGAATTGGGGCCGGTCAATATCCATCAGGTGCTGGATCATGTGCGGCGTATCGCGCAAACAGGCTTTGCCGCGCATCTGAAAGTCACGGAAGACTATGACCCTTCCTTGCCGCCGGTTTGGGGCAATCGGGATATTCTGGTGCAGATTATCCTCAATCTGGTGAAAAACGCCGCCGAGGCGGTGGACCCGATCCATGGCGAAATCGTCCTTTCCACCGCCTATCAGCATGGCGTGCGCATCGCGGTGCCCACATCCAGCGAAAGGGTGCATCTGCCGCTTTTGGTGACGGTGCGCGACAATGGGCCGGGCATTCCCGAAGACATCCAGGCAACGCTTTTTGAACCCTTTGTGTCCACCAAGCGGGGCGGGCAGGGGCTTGGCCTTGCGCTGGTGGCGAAGCTGGTGACGGACCTTGGCGGGCTGATCGAATGCGATAGCCGCCCGGGGCGGACCTTATTCAAACTTTCCATGCCGGCGCCCCCGGCGGGTTGGCAGGAGAGCGCTTGATGACTGAACCACGCACCGTCCTGATCGCCGATGATGATCGCGCCATTCGCACGGTCTTGAGCCAGGCCTTGGGCCGCGCCGGGTATCAGGTGCGCGCGACATCCTCGGCTGCGACGCTCTGGCGCTGGGTGGAGGATGGGGAAGGGGACCTTGTCATCACCGATGTGGTGATGCCGGATGAAAACGGGCTTGATCTGGTGCCGCGCATCCGCCGCGTGCGCCCTGAGATGCGCGTGATTGTCATGAGCGCGCAATCCACCTTCGCCACTGCCGTGAAGGCAACCCAACGCGGCGCCTTCGAATATCTGCCCAAACCTTTCGATTTGAAGGAAGTTCTGGGCACGGTGGAACGCGCCTTGGCCGCCCCCCCCGATGCGCCCCCGCCCGAGGAAGCCGAGGGTGAAAAGCTGCCCCTGATTGGCCGTTCCGCCGCCATGCAGGAAATTTATCGCACAGTGGCGCGGCTCACCACCACCGACCTGACCGTGATGGTGACGGGCGAAAGCGGCACCGGCAAGGAGTTGATCGCGCGTGCTTTGCATGATTACGGCAAGCGCCGCGCCGGGCCATTCGTTGCTATCAATATGGCGGCCATACCTCGCGAATTAATCGAAGCCGAGCTTTTCGGCCATGAACGCGGCGCTTTCACCGGTGCGCTCAATCGCGGCATTGGCCGCTTTGAACAGGCCGCCGGCGGCACGCTGTTCCTGGATGAAATCGGCGATATGCCGCCGGAAGCGCAAACCCGCTTGCTCCGCGTTTTGCAGGAAGGCGAATTCACCACGGTGGGTGGGCGCCAGCCGATCAAGGCCAATGTGCGCATTGTGGCCGCGACCCATCGCGATTTGCGCCATCAGATTCGCCAGGGGCTGTTTCGCGAAGACCTGTTCTATCGCCTGAATGTGGTGCCGATCCGCCTGCCGCCGCTCCGTGAAAGGCTTGAAGATATCCCCTTGCTCGCGCGGCATTTTCTGGAGCGCGCCCGCGCATCTGGCCTGCCTTCCAAGCAATTGGCGACTGAGGCGCTTGAGGCGCTCAAGGCTCATGCCTGGCCCGGCAATGCGCGCGAATTGGAAAACCTGATGCGCCGCATGGCGGCCCTTTACCCGCAGGAGGTGATCGGCGCCGATGCCGTGGCAGCCGAATTGGCCGAAGCCGCGCCCGTGGCCGGCCCCGATGGTCAGGCCGCGCCCATGACGCTCGAACAGGCAGTGGAACGCCATCTTGCCACCTTCATGTCCGCCCATAAGGATGGCATGCCGGTGAAGGAATTATACGACCGGGTGCTCGCTGAGGTTGAACGCCCCTTGCTCCGCATGGCATTGAGCGCGACAAGAGGCAATCAGATCAAGGCGGCGGCCATGCTCGGGCTCAATCGGAATACGTTGCGGAAGAAGCTGCGGGAATTGGAACTTCCCGTGGTGCGCGGCGCGTGATGATCCGGCATCGCCGCATGACCTGACCATGCCCGCCGAGGCGCAGGCCGAAGCGCCGCCTCGCCCGCGCGGGGTTTTTACCCGCTTGGCGGATATCGTCACCGGCCGGGTGTTCACCCTCGCGCTGGCATTTCTGGCCCTGGTGGTTGGGCTTGCGACCTTTGCCGCGCTTTCCGGCGGCACGCCCATCGGTCCCACCGGGGCGGGGCAATTGGCCGGCGTCATTCTTGCCAATATCGCCTTTCTGTTGCTGCTGGTTGCCTCCCTCGCCGCGCGGCTCACGCGCATGTGGCTGGAACGCCGGCGCGGCGCGGCGGGGTCGCGGCTGCATGTGCGGCTTGTGCTGCTTTTCGGTGTGGTCGCCGCTGTGCCGGCGTTGCTGGTGGCGGGCTTTGCCGCGCTATTCTTCAACCTTGGCATTCAGGCTTGGTTCAGTGACCGCGTGCGCGATACGCTGGAAGCATCGCTGGTGGCCTCGCGCGGTTACTTGGATGAGCATCGCAATACGATCCGCGCCGATATCCTGTTCATGGCGAATGACCTCAATCGCGCCGCACAGGTGCTGCTGCCGGATAATGGTGTGGCCTTCGCGCGCCTGCTTGCGACCCATACGGCGCTGCGGGGCTTGACCAGTTCCATCATTTTTGAACCCGTGCTCGGCCAAGTGGTGGCGAATGCGGGCCTTGGCATATCGAATCTTGTGGATTTGCCGCCGGCCTGGGCGATGGAGGCCGTGCGATCCGGCGAGGTGGTGGTGCTGCCGAGCGAGGCTGAGGAAGGGCGCGTGCGCGCCATGGTGCAGTTGAATATCCCGCCAGGGCTCGTGCTGTTGATCACGCGCCCGCTTGATCCTTCGGTCTTGGGTCACATGCGGCGCACCGAGATTTCCTTCAACGAATACAATCAACTCGACCGCAATCGGGAAAGCCTGCAAATCACCTTCTTCCTGATCTTCGCCATTGCCACGCTGCTAGTGCTGCTGGCCGCGGTGCTGATTGGGTTGTTGATGGCCAATCGCATTGCGCGGCCCATTTCGCGCCTGATCCTGGCCGCGGAGCGTGTGCGCAGCGGGGATTTGGCGACCAAGGTGGAAGAAGGGGAGGCGGATGACGAAATCGCGCGCCTCGCACGGTCTTTTAATCGCATGACCAGCCAGCTTGGCGCGCAGCGCGCCGAATTGATGAATGCCTATAGCCTGATTGATGAGCGTCGGCGTTTTACCGAAACCGTCTTGTCGGGTGTTTCAGCCGGTGTCGTCGGGCTTGATCGTGAAGGGCGCGTGACCTTGCCCAATCGTTCGGCAAGCGCGCTGCTAGGCGTTGATCTGGATGCGGCGATTGGTTTGCCCTTCCCGCGCATTGCCCCGGAATTCGCGGAATTGCTGGCAGCGGCGGCGGCGAATCCTGACCGCCCGCGCGTGGCGGAAATCCTGATCGGGCCGGCCAATGCCAGGCGCATTTTGCTCGCGCGCATGGGCACCGAAATCCTGGGGGACAAGGTTGAAGGTTTTGTGCTGACCTTTGATGACATCACCGAATTGCAATCGGCCCAACGCAAGGCGGCCTGGGCGGATGTGGCGCGGCGCATTGCGCATGAAATCAAGAATCCCCTGACACCCATTCAGCTTTCCGCCGAAAGGCTGAAGCGGCGCTATCTGCGCCAGATCACGGATGACCCCGATACTTTCCGTCAATGCACGGACACTATTGTGCGCCAGGTGGAAGATATCGGGCGCATGGTGGATGAATTCTCAGCCTTTGCGCGCATGCCCCAGCCGGTGATCAAGCCCGAGGATGCGAATAGGCTGATGCTGGAAGCGCTTGTGCTGCAACGCAATGCGCATGCCGATATCACTTACGAAAATCATCCGGGGCCAGAGGGGGTGAAGCTTCCCTGTGATCGCCGCCTGATCGGTCAGGCGCTGACCAATCTTTTGCAGAACGCGGCTGACGCCATCACCATGCGCGAAGCGGGTGAAGCCGGGCGGATTGAAACCCGCATCATTCAGGAAGGCGACAAGCTGGCCTTTGAGGTGATGGATAATGGCATTGGGCTGCCCGCCGAAGAACCGCCGGAAAGACTGACCGAACCCTATGTGACGCATAAGCCGAAAGGCACCGGGCTTGGCCTTGCCATTGTGAAAAAGATCATGGAAGACCATGGGGGCTTTATCAGTCTGGCGGCCCGGCCAGAGGGTTCGGGCACCATTGCAAGGTTGGTCTTGCCGCTTGGCGAGTCTCCCTGGCATTCTGATGGGCCAGGCGCCAAGGCGCCGCAATCGGCGAAGTGAGGGGCAGCAAGGTCGCGCATGGCGCATGAGATTCTGATTGTTGATGATGAACCCGATATCAGGACGCTGCTGGAAGGCATTCTGAGCGATGAGGGATTCGAAACACGTCAGGCCCATGATGCCGATTCCGCGCTGGCCGCCTTTGCCGCGCGCCGGCCTTCGCTGGTGATCCTGGATATCTGGTTGCAGAATTCCCGCCTGGATGGGCTTGGCATCCTGGCCGCGATGCATGCGGAAGAACCGCAAGTGCCGGTGGTGATGATCTCGGGCCACGGCACCATCGAAACGGCGGTGCAGGCGATCCAGCAGGGTGCTTATGATTTCATCGAAAAGCCCTTCAAATCGGATCGGCTGCTTTTGGTGCTGGCGCGTGCCTTGGAAGCGGCGCGGCTCAAGCGCGAAAATAGCGACCTTAGGCTGCGCGCGGGGCCGGAGACGGAATTGCTGGGCAGATCCGCCGGCATTCAGCAATTGCGCAGCGCCATTGAAAAAGTGGCGCCGACCGGTTCGCGCGTTTTGCTGACTGGGCCGGCGGGGGCGGGCAAGGAAGTGGCGGCGCGCATGATCCATGCGCAATCGCGCCGCGCCGATGGCCCCTTTGTGGTGCTAAACTGCGCCATCCTGAACCCAGCGCGGTTCGAGGAAGAATTATTTGGCGTGGAGCCGGATGCGCAGGGGCAAACCCGGCGCGCGGGGGTTTTGGAACGCGCCCATGGCGGCACGCTTCTGCTGGATGAAGTCGCCGATATGCCGATGGAAACCCAGGGCAAGATTGTGCGCGCGCTTCAGGAACAGGGGTTTGAACGGGTTGGCGGTGGCACGCGCGTGAAGGTGGATGTGCGGGTCGTCGCGACCACCAATCGCGATCTTACCGCCGAAATCGCTGCCGGGCGTTTCCGGGAGGATTTGTTCTATCGCCTGGCGGTGGTGCCGATCCGTGTGCCGCCGCTCAAGGAGCGCCGGGAAGATGTGCCGCTTTTCGCGCGCCATTTCATGGCCCGCGCGATTGAAACCACGGGCATGGCGCCGCGCGACTTGTCGGAAGATACGCTCGCCGCCATGCAGGCCTATGATTGGCC
>JADCGG010000224.1 GCA_020249125.1 Roseomonas sp. | reverse complement strand
CTCGCCTGAAGGATTATGATGTTTATACCTGGGCGATGCTGGTGGCGCCCAAGGCCACGCCGGATCGTGCCGTTAATCGCCTGCATGAAGTTGCCATCGCTGCCGCGCGCCAGACTGATATCATGAAGCGCTTTGAGGAAATGGGTTTTGATTATGTCGGTTCCTCACCGGCGGATGGCGATAAGCGGTTGGAGGCGGAACGCGACAAATGGCGCGATGTGATCAAGCGGGCGAATATCAAGGTGGATTTATAGCGCGCAGGCGCCTGCCTTGAAGCAGGCGCCAAGCTCAGCCCTGCCGTAACCCCGCGCGTTCCGCCGCCGCGCGGGTCCATGCTGTCTCCCGCTGCAGAAACGCGGCAAAGCCCGCCGGCGTTGCCTCGGTCGCGCTGGCCATCAGGCTGCCCATGCCTTCCAGCCGCATGCGCACGGCAGGGTCCGCAACCGCAGCGGCAACCGCCTCACCCAGCGCCTTCGCCGCGTAATCCGGCACGCCTGTTGGCACAACAATGCCGACAAAGGCCGCAGCCTGATAACCGGCAATACCGGCCTCATTCGCGGTGGGCAATTCAGGCGCCTGCGGCAGCCGATCAACCGCCGCCACGGCCAAAATCCGCACCGCCCCTTCCCGGTGTAACGGCAGGGCTATGGAAATTTCCGTAATGGCGCCGGAAATCGTGCCGGAAATAAGATCAGGCGTCAGCGCCCCGCCGCTGCCATAGGGGATATGGGTAATGCTTGCCCCGGTCGCGGCGTTGAACATTTCAAGCGACAGATGCGCGATGCTCGCAATGCCGGAGGATCCAAAGCCAAGCCTGCCCGGATTGGCCTTCGAATGCGCGACAAGTTCCGCAACTGTCTGCACGGGCAGGCTGCGATGCACGGTAATCGCCATGGGTGTGCGTACAAAAAGCCCAATCGGCATGAAATCGCGCTGCGGATCATAGCCGGGATTGGTTTGCACAGTTGGGTTGATGGTCAGCGGCCCATTCGACCCAAGCAGGATCGTATAGCCATCTGGCCGCCCCCGCGCGACCTGCTGCGCGGCAACACTGCCACCCGCGCCCGCGCGATTTTCCACCACCACAGGCTGGCCAAGCTTGGCCGACATGGCGGGCGCGCAGGCGCGCGCTGTCAAATCCGCATTCCCGCCCGGCGCGAAAGGCACGATCAGGCGGATAGGCTTATCGGGGAAGGCACCCTGCGCGCGGGGGGGCGAAGAAAGGATTGGTGTCGCGGTGAAGGCAGTCAGCAGCGCGCGGCGCGTTGAGGTGAAGCTCATGTTTTCCGTCCCTTTTCCCGAAATTGGCTGCAAGCTTGCGGCGCCCGAACAGGGCCGGCAAGCCCCTGCGATGACGGGAGCACCTGGGACGCGAGCATTTTCAAGCCAAACGGATTGACAGGCCCTAATTGCGCCGCGACTCCCGCGCAATCACCGCCAGCGCTGCGGATGAAATCGTGAGCTGCCCCACAATCTGCGTGATGTCACGAATATAGCCCCAGGTCTCGAACGGCGCCGGGTCTTGCGGCAGCATCACCAGGCTGCCCGGCGCCAGGGGCGGCCCGCCAGCCTGGAAGTAACCCTGGCCCGCCGGCGCGGTCTCACCATTCGGCATCACCACAAAAACGCGCGATGCATCGGCAAAGCGCTGCGCCCCGCCAGAGGCCTGAATGTACTCCGCCGCGCGCCAACCCTGGCGAAAGGGCAGGCTGCCGGGATTGAGCACCGCGCCCACCACCGTCACATCCTGCGGGCGCTTTGGCATGGCGATCACATCGCCCGGTTCCATCAGCATGTCCAAATCGGGCCGCGCCAGCAGGATCACGGGATTGGCTTCCACCACCACACGCCCGGCGGCGCGCGCTTCGCGGAGCGTCGCCGCCAATTCCCGCCCTGCCTTCATGGCACCCCCAACATCTGCCGTCCCCCCGCGCGAGCCCGGCAGCGCCTGGCCTGAGGCCAATTGCACCAGGCTGCTTTCCAAATCACGCGCGGTACGCGCAAAGCCTTCCTGCTGGCGCAGGCGGACGCTTTCGCGGGTAAACACTGCGCCATAGGGAAAGGCCTCGGCCGTCAGCCCGCCGGCGCGCGCGATCACGTCCGAAAGCCGCTCGCCCCGGCGCAATTCATAGCTGCCAGGGTTGCGAAATTCGCCCAGCAGCAGCACCGGGCCGCTATCCAGCGCGTCTTCCCGCCGCGGCACGCGCAGCGCCTGACGCGGTGACACCAGCTTTGCCCCGCCACCCATGCTCACGCGCGTGACCTGCCCCGTGAGTGCTGGGTTCGCCACCGCATGCGCCACATCCGGCGCGCCGGCATTGCCAAGCGCCGTGACACCCCCCGCGATCGCCAGCGCATCGGCCATGGGGGTATTTTCCATCATCGGGTATAGGCCCGGCGCGCGCACCTCGCCCGTCACCAGCGCGGCATGATCCAGCAGGAAGCCGGCCAATTCCGGCACTTCCTGGAAAATGCGCGGGCAGCGCGCATCGCCCAGCTCTGGAAAGCCTGTGGCCCGCGCATGGGCGAAGCGCGCGGGCGAGGCCTGCGCCGCTTGGGCAAGCTGCGTCAGCGCCACGCATTCGCCCCCCTGCATCGCGGTTGCCTCGCCCCGCAAGGCGCGTTGGATGGTGCTGCTCGAAAGCCACTGGATATCTGCGCGGGCGAAGACCACCACCTCATCCCCATCGCGCAGGCCTGGGCCCCCGCGCCCTTCCAGCGCGCGCGCCAGATCGAAGCCCACCAAATGCCGCTGCCCGCTCCGCTGATCCGGGCGCAGCACCACGGCAAAGCGCGTATAGGGATCGGGACCAAGCTGCCGATGATCCGCAATCAGCCCGCGCAGCGAAAGCCCCTGCCGACCATTGGCGGCGCGGGTGATTGGCATCGCCACATGCCCGGAAAGGCGAATGGTATTGGCGGCCACATCCGCCCCTGGCCGCACCAGCAGCGCATCGCCGCGCTTGAGGCTGGCGGTCAGGGCAAGTTCGGCATAACTCCGCCGCCCCTGTGCATCGCTCTGCTGCACCAAAAGCCGATTGCCGCTGGGGCGGAGTGGCCCGCCGGCAAGCGTCAGCGCATCATCCAGCGGCATGGCGGCCTGGCGCGCCGGCAATTCATAAATGCCAGGCCGCGCCACATCGCCGGCAATCGCCACCACGCCCCCCAAAGGCGGCACCAGAATGCGCTCACCCTCCCGCAAGGTCAGATCCGCCGTCCCCGGCGCATCGGCGAGCAGGGGGTAAAGGTCCACCTGCCGCGACCCTGCTGGTCCTTCGATACGGATCGCGCGCAAGGACCCGCTCCGCCGCACGCCTTCAGCCGCTGCCAGCGCATCCAAAACAGTCGCGAGCGCGGTCAAATTCTGAAAGCCAGGGCGCATCACCTCGCCGCCCACGAAAACGCTGATCTGTCGGATGGCGCCGATGGAAAGAAAGACCTCCGACCCGCCCAATTCCCGTGCTGCGCGGCCTTCCATATCGGTGCGCAGCTCGGCAAGGCTGCGCCCGGCAGCAGGGATGGGCGGCAATTCGGGCAGCAGCAGCATGCCATCCCGCCCGATCCTGAGGGAGTGCGTCTGCCGCGCGCGCCCGCGCAGCGCCACCACCACCTCATCGCCCGGCCCCAATATGTAGGAACCGGGCAGGGCACCGAAGCTTGGCGGCGGGGCGGCGCCACCGCGGAAAGTATCGTAGCCGAATTGGCGAAGTTCCGCCTGTTCCAGCCTTTCGGCAAAGAAGGCTTCGATGCTGGAAAGATTGGGCGCAGGGCGCGGTGCGGGGCTTGCCGCTTGCGGCGCGGGGGCCGCTGGCGCGGTGCTGGCGGCTTCAAGGACTCGGGCGAGAATCTCGCGCTGCGCGCCAGGGGGCAGGTTGGGTAGATTTGCGCCTCCCGGCAGGCTTGGCGGCAGGCTGGGCGGGGCGAGGAATTGCGCGCCGGGTTGCGCCTCGGCGGGCAGGATGGCGGCGAAAAGACACAAAATCAAAATGATAGGACGCAATTGTGGCGTATTGCCGTGTATCTCTTTTTTGGAGAGTAAGAACATAAAACACACCCAAAAATATTATTGATTTTTATTTAACACAACTTTAGATTGTTATGCAACGATCCAAATCCCTTTAGGAGACGCAGCGTGCCAGGAGATACAGTTCTTGGCGAAGCCGGGCACTCAACGACCATCCTGCCCGGTTGGCGCAGTTGGTGGCTCAGTGCCGAGGCGGCTTGCCGGCTTGGCCCTCGGCCCATCGCGCTTTTTGCGTGGCATCGCCTCCGCCTTGCGACTGGGATCATCCGCTACGCCTTGCCGGATCGGCCAGCCCCGCTCGGCCCCTTTCTGCCCGAAGCCAGCGCGCTACCGATCACGCCGCGCGATTGGCACGGACCCTTTGACGCCAAGGCCCATGCGCTGGATGTCCTTGCCCGACCTGGTGCCGATATTCGCGGCCTATGGGAAGCGCATCGCCTTGGCCCGCTGCTGACGCTGGCCCACGCCGCCGCGCATGACCCTCAAGGCCCGCATCTGGATCAGGCCGAAGCGCTGCTGGCCGATTGGGCCGCCGCCAACCCGCCCTTTCGCGGCCCTGGCTGGGCTTGCGCGCAGGAAGCGGCCTTGCGTGCCATGGGGATCAGCCTGGCGCTTGCCCTGCTCGGCGCCGATCGCCGCCTGAGCCCAGGGACGCGTGACTTGCTGGGGCTGCATGCGCGGCGCATCCGCGCCACACGCGCCTATGGCGCGGCGCAGGACAATAATCATCCAATCAGTGAGGCGGCGGGGTTGTTCGTTTGCGGCCTGCTTCTGGGCCACGCGCGGGACCGGCGTGCCGGCGCGCGGGCGCTCTCACGCGCTGTTGCGCGGCTGGTCTCGCCATGCGGGGCCTTTGCCCAGGCCTCACCGGCCTATCACCGGCTGATGCTGGATGTGCTGGGGATTGCCGAATGGTTCCGCCGCCGCCATGGCGCGCCTCGCTTTGGCGGGGCTTTCGCCGCGCGTGCTGCCGCCGCCACGCAATGGCTGGGGCGTGTTATGGCGCCCAATGGCGCCCTGCCCCGCATCGGGCCTTGCGATGATTCAGCCTTTGCCGATCTGTCCGGCCTTGGCCCTGGTGATGCGCGCGGCAGCCTGGAGCGTGCTTCCCGACTGTTTCTGGGCGCCAGTGCTAGCGTGCCGAATGATCCTGGCTGCCGCGCCCTTGGCTTGACCGCCCTGCTCGCCGCGCCGGCGCCACAGGCTGCCCATTGGCGCAGCGCCGGCTGGTTCGGGCTTGCCGGGGCAGGGGGTGCGCGCGGCGTGCTTCGCACTGGTGTGCCGCTCCGCTTCCGGCCTGGTCAGGCGGATTTGCTGCATTTCGACCTTTGGGACGGGAATGAAAATCTACTCCGCGATGGCGGCAGCGGCGCCTATCTGCCGCCGCCGGGCTTCGATTGGTGGCAAAACATGCTGGCCGGTGGGCTCGGGCATAACCTGATCACCTTTGATGATGCGGAACCCATGCCGCGGCTTGGCCCCTTCCTGTTCGGGCGCTGGCCACGCTGCCGCGCCATCCCCGATGGCGCCAAGACCCGCGATTGGCGCGGCAATCGCCATGCGAGGCGAGTTGAATGCCGCGGTCGGCTCTGGCGTGTGGAAGACCAAGTGGGCGGGGATTTCCGCGATCTGGCGTTGCGCTGGCGGCTTGCCCCCGGCGATTGGAAACGGATCCCGGATGGGGTTCAAAGTGCCAAGGCGCGCATTACCCTTGCCGCCGATGCGCCTTTCAGCCTGGCTTTGATCCGCGGCTGGGAAAGCCCCGCCTATGGGCGGGTGGAGCCGGCCCCGGTGTTGGAACTCCGCGCCCAGCGCCCGATTAGGCGGATTTTCACGGAAATCGCCCTGCCCGCCAGAATGGGGGGCGGCTGATGCCTTTGCCGCTGCTGCTGATGGGGCTTTGGGCTTGGCGTGCCAGGCTGGCGCTGATCCTGCTGCTGCTTTGGGTGGGCGGCGCGGCCGCCATCCTGCTGTGGCCGCGCGGCCATGTGGCGCGCGCGCAGGTGGCGCCGGCGGAAACCACGGCCTTTGCCATTTCATCCCTGCTATCGGCGCATCCCTTGGCCTTGGGGCAGGGGCTGGATACGCGCCCGGGCGGCAATTTCGCGGTCTATCTCGCT
>JADCGG010000223.1 GCA_020249125.1 Roseomonas sp. | reverse complement strand
TCGCATTTTCCGAGCCGCCAAGTGATTCCACTTGGCTTGAAAATGCTTGATTTGGTCGCATTTTCCGAGTCGCCAAGTGATTCCACTTGGCTTGAAAATGCTCCTAGCCTTCAATCACATTGGCGCGCTGGCCGCCGATAATGGCCAGGAATTCGCGCCGCGTGCTGGCATCATCACGGAAAGCGCCCAGCATCCGGCTGGTCACCATGGTGACGCCCGGCTTGTGGATGCCGCGCGTTGTCATGCATTGATGCGCCGCTTCAATCACCACCGCGACACCTTTCGGCTTCAGCACCTGTTCAATGGTATTCGCCACCTGCGCCGTCAACTTTTCCTGGATTTGCAGGCGCTTGGCATAAACTTCCAACACGCGGGCAAGCTTGCTGATCCCCACCACGCGGCCCTGCGGCAGATAGGCGATATGCGCGCGGCCAATGATCGGCACCATGTGATGTTCGCAATGGCTTTCCATGCGGATGTCCCGCAGGATCACCATTTCATCATAGCCATCGGTTTCTTCGAAGGACCGCGCGAGCAAATCCACCGGGTCCGTTTCATAGCCGGCGAAGAATTCCTCATAGGCGCGGGCGACGCGCGCGGGGGTATCCACCAGGCCTTCGCGGTCCGGGTCATCGCCGGCCCAGCGCAGCAGGGTGCGCACCGCGGCTTCGGCTTCCGCGCGGGAGGGGCGCGGTTCAAGCGAGGCATTGGTCGTGGTGACGCCAGTGGCGGGGGTTTGAATATTCACGGTAATGGTCTTTCCCAAAGTCGAGGCGGTGCCGATGGGCAGGGGGCTTTCGGGCACCTTCAGGGTCCTATTTGGGCGGTGGGGCGGAAATGACAAGGATTTGCCCCGCTTGGCGCCGGGGGGCGGTGCGGGTTAGCCTAAGGCTTCAACCAGCCAAGATGAAGAAATAGCCATGCTTGATGCCGTGAGCCCCCTTGCCACCACCTCAACCGAGGCGAAGCTCTATGACGCGCTGATCATCGGCGCCGGTTTCGCCGGCATGTATCAGCTTCATGCGCTGCGGGATCGCCTTGGGCTCAATGCCCATGTGCTGGAAGCGGGCGATGGCGTGGGCGGCACCTGGTATTGGAACCGCTATCCGGGGGCGCGCTGCGATTCCGAAAGCCACAGCTATTGCTACCATTTTTCTGATGACCTCGTG
Organism: Roseomonas sp.; assembly: GCA_020249125.1. Lineage (GTDB taxonomy): Bacteria > Pseudomonadota > Alphaproteobacteria > Acetobacterales > Acetobacteraceae > Neoroseomonas. Next base: position 4,833 of record JADCGG010000223.1, on the reverse strand, counting down.
CAGGGCTGGGAATGGACGGAACGCTACCCGACGCAGCCCGAAATCCTGCGCTATTTGAATTACGCCGCCGATAAATTGGACCTGAAGCGCGACATCACCTTCAAGGCGCGGGTTGTTTCTGCCCGTTATGATGACGGTGAAAATCTTTGGCATGTTGAAACCGATCAGGGCCAGCATTACGCCGCGCGCTTCCTGATCTCGGCGGTCGGCTGCCTTTCTTCCGCCAATCTGCCAAAGATTGATGGCATCACGGATTTCCAGGGCAAATGGTATCACACCGGCGAATGGCCGCATGAGGGTGTGGATTTCACGGGCAAGCGGGTTGGCGTGATCGGCACCGGGTCCACCGGCATTCAAGCCATTCCGGTGATTGGCGCGGCTGCCAAGCACCTGACAGTGTTTCAGCGCACCGCGAATTACTCAATCCCGGCGCGCAACGGCCCGCTTTCCGATGACTTCAAGAAATACGTGCGCGAAAATTTCGCCGAAATCCGCGATGTGATGCGTTCCACCGTGAATGGCCATCCCTGGCGCATCGCTGATCGTTCCGTGCTGGAAGTATCGGATGAAGAACGGAATGAGATTTTTGAGAAAGCCTGGGAAAAGGGCGGGCTGCGCCTGCGCGCCGAATTCCGCGATGTGCTGACCAATGAGGAAGCGAATAAGATTGTTTCAGACTTTCTCAAGAAAAAAATCGGTCAGGTGGTGAAGGATCCTGCCAAGGCCGCGATCCTTGCCGATATTGATCACGGCTTTGGCACCAAGCGCCCGCCGATTGATACCGGCTATTTTGAAACCTACAATCGCGACAATGTTGCCCTGGTCAATCTGCGGGCGGAACCGATTGAACGCATTACCGCCACCGGCGTGAAGACCAGCAAGGGCGAATATCCGTTGGATATCATCGTGTTTGCCACCGGTTTTGATGCCATGACGGGGCCTTTGTTCAATTTGAACATCGCCGGGCGTGATGGCCTGGCTTTGCGCGATGTCTGGCGCGAAGGCCCGCGCAGCTATCTGGGGCTGCAAGTGGTGGGCTTCCCCAATCTGTTCACCGTGACGGGGCCGGGCAGCCCTTCAGTGCTGACCAATATGCCGGTTGCGATTGAACAGCATGTGGAATGGATCACGCGCTGCATCGCCGATATGCGGAAGGCCGGCCAGACACGCATCGAAGCCAAGCCCGATGCCGTGGATGATTGGATGGTGCAGGTAGAGGAAGTGGCGAACCGCACGCTTTTCCCGAAAACGCCGCATTCCTGGTATCTGGGCGCCAATGTGCCGGGCAAGCCGCGCGTGTTTATGCCCTATATCGGCGGCATGGCACGGTATCGGCGCATTTGCGATGAGGTGGCGGAGAAGGGGTATGAGGGGTTTGCGTTAGGCGCCTAAACCGGTTCCAACCCCTTGGCGCGGAGTAACCCCGCATCCGCGCCTTGCACCAAAAACTCCATGAAGGCGCGCGCGGCTTCCGGCTGCGGTGCCTCGGCAAAAATCGCGGCGGAGAAGGTCAGCACCTCGCCAATCTCAGCCGGCAGCGTGCCGATAATGTCAATGCCGGGCACGGTCATCAATTCGCTGACTTGTTGGATGGCCAAAGCCACTTCGCCACGCTTCAGCAATTCTCCCGTAAAACCCTGCGGGATCACGGTGGCTTTTGCATTCACCTCCGCCGCGATGCCAAGGCGTTCAATCAAGCCCGCGAAGAACAGCCCGCTCGCCCCCGCGCGGGAATAGGCCAAGGAAGGCGTTGCCAGCAGCGCCGCACGGAAGGCTTCCGGTGTGCCGATATCCGGGCGCGGCGCGCCGGCGGCGACTGCTACGCCGATATGGGAAAGCGCCAAATCGCGCCGGCTGCCGGGCACGAAAACCCCCTTGGCGATGAAATCATCCACCGCGGCTGCGGTCAGGATCGCGATATCACCCCGCGCGCCATCAGTGATGCGCTGCGAAATGCTCTTGGTCGGGTCAAACAGCATGGCCGGGGCCGGGTTGTTCTTCGCCCAAAGCGGCGCGAGCACGTCCAATACGCCCTGCAGCGCGAGGGTGGACATGATGGAAAGCGGCTGAGCCATGGGGCAGTTCCTTGTAAAAACCGGCGCTCACCATGCCGCCTGCCAAGCCGCGCGGCAATGTGGCAGGCCTTACCCTGAAATCGCCATGAAGTGCTGCTTGAAAGAAACGCACTGCAGCGTAAGGAAAACACCATGCCGCGCATGACCTTGGCCTTGGCCCTTCTGCTCAGCGCCGCCGCACCCGTTACACCCTGGGCGCAGGCGCAAACCTCTCAGCCGCCGGGCTGCGCGGCGCATCAGGCGCGCTTCCCGGCACTGCTTGGCAAGGCGCCGGAAGAAGTGCGCGCCGCGCTGCAAGCCATGCCGGGGATCACTACCGTGCGCATGGGTGGGCCGAATACGCCAATGACGCGGGATTACAGGATAGACCGTGCGACGGTGCTGATTGAAAACGGTGTGGTGACGCAGATCACCTGCGGGTGAGGCTATGGCTCGATGACCACATAATCCTTCACGAGCCAGGGTGTTCCTTAAATAGCGTTTGAAGCTCTGAAATAGCTACTGCCACCTGTCTGTCTTCAGTTGCCCCGCCTTTCACGGCGACCGCTAGAACGCGCAGTTGGGCAGCGTCTATGATAGGTCCGCCGCTTATTCCGGACGGCAGAGCGGCAGTCACCTCTATCTGCTTCACGGCGCTCTTGGTTAGTGTTCGAATAACCTCGCCTGGTATTCTCGCTAGGGTATCGCCTGGTCCAAAGTTTGGAAAACCAAGCGCCTTAATCCGTGTCTGATCTACGGCTTGCGAATTTGCCGCTTCTAACTCCAAGAATGCGTGAGGTGGAATGTTGTGATGCAAGATGGCCAAGTCACGATATTGACAGGTAATTTCGGAAGACCATGCCTCGTATTTTTGCCAAGAATGAGTCGGCCGGAAAACTGAAAAGCGCGTGCCCTTAGGTAATTCCGAAACAACGTGATGCGCGGTCACCAGGCCTACCTGTTTTAGGAAAAAGCAGGTGCCTTGAATGTCGATTAAACATTCTCTTTTTTCTGATTCTTTTGGGTGGTATTCAATCACCCAAATCGATTTTTGAAGAACATCCTCTTGTGAAGGGGGTAGCCTCAGTGGCTTTTTCGCGTAGAGCGCGTTAAAGCGTGTCGCAAGTATCTGATAACATGGGAAGTCACGTCCGCGGATCTGTGATATCCACTCCAGGCGGCCGCGCAGTACCTGTTCCAAAGGGGCGTTTTTCCCGGAAAAACTCTGGTAATCCTTCTCGGTCTGCGGCAAGCCAAGTGTTTCTGCTTTATGCAGCAAAACGCGCAATTCGCGAATGAAGGATCGCTTCACGTTTGGAAACTGATTGACGATGATCCCTGTTACTTCTTTTCGCGACCGTGTGGCAGAGAACCAAATTTTATCGGAGTTTAAATCAAAACCATTAGAGTTAATGATAAGGCGAATTTCATCCGAGAGGGCTTTTTCTGTAATTTTTCCTTCCTTAGGTAATCCATCTTTAAATAGCAAAGTTGGCGGCCTGTAACTAGAAAAAGTGAGATCATCTGCGTACCGAGTATACTTAAGGTGATGTTTCTGGCCGAACTCCATTAATTCTCGATCCATCCTAAACGTAACCATATTCGCCAGAATTGGCGAGGTAGGTGCACCTTGAGGCAGTTGATCGCGAAATATGCAGAACGCGGCGATAACATCTGCTACAGCAGCGTCTATGCCTAGTTTTTCTAGAAGACCTACAACTCGGTTTCGTGAGACTGATGCGAAATAATCTTTTAAGTCCAGATTGAGCAAAAACCTTCGACCCTCGTGTGCTTTTGCATTGGTCAGAGCACTTCGATCTTTTGTAAACCCGTGCACCGGCGCGCGTGGGCGATACAAATTTAGTAAAATTCCTAATATCTTTTTTTGAAGAAACTTCAGCCGGTCATCTGGAATAAGCAGAGTCCGTTCCCCGCCACTCCGCTTTGAAATTTTGACAGTTCTGTATTTGAACCCAGTCCACCTTCGTAGAAATGCAAGCTCTTCCGCGCCCACTCCCAGGTGAACTAGCAATTCGCTTTCGGACGCAAGTTGCTGCGGAATATGTCGCATGAATGAAAGGCGTCTCCTCCTTCTGATCGCCGGCAAGCCGCCGAAAGCAACGGCGACATCCTGAGGTAACATTCGGTCAAACGTCGCGTTAACACGACGCGTCATGCGAGGAGACGCCTTAGTATGATCGTTAAGAATCAATCTTTGACTGTCAAGACCCTTAAGCTAATCATCCCTACCACCACCCCACAAAACCCCGCCATGGCCAAAAAATCTCCGCCCCCAGCGCTGCAGGCGATGCCGGGCGTCACTACCGTGCGCATGAGTGGGCCGAATACGCCAATGACGCGCGATTACCGGATAGACCGCGCCACGGCACTGATTGAATATGGTGTGGTGACGCGGATCATGTGCGGGTGATATCCGGGCGCTGCCGCCCTTGGCGGCTTGCGACCCGCCGATAAATTTCCGCCATTCGCAGGAGGCATGATGCCCGAAACCCCCGAAGGCCTACTCGCCCGACTCACCGAAGCCGGCATTGCCGCGGAAACCCGCCATCACCCGGCGGTCTTCACAGTGGCCGAAAGCCAGGATTTGCGCGGCACCCTGCCCGGTGGGCATACCAAGAACCTGTTCCTGCGCCCCGCCAAGGGCGATGGCCCCTTCCTGCTGGCGACGCTGGAGGAATCCCGCCAGGTTTCCATCAATGCGCTGGCCCGGATGGCCGAAGCCGGCAAGGTGACCATGGGCAGTGCCGCGGAATTGATG
>JADCGG010000222.1 GCA_020249125.1 Roseomonas sp. | reverse complement strand
TGCTTCGATGATCGCGCCCTATCCCACCATGTCGGAAATTTCCAAGCGCGCCGCGGGCAGTTTTTACACGCCAAGCCTGTTCAGCGCGCGCACGCGGCGCCTGGTGGGCCTTATTCAGCGTTGGCTGCCGTGACGGGGAAGACATCATGAAGCTCAAGAACCTTCTGCGCGACCGGCGGCTTTGGCTGGCGCTTGGCGTTGTCGCCATCCTGATCATGCTGCGGGCGACCGGGCTTTCCGATCAGCTTTCGCTGGAAACGCTCGCCCGCCATCGGGAAGCGCTGGCGGCTTTCGTCGCGGCCAATCTGCTGCTCGCTGCCGGCGCCTATGTTTTGCTGTATGTGGTGGCGGTCGCGTTCTCAGTGCCCGGCGCGGTCTTTATCACACTTTCTGGCGGGTTTCTGTTTGGCGCCATCCTCGGCACTGCGCTGACGGTCTTTGGCGCAACCATTGGTGCCACGCTGATCTTCCTTTTCGCCCAGCGCATTTTCGGCGCGGATGCGCTGGATCGCATGGGTCCGAAGGCGCGCAGTTTGGGCGAGGGTATTCGCCGCAATGCCGCTTCCTATTTGCTGGTGCTGCGCCTGGTGCCCCTGTTCCCTTTCTTTCTGGTCAATCTGGTGCCGGCCTTTGTGGGCGTGCGCCTGCCCATCTACGTCATCACCACGGCGATTGGCATTCTGCCGGGCACGGCTGTCTTCAGCCTGGCCGGCGCGGGGCTCGGCGATGTGCTGGCGCAGGGTGGCGATTTTGATGTCGGTTCCGTGCTGACGCCCGAGATCCTCGGCGCCCTGATCGGGCTTGCCGTGCTGTCACTTGCTGCCATTCCGCTCAAGGCGCGGTTTGCCAAATCCTAGGAGGTTCATCATGCCAACCCGTCGCGCGTTTGGCGCGCTTGCCATAGCCGCATTGCCGCTCCGCCGCGCCACTGCCAACTCTGATGCGAGCCTTGGTGCCTTGCTGGCACGCTATGTCATTGAACCGCCTGATGGCGTAACGCGCGTGCGCTACGCCGCGCTGAAGGCCTCGGCCCAGGATATGCGCGCGCTTGATGCCTGGATCGCTGAGGCCGCAACGCGCAGCCCTTCCAGCATGGCGCGGCCTGAAGCCTTCGCCTATTGGGCCAATCTCTATAACGCGCTGACGCTCAAGGTTGTGCTGGAACGCTACCCGGTGCGCTCCATTCGCGACATCCGCTCATCAGGCGTGCCCTTGGACCCAAAAGCCTATATCGGCCCCTGGCGAACGCGGCTTGTAACTGTGGAAGGCAAGCGCATGTCGCTTGACGATATCGAACATGGCACGATGCGTCCCTTGTTTCGTGATGCGCGCGTGCATTACGCCGTCAATTGCGCTTCGATCGGCTGCCCCAACCTGCTGCCGCGTATCTGGCGGGCCGAAACCTTGGAAGCCGAGCTGAACGCTGCTGCCGCCGCCTATATCAACCATCCGCGCGGCGTGACCGTGCTGCCGGATGGGCGGTTGCGCATATCCTCAATCTATACCTGGTTTCGTGAGGATTTCGGCGGCAGTGAGCCTGGCGTCATCGCGCATTTCAGGCAATTCGCCGCCCCGGCGCTCAGCCAGCGCCTTGCCGGTCGCACGAGCATTGCCGAGGATGCCTATGATTGGGCCCTGAACGATGCGCCGGTGGGTTCGTAATCCATGCGCCAAGCGCGCGCTGCGCCATCACCAGAAAGTTTTCATGACGCCGCGCTAACCAAGGCGATTGAGCAATTGTCCCCAATCGCGGCTGAAGGGATGCACGCCCGAAGCGCCAGGCCCGAATGCCAAAGGGCGCCCTTCAGCATGCCAGCGAAAGATACCGCCGCGCAGATTGAAGATCGCTTTGGGTGGTGCTTCCTGCGTTGCGCGCCGAATGGCCTGCACCACCAGACCAGAACGCCACCCGACCGAACAATAAACAACAACGGTCGCATCAGCCATCAGCGCACGGTATTGGGCCAATATCGCGCTGGCGGATGCATCTGGTGCAACGCGCAACGCGCCCGGAAGGTGGCTTTGCGCGTATTCATCGGGCTCGCGCGTGTCGAAAAGCACAATCCGCTCCCCGGCAGCCAAACGCGCCGCCAAGCTTGCCGTGGAAATCTCGGGTTCCGGCAAAAGTCGCGTAATGGCTTCTTCAACCGCTTGCAGCGTGGTCCGCGGATCGGTGGGATCGGGCAGGCCGCGGCGCCAAGGCCAGGCCATTGCCATGCCGGCGCCGCCCAGGATGGTGGCGCCCACCATACCCAGGACAAGGCGGCGATGAGGCAGCAGGGGTTTTGGCATTTCCATTCCGATATCCGGGCTTCGGCCGCAACTCAATGTTTTCGCTGCAAGCAGGCTGCAGGTTACGCGCATGGGCGTTGAATTGGCGCCGCGCAGGGTCGCGCCATTGGCCTTCTCAGCGGCGATCATCGCGTTGACGCAATTGGGCATGCTGGCCCTTGCGCCTGCGCTCACCGATGAAACCACCGCGCCGCCGCTGCTGATCTTCCCTTACGTCGCGCTGGCCGTGCTTGGCGGCGCAGCCTGGTTTGCCGCGCTTGGCCCGCTTGAACGCCTGCCCATGCGCCCCCTGGTGCTGCTTGGGGTTTTCGCCTTTGGCCTCACGATCCGCCTGCCCTGGTTCACCACACCGCTTGTGCTGGATACGGATGCGCTGCGCTATCTTTGGGATGGAGCGCTAGCCGCGCATGGGATCTCACCCTGGGCGGCACCCCCGGCGGCGAGCTTGCCGCCCGAGCTTGGCGCGGCGGGGGCGGCGCTGCTCGAAAAGCTGCCCTTCACTGAACTCCGCAGTATCTATCCCGCCACGGCCCAGGCCGCCTTTCTGCTGGCGCATTGGATCATGCCTTGGGATGTCACGGGCCTTCGGCTTGTGGTGCTGGGGGCGGAACTTGTCACCTTGCCGCTGATGGCAGCCGTGCTGCGCCAAGCGGGGCTTCCCATCATGCGCGTGGCGATCTGGTGGTGCTGCCCGCTTCTGCCCCTGGTGTTGACCAATGCGGCGCATATGGATGCGCTTTTGCCGCCGCTTCTTCTGGGGGCGGTGCTGTTCACCCTGCGCGGCAAGGGCATTGCCCTTGGGGTCCTGCTCGGCCTGGCCGCCGGGGTGAAGCTTTGGCCCGTGCTGCTGGCGCCGCTTTTCGGGCGCTGGCTGCCGCGTAGCGCCTGGCTTGGCGCCTTGATCGCGTTGGGCGTGACAACATTGCTTGTTCTGGCCCCCTTGCTCGCGACAATCGCCGCACCTGATGCCGGGCTGAATGCCTATGCGCGATTCTGGTCCGTCAATAACGCACCCATGGCCTGGGCCGAGGCGATCCTGGGCAAAGATGCCGGCGCTATACTGCGCCCGCTGCTGGGCCTGGCCGGCGCTGCGATTGCCCTTACCATGGCCTGGCGCGCGCCCAGTGATGGCCGCGCGCTTTTGCGTGGCGTGCTGGTGATTACGGCTGCGACATTCTTCCTCTCACCGGCGCAATTCCCCTGGTATGCGGTGTGGTTCCTGCCCTTTGCCGTGGTCTTGGGCTGTCGGGCCCTGCTGCTGCCGGCGGTACTATTGCCGCTTTATTATTTGTTCTTTGCCTTCACCGGCCCCGTACTGCGCCCGGTTTTCGCGCAAGGCATTGCGGCCCTTCATCTTGCGGGGGTGGTGATCATGCTTGGCTTCAACCTGATTCGGCGGCGCGCCAACCCATGAAGCCCTCAGCCCCACCCATGATCGGCGTCATCATGCCCACCAGGAATGAGGCCGCTTCCCTGCCCAAGGTTCTCAGCGCCATCCTGCCGTTGGTCGCTGAGGTGATTGTGGTGGATACCGCCAGCACCGATGGCACGCCGGAAATTGCCGCAGGCATGGGGGCGCGCGTGGTCTCCGAACCCCGCCGCGGCTATGGCCGGGCCTGCCTTGCCGGCATCGCCGCGCTATCCCCTGCGGTGGATACGGTCCTGTTCATGGATGCCGATGCGTCGGACAGGCCAGAGGATTTGCCGCGGCTGCTGGCGCCCCTCATCGAAGACGGTGCTGATATGGTGATTGGCGCGCGTCGCCTTGATGTCGAACCCGGCGCGCTGACGCCGCAGCAGCGCTTTGGCAATGCCCTGGCCTGCCGGCTGATCCGCCTGATTTGGGGCATAGGCTATACGGATCTCGGCCCGTTTCGCGTCATCCGCCGGGATGCGCTCACGCGACTTCAGATGCGCGATGAAACCTGGGGCTGGACCGTTGAAATGCAGGTACGCGCCGCGCGGCTTGGCCTTCGTGTGCGGGAAGTGCCGGTGGGGTATCGGCGCCGCATTGGCCATTCCAAGATATCGGGAACCCTGATGGGCACGATCAAGGCAGGGTGGAAAATCCTTTGGGTGATCGCGGCGGAGGCGCTGGCGCGCCCGACGCCGCAAACCACCCAAGCGAATTCAAGACTTGAGCCGTAACCTGAAGGCGGCTTAGGGCGTAAGGTAAGGGCGCAGTGCCTGTCCTCGAAAGGATGAAATCCTTGTCCGTCATCAGCCTTCCGCCCGTGAGCCTGGCCAAATTCCAGGACCCTTTCGTAACCGCCAAGGGCGAACGCCGCGCCACCGTCGCGCTCAAGGGCCTGCAAACGCTTTGGATCAATACCGGGACGCTCTGCAACATCACCTGCGCCAATTGCTATATTGAAAGCAGCCCGCGCAATGATGCGCTTGTCTATATCTCCCCCGACGAAGTGACGGCCTATTTGAATGAGGCTGCAACCCTTGGCGAGCCGCTGGAACAGATTGGCTTCACCGGTGGCGAGCCTTTCATGAACCCAGGCCTGCTTGACATGCTGGCGGATGCACTCGCCCGGCCCGGGCTTGCGGCCCTGGTGTTGACCAATGCCATGCAGCCCATGCGCCGCTATGCCGATGGGCTGCTCGACCTGCGGGACCGCTTCGGCACGGATCGCCTGATCCTGCGTGTCAGCCTGGATCACTACGCGCCGAGTTTTCACGACATGGAACGCGGTGCAGGCAGTTTTGCCAAAACGCTTGAAGGGCTTCGCTGGCTGGTAAGCGAAGGCTTCACCGTGCATGTCGCCGGGCGGCTTGGCTTCGGCCAGGGCCAGGAAGCTGCCATGCGTGAAGGCTATGCCGCGCTTTTCGCCGAGCATGGCATTCCCGTGGATGCGGCGGACCCCATGGCGCTGATGCTGTTTCCTGAAATGGACGAAAGGGCGGAGGTGCCGGAAATCACCGAAGCCTGCTGGGGCATCCTGCACAAATCGCCCGATAGCGTGATGTGCGCGTCTTCGCGCATGGTGGTGAAGCGCAAGGGGGCGGAGCGTCCTTCCGTGATTGCCTGCACGCTGCTGCCCTATGATCAGCAGTTTGAACTCGGCACCACCCTGGCCGAGGCAGCGCAGCCGGTCGCCTTGAACCATCCCCATTGCGCGCGGTTTTGCGTGCTCGGCGGCGCGGCCTGCTCTCGGTAACCCAGCATCACGCGATGAAGCGCCGCTATTTGATGGCGCTTGCCCTGACCGCATTGTCGTCGTCGGCCTTGGCGCGGCGCGGGAAAAAGCTGCTGCCGGCCAAGTTGGTCTGGTAGCAAGCCGAGCGCGTTCACGCCCCGCGCCTGAAAGGTTGCGTCAGCAGCCGATCCAACCGCTGTTCCTCATCGGCGCGAAACTCATCAACGCCAATCACCATGCCAAGCTGCCCGGCGGCGGGTTCTGGAATATGCGTGCCGAAAATCCGATCCCATACGGAAAGGCAGAAGCCGAAATTGCTGTCGGTCTCCGCACGCACCACCGAATGATGCACACGATGCATATCGGGCGTCACCAGAACCCAGCGCAGCCCGCGATCCAGCCATGGCGGCAGCGCAACATTGGAATTATTGAACATGGCGGTCGCGTTCAACAGCACTTCAAACACCAGCACCGCTTCGGCAGGCGCACCCAGCGCGACCACCGCCGCCATCTTGATACCCATGGAAAGCAGAATTTCGATCGGGTGAAAACGCAAGCCCGAGGAAGCATCCAATTCCGTATCTGCATGATGCACGCGATGCAGACGCCACAGGATGGGCACGACGTGAAACACCCGGTGCTGAAAATAAATGATCATGTCGAGCAGCAATACCGCCAGGATGGCTGAGATCACCTCATTAACACCAAGCCAGCGCAGCAGCCCAAGGCCTTGGCTTTCCGCATAAAGCGCCACCCCAATCGCAGCGGTTGGGATAAGCAGCCGCACCAGCAGGGAGGAAATCACCACCAGCCCGAAATTACTCGGCCACCGCCGCCAGTAAAGCCGCTGCGCCCGACGCGGAAAGGCATGCTGCAAGATCAGCATGATGCTGAGCACGCCGATGGACGCGGATAGCCTGATCACGGATTCAAAAGCGAGCATGCTTGAAAATCTTTCTGTCCTTTACGCGAAACACACAGCAACTGGTCTTGTCTCATTCCGCCTCAGCGCCCAAGCCGCATCACCCGGGGTCCGAGCTTCGCCGCAATCGCCGTCACCACCAGAACGGATAGGCCATGCCAAATCAGCACCATCAGCGCCGCATCCAAATGATGAATGAGGCTGAGGCCAATGCTTGCCAGCGCCGCGGCAGACAGCCCACCCAAGGCGGCCACGGGACCAGGGCTGAACCAGGCCCCATGGCGGCACAGCCAAAGCATGACCGCGGTAAGCGGCAAGCCAAGGCCCAGGATGAAGCTGAAACAAGGCAGGCTCAGCCCGATATGCAAGGCATCCGGCCCCATTTTCACAAAATCTTCCAGGCAGCCCCAGCCCATGGTGGCAAGCCAGCCCAAGGCGGCAGGTAGTGGCAGCAATGCCCAAAGCCGACTGCGATCGGGCAATGCCAATTGAAAGGCTGCAAAGGCGGCAAGCACGGCTGTTGCAAAGGCTGTCACCAATTGCGGTGCCTCGAACCCGGTGGCGAGGCGTTCTGCCAGATCATGGCGCAGGCCCCAGAACAGCACCGCGCCAATGATGACGATGGTAGCCAGCCCAAGCCAAAGCACCGTCGCCGCGCCAGGGGGGCGCGCCGGGCGCACAGGGCGGAGATCATCAGCCAGGCGGTGGATCAGGTCTTCGCTTTGCATGAGGCGCTACTCCCTCCCCGTCAGTCTGCGGCGCAGGGTTTGCACGGCCCGATGCGTCGCGACCTTGATGGCGCCCACGCTCATGCCTGAACGCGCACTCGCTTCCTGTAGCGTCAGGTCCTGAAGCTTCGTCAGCCCAAGCGCGGTGCGTTGGGATTGCGGCAAATCCTGCACGGCGTCGCGCAATTTTGCCGCCGCACGATTGGCATCTATCGCCGCATCGGCGCTGCCTTCGGGTGCAGGGAGGTCCGCCGCCAGATCGAGCGCAGCCTCTCGCCCGGAGCGGCGGCCACGGGCGCGGATGCGGTCAAGCGCGCGCCTTTCGGTAATGGCGACCAGCCAGGGGCGAAAGGGGCGAGAGGCATCATAGCTTGCCCGCGCACGATGAATGGTGAGCAGCGTGTCCTGCACCGCATCTTCGGCCTCCGTCGCATCGCGCAGCCTGGCGCGGCAGATTTGGCGGAGCAGCGGCAGGCATTCGCACAGCAAATCCTCATAGGCGCGCCGATCCCCCGCCTGCGCTGCGGCCATCAGGCGCGACCAGCGCGCATCACGCGCATCGCGTTCATCAGGCGCGGCGACAGCAAAGCCCGGCTTATCCATTAAGCCAGATACCATAGGATAGGCTGGCAGGCAGGTACTCGGCATTCCAAGACAACTCCTTGCGGGGTGGCCCGAGCAGATGGGTCCAGCGCGATTGGAAGAGCGCCTTGGGTCTTTACGCCGTGGTTCATGGGAAGGTTACACATCGCATTCTCTCACTTATAGCGAGTCAGAGCGTGGATTGCTGCCGGTTTGGCGACACGAAGATAAGGTCGTGCCGTCACGGTTGCCCAGGCTGCGCGTAATCTGGATATCGCCGCAAAGGCCCATTTCCATGGCCTGGGTACTCGCCAGTGGAGCGCGCGGCCTTGCAGCAGGAAGCGCGACGACGATGTTGCACCGAACCGGGCCAAACGCAGCGGCGACGGTGGGCGGGAGAGCGGCGGTCGTATGGCCACGGTCGGATGATTACCGCCTCAGGATCGTTGAAGTATAGTGATCCGCTGCTCAGACTATTTTCAAGCTTACGGGCTCACCCAAACACCCGCGCCCAATCATCGCGCATGGATACCACCTGCCAGCCGCGTGTCGGCGCGTGATCCAAGGCGCGCGCCAGACGCCCGATATGGCTTTCGCGGTCATAGGCGAATTCGCGTTCCGCATCATCATGGCGAATGATCATGCCAAGGCGCCGGCCCGCGCCTTCCGTGGTGTAGCGCAGCATTTCATAATCACCATCTGAATTGCCGAAAGCGGCAATCGGGCGGCTGCCGATATGGCGCGCAATACCAATCGGCTTGCCCGGCCCATCATCAATGAAGTCCACGCGCGGTTCGCGGCGCAGCATGAGCCGCTCGGCATCTTCCGTCACCTTCAGCGCGAAGCTTGACCCCACCACCTGATGCGGGGGAATGCCGTAAGTTTCTTCAGAAAAGGCGCGCACAAATTCAACGCCGCCGCCCGAGACAATGAAATTCGTGAAGCCCGCAGCGCGCAGGAAACGCAATACTTCCAGCATGGGCTGATAGACCAGCGCAGTATAGGCGCGGTTCCATTTTGGATGCCGCGCCGTCTTCAGCCATTCAGCCGCGAGGGCCTGAAACGCCTCTGGCGTATTGCCCGCCATGGCCGCACCGGCGAGCCGCATCAGCCCTTCATTACCGCCCGCCACGGCGCCATGCAGATCGCCCGCAATGGCCGCGCGAAAAACCGCATCCTGCTGCCAGGCGGGATTGGCCGGCGCCAGGGCGCGAATGCGGTCCAGGATGAACAGCAATTGGGCGTAAGCCGGCTGTTCCACCCAAAGCGTCCCGTCATTGTCAAATACCGCAATGCGCGCCGATGGGTGCACATAATCCGCGCTGCCTTCGCGCGTGACGGCAGCGACGAATTCCAATAGCGAGCGCTTGCGCGGACCATCCCGCCAGGAAGGCAATGGGTCCGCGCCTTGCGCCAGGGCGGCGGTGGGCAGGGCTAAAAGCAAAGCCGCGAAAGACCGCCTTTCAATCATGCCGCACCCCCGCCCCATGGTTCAATTCCCCGGCGCGCGCCGCAGGCGTTCCATCGCATCGCCCAGGCTGAAACTGCCGGGCCGCTGTCGGGGCGGGAAATCCTTGAAGCTTTCCAGAAAGCGTCCGACATAGGCCTGCGCCGGCACCAGCGCGAAAATGCGTTCCATGCGCCAGTGATCATAGCTCACCGATTCAGTGGCACGTTCAAAGGGGTCAGAGCGCAGATTGAACAGCATCGGCACGCGCAAGGTGGTGAAGCTGCGTTCCCAGACCTTGAAGCCATGATTCTCCTGAATCATGAAATGCAGCTTCCAGTTATCGTAGCGCAGCGCTGCCAAGTCACCATCATCGGTGAAGTAGAACATTTCCCGCCGCGCACCGGGGCCGGAGCCTGTCAGCAATGGCAATTGATTATAGCCATCCAGATACACCTTGTAATCGCGCCGGCCAGCCCGATGACCCGTGAGTAGTTTTTCCTTGATCTGCGGTTCACCCGCCGCCGCCAGCAAGGTCGGCAACCAATCCTGATGCGAAATGATATCGTTCAGCACCTGGCCGGGCTGAATACGCCCCGGCCAGCGGATCATGCAAGGCACGCGAAAGCCGCCTTCCCAGGCGGTGGCTTTTTCGCCGCGGAAAGGCGTTGAACCGCCATCGGGCCAGGTCATCACCTCGGCGCCGTTATCGGTGCTGTAGATCACGATGGTGTTTTGCGTGATGCCAAGATCATCCAGCTTCTTCAGCAATTGGCCGACATGGCCATCATGTTCCACCATGCCATCGGGATAAACACCAAGCCCGGTCTTGCCCTGGCTTTCCGCCTTCAGCCGCGTCCAGATATGCATGCGGGTCGAATTGAACCAGGTGAAGAAGGGCTTGCCCGCACGGTGCTGGCGGTCAATGAAATCCAGTGATGCGGCCAAAAATTCTTCATCCACCGTTTCCATGCGTTTCATGGTCAAGGGGCCGGTGTTTTCAATGCGCTGCGTGCCATCCGGATTGGCCCAGGTCTTCATGACTCCGCGCGGCGCGAAACGATCACGGAAGCGCGGGTCGCGCGGGTAATCGGGATTTTCCGGCTCATCTTCCGCATTCAGGTGATAGAGCGACCCGAAGAATTCATCGAAGCCATGCATGGTGGGCAGATGTTCATCACGGTCGCCCAGATGGTTCTTGCCGAATTGCCCGGTCGCATAGCCCAGCGCCTTCAACAGCACGGCAATGGTCGGGTCTTCCGGGCGCATGCCTTCCGGCGCGCCAGGCAGGCCCACCTTGGAAAGGCCGGTGCGCAAAGGGCTTTGTCCGGTAATGAAGGCGGAACGCCCGGCGGTGCAGGAATTCTCGCCATAAGCATCCGTGAAGATCGCCCCTTCTTTGGCAATCCGGTCAATATTGGGCGTGCGATAGCCCATCATGCCCATGTTATAGGCCGAGATATTGGACCAGCCGATATCATCACCGAAAATCACCAGGATGTTTGGCTTGCCTTGCGGCGCGGCGGGGCGCGCGGGGGCGGCTGGCTGCTGTGCCTGCGCCAGTTGCACACCACCCAGGCTGCCGGCGGCCAAGCCTGCGGCACCACCCAGCAGCATGTCGCGGCGGGATGGGCGTGGGTTGTCCTTGCTCATGTCGTCTCTCCTCCTGATATTTGGATCATGGTCGGCGGATGCAGCGAAAGCCGATATGGCTCATGCCCGTATCCACCATCTGGGCGTGACGCGCCGCTGGCCGGTAGCGTCGGCAATAGGATGGCGCGCAAAGGAAGGAACCGCCCTTCACCACCTTGCGCGGAATGCGAATGGCGGGCTGTAGGGGGTCAAAGGAACCCTCCATGCCGGGGCCGCGCGGGTTTTCGGGGGCGCAGCAGGGGCTTTCAGGATCGGCGGCGTGTTTGGCGGCCCACCAATCCATGGTCCATTCCCAGACATTGCCGCAAACTTCATAAAGCCCGAAGGGATTGGGCGGGAAGCTTTGCACCGGGCAGGTGCCGGGAAAGCCATCGGCCTCAAAATTGCGCCAGGGAAAGGGGCCTTGCCAGGTATTGGCCAGATGGACGCCGCCCGGCGCCAATTCAGCCCCCCAGGCGAATTCGGCGCCTTCCAACCCGCCACGTGCGGCACATTCCCATTCGGCCTCCGAGGGCAAATCCTTGCCGGCCCAGGCGGCATAGGCGGTGGCATCTTCAAAGGCCACATGCACAACGGGGTGATCTTCCCGGCACTCAAGATCACTGCCCGGCCCTTCCGGGGCGCGCCAACAGGCGCCCTTGGTCCAATGCCACCAATTGCGGATATCGCGCGTATCCACCGGGCCATCCGTCATGCGGAACACAAGCGCGCCGGGGGCCAGCATTTCAGGCGGGGCGCCGGGATAAAGTGCCGGGTCCAGCGGGCGCTCGGCCACGGTGATGTGCCCCGTCGCTGCGACAAAACGGGCAAATTCCCGGTTGGTCACCGTGTTCCGGTCCATCCAAAACCCCGCAACTTTGGCGCTGTGGCAGGGCCTTTCTTCCGGGTAATGCTGGTCCGAACCCATCATGAAGCTGCCGCCCGGTATCCAGGCCATAGCGGCGCCTTCATTCTCCGGCCCGGGCCATACTGGCCCTTCCGTCATGCCGCTTATCCATCCCCGTCATGCTTAGTCACCTTTGAAGATTGCCAGCTTTGCCACAAGCGTGCCCAATACCTTTTTGGCAATCTGTAATTCTACTGGTGGTATATGATTGAGTCCGAGAGCTTCGGCTGGTGAAAGCCATAGATGACCACGGCAGCCTGGTGCGCGCCGCCCGCGTGCTGGGCATTGCCCAGCCGGCGCTGACCCGTGCGCTGGCGCGGCTGGAAGACCGGCTGCGCGGCAAGTTGTTTGAACGCAGCCGGCGCGGCGTGATCGCGACCGATCTGGGCCGTGCCATCATCGCCGAAGGCAGCGCTATTCTGGAAAGCCTGGAAAAGCTGGATCGGCATCTTGCCGAAGCACGTGGTACGCAAATCGCTGACCTCAATATCATGGCCGGCGCCTATATGGCGGAAACGCTCTGCCTGACCGCCGCGGCGGGGATGTTGAGCGCCTTTCCCGCCACCAGGCTTCGCCTGCTTGTCGCCAATTGGACCGAAGTGCCGGCCGCGATATTGGACAGGGACGCGCCGATTGGGTTTATGGATTTGCGCGGATTTGTGCCCGACCCCGGCCTTGCTGTGGAAAGGCTGCGCTCCCAGCCAGGGATTTTCGTGGCGCGTACTGGCCACCCGCTGGCGCAGCGCGGCAGCGTGAGCCTGGCCGATATGATGGCCTATCCGCTCGCCTTTATTGGCCGCGCACCAAGGGGCGTGCAGGCGCCGCTTGTTGCCGCCAGAGAAGAAGCGCGTGCGCAAGGCCAGCCCCATCCGGCCTTCCCCGCGATGGTGCATGAAAGCCCAACGGTGATGCTGAAACTGCTGACGCAATCCGATGCGGTGGCTGCGGTCAGTGTGATCCTGGCCCTGGAAGGGCTGCGGCAGGGGAGCATTATCGCCCTTCCCTGGCAGCGTGCCCCTTGGGCATCCATCCATCCCGGCATCATCACGTTACGCAACCGCGCCCTTGGCGCGGCGGAGCAGGGGTTTTTGGACCTGATCCGCAAGGCCGATCAGCAGGCGGAGGAAGAAGCCTTGGCCTGGTGTCAGGCACAAGGCGTGCCGAGTGGGTGTGGGTGAGGGGGGTGCTCCCCGCGATGATCAAAGGTGCTTTTCTTGCAGTCCCATACTAGTCTTTCGGATCACTGCAAAGGCGCATGAGCGATGGCTATACCGGATTATCAAAGCCTGATGCTTCCGATTCTGAAGCTTGCGGCGCAAGGCGAGTATTCCGTCCCGATGGCCGCTGTAGAGGTCGCTCAGACCCACGGGCTTTCAGATACCGAAGCCGAAGAAATGCTGCCAAGTGGCAAGCAGCGCCTTCTGCATAATCGTATTCATTGGGCCAAATTCTATTTAACCAAGGCTGGCTTGCTGGAAAGCCCGAAGCGTGGCCGGTTCACCCTATCGGAAATGGGCAAAGCGCTTCTGAAAAACCCACCGGCCAATCTCAATACCAAGTATCTTCTGACACTGCCGGCATTCAAGGAATTCTATGGAAAGTCCGAAGCGGTGCTGCCTGAGGGCGATAGCAGCGCGCTCGAACCGCCAGCGGCGACTCCGGAGGAAATCATCAGTGAAGCCGAGAAGGCTTTCAACGCTGCGCTGCGCGATGATCTATTGAGCCGCATTCTACAGAATTCACCGCAATTCTTTGAGCAGCTCATCGTGGAGTTGCTGGTAGCGATGGGTTATGGCGGTTCGCGGCTGAATGCAGCTGAGCAACTTGGCAAGTCAGGCGATGGTGGCGTGGACGGCGTCATCAATGAAGATGCGCTTGGCTTGGATCGCGTTTATGTGCAGGCAAAACGCTATGCCCCGGGCTCATCTGTGGGCCGCCCTGAAGTGCAGGCTTTCACGGGTAGCCTTGTTGGATTGGGTGCGACCAAGGGCGTTTTTGTGACAACATCTTCATTCTCGGCGCAAGCGATGGACTTCGCGTCGCGCGTACCACAACGCATCATCCTGATTGATGGCAAGCGCCTGACAGAATTGATGGCCACCTATAATGTCGGTGTTAGGACCAATCGTGTCGTGGAGTTCAAGCGACTCGACGAGGATTTCTTCACCGAGGAATAACGTGCCGACTTCGTCTCGGCGGGGTCCGGGGTAACACTGTTACCCCGGCGGGGGTCAGGGGGCAGAGCGCCCTTCTTTCCCTCAAGTATCCAAGAAAGACCGTAGCTTCCGGCTTCTGCTTGGGTGCTTCAGCTTACGCAGTGCCTTGGCTTCAATCTGGCGGATGCGTTCGCGCGTGACGTTGAATTGCTG
>JADCGG010000221.1 GCA_020249125.1 Roseomonas sp. | reverse complement strand
CGGGACCGGTGCTGGAATCCACCCCCGTTATCCACATTGATTCACGGAATTCTCCCGCCATGCCCCACAGGCAAATAGATCTGCACCTGGTATCCGATTCAACTGGTGAGACGCTGCACTCTATCGCTCGCGCGACGCTGGCGCGGTTTGATGATCACCATGTGGTGGATCATCGCTGGAGCTTGATCCGATCCCGCCTGCAATTGGACCGGGTGCTGGAGGGGATCCAGCAAGAACCGGGACCGGTTCTTTACACGCTCGTGGATTCAAGCTTGCGGCATGTCTTGGAAGAAGCCTGCCAGCGTATGGGCGTGCCGTGTCTTTCGCCGCTTGATCCGGTGATGGCGCTTTTGCAGGAGGCCACCGGCGTCAGGGCGCGCGAAAAACGCGCTGCGCAACATGTGATGGATGCGGATTACTTCCGGCGCATTGATGCCATGCATTACGTGCTGTCGCATGATGACGGGCAGGGGACGGTTGGCATTCGCAATGCCGATGTTGTGCTGGTGGGTGTATCACGTAGCAGCAAAACGCCGACCTGCTTTTACTTGGCCAATCGCGGCATCAAGGCAGCGAATGTGCCGATTGTCCCGGGCGCAAGCCTGCCAGAGATTTTGAACGACCCGCCCTGTCCCGTTGTTGGTCTTTATATTGAAGCCAATGCGCTGATTGATATTCGCCGCCATCGCTTGAAGATCATCGGTGGCCAAGGTGTGCGGCATGATACCACCGAATATATTGATCCCGAGGCGGTGAAGGCTGAAATCATCGCTGCGCGCCGGCTTTGCACAGCACGGGGCTGGCCTGTCATTGATGTGACACGGCGGAGCATTGAAGAAACGGCGGCGACGATTCTGCAGCTGATGGAAGCCTGGCACGCGCGGCGGCGTGAGACCAAAGCGGCCGCCGTTGCGCCTGAGGATCCTGCCGCCGGCGTGATCGGCAAGGTCTGATGACGGCGCCAGTCGGCCGACCGGATATTGCGGCGCTGGAGCGCGCTTGCCTGACCGCGGTACCGGCGCAGCGTGTGGCCTTTGATGGCAGCTTTGTCGTGCGTGCCTTTCTGGGCGGGACGGGCCGGGCGAATGCAGCGAGTAGTTTGAGCGCCGAAGCTGACACGGAATTATCCGCACGTATTGCGCGCATTGAGGACCTCTATAGAGCGCAGAGGCTACCGGTGAGGTTCCGTTCTACGCCGCTTGATCCGCCCGGCATGGCGGAGCTGCTGACAGAGCGCGGCTATACGACGAAGGATGAGACCATTATTTTTCTTGCACCAATTCAGGGTGTAGCGCGCGCGGATGTTGGTGTGCGGGTTCTATCGGCGCCCGATGAGGACTGGATGGCAGTGACTGCTACAGCCGAGCACCAGGTGCCGGCCCGGCGCGCCGAGAAGGAGCGCGCTGTCAGCATGATGATGGTACCGGCCGCCTGGCTGGTCTTATACGAAGACGCCAAGCCAATGGCCTGTATCTCCGTGGTGGCCGATGGGCCACAGGCGGGGTTTTTCGATCTGGCTGTGGTGCCTGAAGCACGGCGTCGGGGCCTCGGGTCACGCATTACCCGCGCGGCGGCGTTTTGGGCTGCAGAACAGGGTGCAAACTGGCTATGGGCGCAAGTGGCCTCGGCCAATCAGGCTTCCTGCGCGGCGCAGCAAAGCCTCGGCATGCGGGAAGCCTATCGCTATGTTTATTTCGTCAGGCCACAGGACAGGGTGGCGGCATTGCGCTTCGTGTAATGGCAGGCGCTTGGGCTTCAGGTTAAGGGTTCCGAAGCCCAAGCTTAGGTGTTTTACGGAATAAGAACGGTGCTGCCCGTGGTCTTGCGCGCTTCAAGCGCAATATGGGCAGAAGCCGCATCCTTCAACGCATAGCTTTGATTGACGCGGATCTTGACAGCGCCTGAGGCCACAACCTCAAACAAATCATTGGCGCGGGCCACCAAATCCTCACGCTGCGCCGTATAGGTCGCAAGCGTTGGGCGCGTGACGTAGAGCGAGCCTTTGGCGGCCAGAATCCCAAGATCGGGAATGGCAACAGGGCCAGATGCATTGCCGTAGGAAATCATCAACCCGTAAGGGGCGAGGCAATCGAGGGAGGTGAGGAAGCTATCCTTACCGACGCTGTCATACACAACCGGCAGCATCATACCCTTGGTGATGTCCTTCACGCGGGCGGGGATATCATCACCGGTGAGCAATGCGTGGTCTACGCCGTGCTGCTTCACGAGTGCGGCCTTTTCCGCTGTGCTGACAACGCCAATGACGGTGCAGCCAAGATGCTTTGCCCATTGGCTGAGGATAAGGCCAACACCGCCAGCAGCTGCATGGATCAGCACAGTCTGGCCAGCCTTGGCGGCATAGCATTTCTTGATCAGGAAGGCCGCTGTCATGCCTTGCAGCATCATCGCTGCACCTTGTTCGAAGCTGATGGCATCAGGCATTTTCACCAGGCGGTCAGCCTTGATGGTGCGTGCTTCGGCATAGGCGCCGATCGGGCCCGTGGCATAGGCCACGCGGTCGCCGACATTCACCTCGGTCACGCCCTCACCAATCGCTTCCACAATGCCGGAGGCTTCCATGCCAATAATGGCCGGCATGCTGGGCGCCTTGTAGAGGCCGGTGCGGAAATAAACGTCAATGTAATTCAGGCCGACTGCCTTGTGGCGCACCAGGGCCTCGCCAGGTTTGGGGGAAGGAAGGGGCACTTCTTCCCAAACCATTTTCTCCGGGCCGCCGGTTTCATGGATGCGGATGGCGTGATTCATGGGGGTATCCATCAGGGGCGCTTACGGGGCGCCGGGGGGTTGAGAGGGAGGAGAAGCGCGCGGCTTTCAAGTTCCAAAAGATAGCGCTTTGTAGCCGGTCCGTCGCCGCCGGAATAGCCGCCGAGCGATCCATCTGCTGCCACGACTCGGTGGCAGGGAATGATGATCGGAATAGGGTTGGCGCCATTCGCTCCGCCGATAGCACGAGGGGCAGAACCGATGGCGCGGGCGATATCGGCATAGCTTCGGGTCTCGCCTGGCGGGATGGCGCAAAGCGCCGCCCAGACGCGTTTTTGGAAGGCGGAGCCATGGGGTGCTAGGGGTAGGTCGAAGGTCAGGCGCTTGCCATCAAAATAACCCTGCAACTGATCCCTGGCACGGCGGAGAAGGGGGGTTTCCTTCTGATCCCGCCCGCGACCCCAATCAAGCGCGACAATGGCGCCATCGTCTTCCGAGATGGTGAGGTCGCCCAGATTGGTCAGGAGAGAAAGTTGCGGCATGACGCGGGAGCGAAGTCGCATTATGGCTGGTCAGCGTCAAGCGGTGACGCGGTTGAGGATGATTTAGGGGGGATGCCCGTGGATGAGATGAAAGCCGAGGCGCAGCAGGTGGCCGATCCACCGCTCTATTTTCAGGCGCATGTCTTCGTCTGCTGCAATCGGCGGCCTGATGGGCATAAGCGCGGGTCTTGCGCCGCGCGTGGCAGTGAGGGTTTGCGCGATTATATGAAGGCGCGCGCCAAGGAGCTGGGTCTGGCCGGGGTGCGGGTGAATATGGCCGGCTGCCTGGACCGCTGCGAATTTGGACCCACCATGGTTATCTACCCCGAGGGAATTTGGTACAAAATAGAAACAAAATCTGATATTGATGAAGTTCTAGAAACACATCTGAGCCAAAAGGGCCGTATGACAAGGCTGATGCTGACGGAGCGCGATGTTCCGCCTGGGAAGGTCTGATGCCCATCAAGTGTTTCACGTGAAACGGGGCCATAGGTGAGCGCAGCCGATACGATCTATGCCTTGGCGAGCGGCGCCGCAGCCGGCGCGGTTGCGGTGCTGCGCGTATCGGGGTCAGGCTCCGCTGAGGCCGTGCAGCGTTTGGCCGGCGACCTGCCGCCCCCGCGGTACGCGAGCCTGCGGCGGTTGCGCACGGCCGACGGCGAGACGCTGGATCATGCTTTAGTGCTGTGGTTCCCCGGACCAGCTTCCTATACGGGCGAGGATGCAGCGGAATTTCACCTGCATGGTGGGCGTAGCATTATTGCAGGCGTGATGGAAGCGCTGACGGCGGCCGGGCTGCGCCAGGCCGAGCCCGGCGAATTCACCCGCCGCGCTTTTCTGCGCGGTAAGATGGATTTGACCGCCGCTGAGGGAATCGCTGATCTGATCGCTGCCGAGACCGCAGCGCAACGCCGTCAGGCGCTCCATCAGGCTGGTGGTGGCTTGGCCAAGCTTTACGGCGGTTGGGGTGAGCGTTTGGTAAGACTGCTCGCGCATCAAGAGGCGGCGATTGAATTTGCCGAGGACGGCCTTCCCACTGATCTGGACGTCAGGGCACGTGCCGGCGCAGGGGAGCTACGTGCGGAAATTGCGGCGCATCTTGCCGATGCAAGGCGCGGCGAATTGCTGCGTGAGGGCTTGGTTTTCGCCATCATTGGCGCCCCAAACGCCGGAAAATCATCCCTTCTCAATGCCTTGTTAGGCAGGGAGGCAGCCATTGTCTCTGCCCGCGCCGGCACGACACGCGATATTGTGGAAGCGCGGTTGGATTTGGCGGGTGTGCCCGTAACCTTGTCTGACACGGCCGGTCTGAGAGAGGCCGGCGATGAGATTGAGGCAGAGGGCATCAAGCGCGCCGAACGCCTGGCGAAGGAAGCGCAGCTTGTCATCACGGTCTTCGCTGCCGATCAGGTGCCCGATGCCGAGACGCTGCGTTGGGTGCGCCCGGATGCGCTTGTGCTGGTCAATAAATGCGACCTTCAGGACGCGCCGGCCGAGATTGGCGGCGTGCCCGCCATGGCGGTTTCTGCGCGGGTGGGTACTGGGCTGGACGCGCTGAAAAGCCGGCTTACCGAGGTGGCGCTCCGGCTCGCGGGCGCGGGTGAGGGCAATCAGCTTACGCGACCGCGGCACCGGGCCATTCTGACCGAAGCGGTGGCGCTGCTGGCCGACGCCGAGGCAGCAACCCTGCCGGAACTGACTGCCGAAGCGTTGCGAGCCGCGCTTTTCGCTCTTGGCCGCCTGACAGGGCGCGTGGGCGTTGAGGAGATTCTCGATATTGTCTTCCGGGACTTCTGTATCGGCAAGTAATGCTGATATAGACGGCGCATGACGGGCGCTGATTTGACCTTTGATGTTGTGGTGGTTGGTGGTGGCCATGCCGGCTGTGAGGCGGCAGCAGCCGCAGCGCGCTGCGGTGCGCGCACGCTGCTGCTAACCCATAAGATTAAAACCATTGGTGAAATGTCCTGCAACCCGGCCATTGGCGGGGTGGGCAAGGGGCATCTTGTCCGCGAAATTGATGCGCTGGATGGTCTTATGGCCCGCGCGGCGGATGCTGCGGCTATTCACGTCAAGATGCTTAATCTGTCCAAAGGTCCGGCGGTGCGCGGGCCGCGCGCCCAGGCGGACCGGCGGCTTTATCGCGAAGCGGTCCAGGCGCTGCTGCGCGCTCAGCCAGGCCTTACCCTTATGGTGGGTAGTGCCGAGGGGCTGGAGCTTGACCCGACGGGCGGGCTTGCTGCGATCCTGACCGCTGATGGCCGGCGCATCCGCTGCGGGGCGGCGATCATTACCGCAGGCACGTTCCTACGCGGCGAAATCCATATTGGCGAAAAGCGCTTCCCGGCGGGCCGGGTAGGGGATGCGCCGGCGATTGGCCTCGCTTTGGTTTTTGAGCGCTTGGGGTTGCCACTTGCACGGCTCAAGACCGGCACACCGCCGCGCCTTGATGGCCGCACCATTGATTGGGCGGCGCTGGAAGCGCAACCTGGGGATGATCCACCGGAGCCGCTTTCCTGGCTGACCGAGCGGATCACAAATCGTCAGGTGAGTTGCGGCATCACGGCGACAACGCCTGAAACCCACACCATCATCCGGGACAATCTGCAATCGAGCGCTGTCTATGGTGGGCGGATTCAGGGCGTTGGTCCGCGCTACTGCCCTTCTATCGAAGATAAGGTGGTGCGCTTCGCGGAACGCGAGCGGCACCAGATTTTCCTTGAGCCTGAAGGGCTTGATGACCCGACGGTCTACCCGAATGGCATTTCCACCAGCCTGTCAGAAACCGTGCAAGAACAGGTGGTTGCCTCCATCCCCGGCCTTGGCCGGGCCCGCATTCTGCGCCCTGGCTATGCGATCGAGTATGATCATATTGATCCCCGCGCGTTAACCCCCACGCTGGAACTGCGCCAGGTGCCGCGCCTGTTCCTCGCCGGTCAGATCAATGGTACAACAGGATACGAGGAAGCCGGCGCCCAAGGCCTTATGGCCGGGATCAATGCCGCCCACCGTGCTTCTGGTGCGACGCCAGAAGCCGTCTTCACCCGTAGTGAGGCCTATATCGGCGTGCTGGTGGATGATTTGACACTCCAGGGCGTTTCCGAACCCTATCGCATGCTTACGGCAAGGGCCGAGCATCGCCTCTCACTCCGCGCAGATAATGCGGGGCTCAGGCTCACGGAGCGTGGCATAGCATGGGGGTGCGTGGGAGCTGATCGGGCCATGCGCCACCGCGCCTTCGCCAATGCCGTGGCTGAAGCTTTGGCGCGCGCCCTTGCTGATGGTGCGACACCCGCCGCGCTTTCCGGGATTGGTATCGCCGTCAATCAGGATGGCAGGCGACGGTCAGTCCTTGAGGTCCTTGCTTTGCCCGCTGTGGCGATGGAAAGGGTCGAAGCAGCCTTTCCTTGGATGCGGGAAATTTCCCCTGCCATACGCACGCAGCTGGAAGCCGAGGCGCTTTACGCGCCGTACTTGCGACGCCAGGAAGCCGAGCGGCGCCTTCTGGAGCGCGAAGAGAAAGCGACCATCGCTGAAACGCTCGATTTCGATGCTGTGGATGGGCTTTCTGCCGAAATGCGCCAGCGCCTGAAGGCCACGCGTCCCGCCACTTTGGGCGCCGCCGGCCGTATTCAGGGCGTTACTCCAGCTGCCTTGGCGGCGCTTGCGGTGCATTTGCGGCGCGATGCTCAGCGTTTCACGTGAAACACTCGCTGGAAACATCTACGCGGCTCGCTGACTATCGCGACCTGCTCCTACGCTGGAATGCCCGCATCAATCTGATTTCAGCAGAAACTGCCGCCGAAGCAGATCAGCGCCACGTTGCCGATAGCGCACAATTACAGCTACTTTTGCCTCAAAAGGGCCCAGTTGCTGATATTGGCTCCGGCGGCGGCCTACCGGGTGTGGTGCTGGCGATTTTGCAGCCGGATCGCGAATTCCACTTGGTGGAGTCCGACAAGCGAAAGGCTGCTTTTCTTGTCGAAGCGAGTGCCCGGTTGAAGCTACCCATGGTTCGCGTGCATGCCTGCCGCGCCGAAAACGCCGAGCTACCCCCACTTGCCGCCATCACCGCCCGCGCCCTCGCGCCCCTCGCCTCACTGCTGCCCTATGCCGTCAAATTTCTGGCACCGGGCGGGGTGGCGTTATTCCCCAAAGGCAAGACCGCCGAGAAAGAGTTGACGGAAGCCGCCCATGACTGGCACTTCACCCTTGAGCGCTTTCCAAGTGCTACCAGCCCCGAAGCAACCATCCTGCGCCTGAGCGATATCCAACGTGCAAAACCCTGATCCCGTCAGGCCTAAAATCATTGCCATCGCCAATCAAAAAGGCGGCGTCGGTAAGACGACGACGGCGATCAATCTTGCCACGGCGCTGGCCACCACCCGCAAGGTTCTGCTGATTGACCTGGACCCACAGGGCAATGCCTCCACCGGTCTTGGCCTGCCGCGGCAGGAAAGGGGCCAGGGCAGCTATGCTTTGTTGGTGGGTGCAGCGCCCCTGGCCGAACTTGTGAAGCCGTCACGCATCCCTCAGTTGGACCTGCTCCCGGCTGATGCTGATCTGGCCGGCGCTGAAATCGAACTGATTGATGTCGAGGCCCGCGAAAGGCGCCTGATCAATGCCCTGGATGCCGCCAGCGACAGGCTGGCCGGCACGGACCTGATCATCATTGATTGTCCGCCATCGCTTGGCCTGATCACGCTCAATGCTTTGGTCGCGGCGGACGAGGTTTTGGTGCCATTGCAATGCGAATTCTTTGCGCTGGAGGGTGTATCGCAAATCACCAGAACCATTGAGCGCGTCAACAAAACGCTGAACCCAAACCTCAAGCTTGGCGGCATTGTACTGACAATGTTCGACAAACGAAATAATCTATCGGAACTTGTGGCCGCTGATGTGCGCAGCTTCTTCGGTGATAAGGTCTATGAAACCGTAATACCTCGCAACATTCGTATCACAGAAGCGCCATCGCACGGCCTGCCGGTGCTGGTTTATGATCATCGCTCGGCGGGCGCCGAGGCCTATGTGGCACTCGCGCAGGAATGGATCCGCCGTCAGAAGCAATTGAAGGAAACCGCCCAATGAAAAAGCCCGCCCGGCTCGGCATGGGTCTTTCGGCCCTCATGGGTGATGCGCCGCAACCGCCAAGTGCCCTCCAGGCCGGCCCGCCGCGCAGCCTCCCGATTGCCATGATCGAACCTGGCCCCTTTCAGCCGCGGATGGAACCGGACCGTCAGGCACTGCAGGAACTGGCGGCCTCCATTACCGAACACGGCATTTTACAACCGCTGCTCGTGCGCCCGAAGCCGGGTGCTGCCGGGCGCTACCAAATCATCGGCGGCGAACGTCGTTGGCGTGCCGCGCAAATCGCCAAGCTGCACGACGTACCTGTTGTCATCCGCGAATTCGATGACCGCATGGCGATGGCCGCCGGCCTGGTTGAAAACCTGCAACGCGAAGACCTGAACGCGATCGAGGAAGCTGAGGGCTTTTCGCGTCTGATCGAACAATTTGGCCTGAACCAGGAAACCCTCGCCCGCGCGGTCGGTAAGTCGCGCAGCCACATCGCCAACACGCTGCGCCTGCTCAACCTGCCGCCTGCCATACGCGAGCATTTGCGTGGCGGGCGCATCAGCGCGGGTCATGCTCGCGCCCTGCTGGGGGCGGAGGAGCCGGAAAAACTCGCGACCCAAATCCTGACGCGCGGCCTTTCCGTGCGTCAGGCCGAAGCCATGGCCGCTGCGCAACCAAAGAACCCCGAGTCTCGGCGCAGCAATGCCAAGGATAGCGACACTCTTGCCCTGGAACGGCAGCTTCTGGAACGGCTCGGCTTGCAAGTGTCCATCAGGCATTTCGGCAAGGGTGGGCAGGTCACCATCAGCTATAATGATCTTGATCAGCTTGATGGTCTGATTCGCCTTCTCATGCCTGACGCATGACGCCCCCCTCACACCCGGGAGCCTGCCTTGTCGAAACTCAATGAACTGGATGCGACCGATCTTGCAATTCTCCGGCTGATTCAGGCGGATGCCTCGCTCTCGCTTGGCGATATCGCGAAGGAAGTCGGGCTGACGCAAACCCCATGCTGGAAGCGCATCCGCCGCATGGAAGAAGCCGGCATCATCACCGGCCGCGTCACGCTGGTGAATGCAGAAAAGCTTGGCCTTGGCATTTCGGTTTTTGTTGCGATTGAAACCGGTGATCATTCCGCCACCTGGATCGAAAGCTTCGCCAAAACCGTCGCTGAGATGCCTGAGATTGTCGAATGCTGGCGCCTTGGTGGCGATGTGGACTATCTGCTGCGCGTCGTTGTCTCCGACATGACCGCCTATGATGTCTTCTACCGTAAGCTCACGGCCCGCGTTGCGAGCCTGCGCAAGGTGACATCCCGCTTTGCCATGGAATGCGTGAAGTCCACCACTGCGCTGCCGCTTTAACCCGGCGTGGCTGATTGACCCGGAAGGGGCCGCGCCTTAGCTTTCCCACCATTATCAAAACAGGGAGGATATGCCGGCATGACCGTGCATTTCTGTGTGCATGACGAAGGCGATTCCGTCGGCGTTGTGGTTGTCGAGGGGATCAAGTCCGGCCAGGCGCTGAATGGCTGGATCATGGATCAGGACAAGATGATCACCTTCAACGCCAAGTCGGATATCCCGATCGGGCATAAGCTTGCCATTCGCGCCATCGCCGCCGGTGATACCATCATCAAATACGGCATTGATATCGGCAAGGCGGTAAAGGGAATTTCCGCCGGCGAGCATCTGCATGTCCACAACGTCAAGACGAAGCGGTGGTAAGCGCCATGGGCATCAATTTGAAAAACGCCGCTTTTGAAGGCTGGCGCCGCGAAAATGGCCGCATGGGCGTACGCAACCATGTCATCATTCTGCCAGTGGACGATCTTTCCAACGCGGCTTGCGAAGCGGTGGCGAACAATATCAAGGGGGCGCTTGCCATTCCGCACGCCTATGGCCGCCTGCAATTCGGCGCGGATCTTGATTTGCACTTCCGCACGCTGATCGGCACCGGTACCAACCCGAATGTCGCCGGCGTGGTGGTGATTGGCATTGAACCTGGCTGGACCGGGCGCATTGTTGAAGGCATCGCCAAATCCGGCAAGCCGGTGGAAGGCTTCGCCATTGAACAGAATGGCGATATCAACACCATCGCCAATGCATCCCGCGCGGCCTATCGCATGGTGAAGCACGCATCCCGCCTGAAGAAGACCCGTGCTTCCATCCAGGAGCTGTGGGTTTCCACCAAATGCGGTGAAAGCGATACCACATCCGGCCTCGCTTCCTGCCCGACCGTTGGCAATTCCTTCGATAAGCTCTGGGAAAACGGCAATACGCTGGTGTTCGGCGAAACCACCGAATTGACCGGTGGCGAACATCTGGTCGCCGAACGCTGCCGCACGCCGGAAATCCGCGCGCAGTTCCAGGCGATGTTTGACCGTTACCAGCGCGTGGTCGAAACCAACAAGACGAACGATCTTTCCGAAAGCCAGCCCACCAAGGGTAATATCGAAGGGGGTCTCACCACCATCGAAGAAAAGGCGCTCGGCAATATCCAGAAGATTGGGAAGAAGTGCCTGGTGGATGGTGTGCTGGATAAGGCGGAAGAACCCACTCATTCCGGCTTGTGGTTCATGGATTCAAGCTCTGCCGCCGCGGAAATGGTCACACTTTGCGCCGCTTCAGGCTTTGCGGTGCATACCTTCCCGACCGGGCAGGGGAATGTGATCGGCAACCCGATCCTGCCAGTGATCAAGCTCACCGCGAACCCGCGCACCCAACGCACCATGTCTGAACATATTGATGTGGATGTGACCGGGCTTTTGCAGCGGCAGATGAATATGGATGATGCCGGTGAGGCTTTGCTTGATTGCATCATCCGCACCGCTGATGGCGAATTGACCGCAGCCGAATTGCTCGGCCATCGCGAATTCAGCCTGACGCGACTTTACGAAAGCGCGTAAGCGCAGAGTGTGGCGCGCCGGGAAGTGGCGCGCCACACAAAAACTACTGCCGCTTGGCCAGCGCCAAGCCGGCCCCCAGGGCAATCATTGACGCGCCAGATATTTCGCGCAGCCGGCGGATAAAGCCGGGTCGCGTCGCCGCACCGTCGCGGATACGGCTGGCGCCAATCGCCACCACAATATCCGCCAACGTATTCAGCAGGACAGAAATCGAGCCCAACAGAATGAAGGGCAGCGCCACCGTGCCCGCGCTGGGATCCAGAAATTGCGGAATGAAGGCAAGGAAGAAGGCGGCGGTTTTCGGGTTCAACGCCTCCACCACCATCCCTTCACGGACGGCCCGCGCCGCGCCCATTGCTGGGGCTGGATGGGCGCCGGCCAAAGCGTGCAGTGCATCGCGCTGCGCGGCGATGATGGTGCGCAGCCCAAGCCACACCAGATACGCCGCGCCAAGCCATTTCAGCGCGGTGAACAGCTCCGCACTCGCCAGCACAATGGCAGAAACACCCAGCGCCCCAGCCAGCACATGCACCAGGCCGCCGAGTGCGGTGCCAAAGCTGGAGGCAATACCCTCAGCCCGCCCGCCCGCCAGGCTGCGCGCCGCGACATAGAAAATCCCCGGGCCGGGTGTCACTGCAAGCAGCAAAGCCGCGGCGAGATACAGGGCGAATTGGTTGATATCTGGCATGGCGCTTTCCTACGCCATGCCAGCCTTATTGCCGAGGGCTAAACCCTACCCCTCTCCCGGGTCAATCCAGCCGATATTTCCATCGGCACGGCGATAAACCACGTTCAGCCCGCCGCCCTTCTTGTTGCGGAACATCAACGCTTGGGCCTGGGCCAGATCAAGCCGCATCACCGCCTCACCCACGCTTAGTTTTTCAACATAGGTCGGGTTTTCGGCGATGATGGCGCCGTGTTCGCCATGCTCAGGCGCTTCCTCATCCGGTGGGGCCTCAATCACATAACGGCGGCCGCGCGGCGCTTCTTCTGCCGGGGCTTCGCGTTCGCCGGCGAAGGATCGCGCGTGTTCATTGACGCGCCGGCGATAGCGCCGAAGCCGCTTGGCCAGATGCTCCGCGGCAACTTCAAAGGCGCGATGCGCATCGGCGCCTTCCCCTTCGGCGCGCATCATCAGCCCGCGCCCGGCCTTGAGGTTGATGTCGCAACTGAATTGGCTTCGATGCTTGTGGAAGGTCACATTGGCTTCAAGCGCGTGATCAAAATACTTGGCGGTAATCGCCGCCAGCCCGTCACTCACATGGGTCTTCAGCGCTTCTCCGGTTTCAACCTGTTTACCGGCTACCGTAATATGCATGGGCCTATGCCCTCCCTTTTTGCAAAGCGGAGGGGCCGCCCCTTGGCGACCGGGCGCGCGACCCTTCCTTCCTGCCGGGTCGCCCTTGTGTCCAGATCAGGCCGAGGCGGCCTTCTCCCGTTTGCGCTGCACGGATGATGGAATGCGCAGCGCGTCCCGGTATTTGGCCACAGTTCGCCTGGCAATGTCCACGCCTTCTTCGCGTAGCCGGGCCACAATCGTGTCATCAGACAGGATGTCATCCGCGCTTTCCGCATCCACCATGGCCTTGATGCGATACCGCACCGCTTCCGCGCTATGCGCTTCCCCACCGCGCGTGCCGGAAATGGCGGTGGTGAAGAAATACTTAAGCTCAAAAGTGCCGCGCGGCGTGGCAATGGCCTTGTTTGAGGTAACGCGGGAGACGGTGCTTTCATGCAGCGAAACCTCATCCGCCACATCGCGCAGGATCAGCGGGCGCAAATGCCCAACACCATGACGGAAAAAACCATCCTGCCGGCGCACGATCTCGGCGGCGACTTTCAGGATGGTATTGGCGCGCTGTTCCAAAGATTTCACCAACCAGGACGCGGTCTGGAAGCGTTCCGCGATCCAGTTCTTGTCATCCTTGCCGCGCGCGCTGACATTGGCCGAGGCGAAGAAACCCCTATTCACCAGCACGCGCGGCAGGGTTTCCAGATTGAGTTCCACAATCCAATCATCATTCGGCCCGCGCCGCATCAGCACATCCGGCACCAGGGTTGGCGCGGGCGGCGCATCAAAGGAAGCGCCGGGCTTGGGGTTCAGCCGCTTCAGCTCTGCGACCATTTCCGCCATGTCTTCCGCATCAACGCCGCAAATCTGTTGCAAGCCCTTCAGATCACGCTTGGCGAGCAATTCCAGATTGGCGAGCAGCGCCGCCATGGCGGGATCATAACGATTGCGATCCTGCAATTGCACCGCGAGGCATTCCGCCAAATCATGACAGAACATGCCAACAGGATCGAAGCGCGCCATGGCAAGGCGCACGCGTTCCACCAGTGCTTCCGCGCAGCCAAGCGCATCCGCAATCATCTGCGCGCGCACATGCAAACGCCCGGCAGGGTCCACCAGCGCCAATAGATTACCGGCAATCAGCCGTTCCTGCGGTGACGTGAAATTCAGCCTGATTTGTTCCGCGAGATGATCACGCAGAGAACGCTCCGGCGCTTCCATGGCTTCAATGCCGGAAAGATCATCATCAAAATCGCGACTACCGCCACGGCCAATCGGCGGCAGGCCGTTATCGTAAACATTATCCCATTCGGCATCGAGCGGCGCCGCGTTTTCCGAAGGCAGCGCATCGGAAGCGGCGGCGCTGGCGGCATCGGCGGGTTCGGGCGCGGCTGGCAAAGGGTCTGTACTGCGCCCGGCATCAGGGCCGGCGATGGGGCGTTCATCGCGTTCCAGCAGCGGGTTGCGTTCAAGTTCTTCCTCGACAAAGGCAGAGACTTCCATATTGGAAGATTGCAGCAGCTTGATCGCCTGGCGCAGCTGCGGCGTCATCACCAGCTGCTGCGACTGCCTGAGATCGAGACGCGGGCCGAGTGCCATCAGCCTTACTCGGTTTCAGCGATGTGACGAAAGGCGGGGAACATGCAGCGCCATTGTCATGCTAGAGGCTGAATTTTTCGCCAAGATAGACGCGGCGCACATCCTCATTCGCCACGATTTCTTGCGGGCTGCCTTCCATCAACACCTTGCCATCATGCAGGATATAGGCGCGGTCAATGATTTCCAGCGTTTCGCGCACATTATGGTCGGTGATCAGCACGCCAATGCCGCGGTCTTTCAAATGCTTCACAAGATCACGAATTTCGCCAACCGCGATGGGGTCAATGCCGGCGAGGGGTTCATCGAGCAGGATGTAGGAAGGGTGTGTGGCCAGCGCACGCGCGATTTCGCAGCGCCGGCGTTCGCCACCAGAAAGTGCCAGAGCAGGGGCGCGGCGCAAATGCGCAATACCGAATTCCGCGAGCAATTCATCCAGCATCGCGGCGCGCCGATCACTTTCCGGTTCCACCACTTCAAGCGCGGCGCGGATATTCTGTTCCACCGTCAGGCCGCGAAAGATGCTGGCTTCCTGTGGCAGATAGCCCAGCCCAAGCCGCGCGCGGCGATACATGGGCAGCATGGTGACATCATGCCCATCCATCATCACGCGCCCTTCATCGGGCTGCACCAGGCCGGTGATCATGTAAAACGTCGTTGTCTTGCCAGCGCCATTCGGGCCGAGCAGCCCAACCGCTTCGCCGCGTTGCAAAGACAGCGACACATTGCGCACCACAGGGCGCTTCTTGTAGCGCTTGCCAAGGCCGGTGGCGTGAAGCCCGCCGGCGCCAGGGATCACCTTCAATGGCGCGGTTTCGTTCATCGCATCGGCGCCCCTGGTGCGGGAAGGCCCTGGCCCTCACCTGGTACGATGATGCCGCGCACCCTTTCATTCGGGCAGGCCACAAGTCGCGAAATGCCCGTGTCCATATTCACAATCGCCTCACACCCCGTCAGCGTATTGTCACCACGCACAATCCGCACATTCCCCAGAAGCCGCGCAAGACTATTGGGCGGCGTATAGACACCGGTATCCCCGCGCACCACTTCGGTTGGGGTGCGGATTTCAATGCGCCCGAAAGCTTCTACCCTTTCGAGGTTGCTGCCCGAACCTGGCGAAGCCGCGGGCGCTGCACGCGTCGGCTGCGGGCGCGTTGCAGTCGCTTCCGTTGGCGCTTCGCGGAAATAGGCCACCAACACATCGGCGCGGACGCGCCTTTCATCCTTCGTCACCACCACCGCATCACCGCGCGCCACCGCCATGCGCTTTTGCGGCCAGTATTCCACACTGTCGCGCGCGGTCAGCACATTATCGGGCGAGGTCAAGCGCAGATTAGTCCCGGTCAGTACCATCACCGCCTGATCGAGATCATAAATCGCACGTTCACCCTCAGCCCGGTCCGTTGCCGTAGTGATCACGACACTGCCTTCCGCTTCCAGGCGCCAAATCTCGCTCGCGCCACTGGGGCCTTCACTGGGTGGGCGTGTTTCCGCCGGAGCCCCGCCGCGCGGGCGATAACGCGCCAGCAGCAGATCAGCATCAATGGTGACACCGCCGCGCACCGCCCGCGCCGCGCCGCGCGCAATCACCAATTGTTCATTCTGGCGCCATTCAATACCGTCACGCGCTGTGACCTCAATGGGGCCACCCTGATTGAGCTCAGCCATTTGTGCCGAGGCCACGCCAGCAAAAACACAAAATGTCAGGGCGATCCGGCGGATCATTGCCGCCCCTCCAGCAGGGCGCGCGATTGGCCGGTAAAGACCACCACCGCGCCCTTGTCATGCAGGCGGAAGCCTTCACTGATTAGTGTACCGAAAGGGCCTTGCGCGGCCACGGGCCTATCGCCGGAAGCAGCACCTTCTTTCAATTCAATGGTGGCTTCTTCGGTGACCAGCAGATTGCCGCCATCATGCCACAGCGTCACTTCACCGCGCAGATCAAGATGATTGCGCGCCTTGTTCAGCCGGCCTTCGCGCGATTCAAGCAATACCCAACCATCGGTCATCAGCAAATCCGCCCGCGGTGCTTCAAGATCAACAATATCTTGATTCTGCCCCTGGGTCGCCACCGAAGCGGTAACGGTATAGGGCCGGTTCTGTTCATCCACGCCCTGATAACGGGGTTCGACGATCCGTACCGCCTCTGGAGCGGTTTGGGCGACGCGACGGAAGGATACCCGCGCGCGGTCTTCCGCGTTTTCCAGCTCCGGCCAAATCGCGATGATCAACAGCAGCGCAATCCCCGCGCCTGGCACCAGCCATTTCAGCGCACCGACCACCAGCCGCCGCCGTGCCATTTGCCCAGCCGAAGGGGATTGGCGTTCGCGTGATGGTGGCGTGATGCGCCGCGGCGCGCGCGGCGCCGCCATGATCGCGGCATCAGGCGCGCGGTTCTTCACGCCACACCTGCGCGCAGCAAATCATGGATATGCAGAATGCCGATGGGCCGGCGCGCTTCATCCACCACGAATAGCGCCGTGATGCCGTGCTTGTTCATCAGCCCAAGCGCTTCCGCCGCCAGCATATCGCCCCCAATGGCGCGGGGGTTGCGCGTCATGACCTCGCCAGCTGGACGAGATAGCAGCGTCGCCCCGCCCGAGGCTTCCAGCGCGCGGCGCAAATCGCCATCGGTGATCACGCCTGCCAGGGCGCCATCTGCGCCCACCACGCCAAGGCAGCCAAAGCGCTTCGCGGTCATGGCCAGAATTGCGGCTTCCATCGGCATATCGGGCGGTGCGAGGGGCAATTCCGCCGCGCCATGCATCAAATCCCGCACGCGTGACAGCCGCGCCCCCAGCTTGCCCCCCGGATGGAACACCCGGAAATCCGAAGCGGTGAAGCCGCGCCGCGTGAGCAACGCCACCGCCAAGGCATCGCCAAGCGCCATTTGCATGGTGGTGGAGGTGGTGGGCGCCAACCCCATCGGGCAGGCTTCGGGCGCCGCCGGCAGTACCAGCGCCACATCAGCCGCGCGCGCCAAGGTGCTTTCCGCGCGGCCAATAATGCCAATCAACGGCAGGCTGAAGCGCCGCGAATGCGCGATCAGATCCGCCAATTCCGGCGTTTCCCCGGAATTGGACAGCGCCAGCACCGCATCGCCGGCCAGGATCATCCCCAAATCACCGTGGGAGGCTTCCGCCGGATGCACAAACAGCGCCGGCGTCCCGGTGGAAGCCATGGTCGCCGCGATCTTGCGCGCCACATGGCCCGATTTTCCCATGCCGGAGACCACAACGCGGCCCGTCACCCCCGCGAGCAAGCCCACCGCGCGCACAAAACCATCATCCAAGGAGGCGGCCAGCGCGTGCAGCGCCTCCGCTTCTAGCGCCAGCACACGGCGGGCTTCGGTCAGGTCTGGATGTTGGGCAAGGTCATTCACGCCACCTTGTATGAGGCGGCAGCCCTCAAGGGTCAATAAATTCCGGGCCTGGCCCTGCAAAAAAAATGCCAGAGCTTGTTAGTGCTGGAAAATATCCGGGTCTTCATAGCCGAGCAGATCAAGCCGCCCGCGCGCCGGCAGGAAGCGGAAGCAGGCTTCGGCCAAATCCAACCGGCCTTCGCGCTTCAGCAGCCCTTCAAGCTTGGCCCAAAGCGCATGCAGATGCAGCACATCGGAAGCCGCATAGGCCAATTGTTCGGGCGAAAGTTCCGCCGCGCCCCAATCCGATGTCTGCTGCTGCTTGGACAAATCCACGCCGAGCAATTCCCGGCACAAATCCTTGAGCCCATGCCTATCGGTAAAGGTGCGCACCAGCTTGGCGGCGATTTTGGTGCAGATCACCGGCGCGGTAATCACGCCAAGCGCGTGATACAGCGCCGCGACATCAAAGCGCGCGAAGTGAAACAGCTTGGTGATGGCGGGGTCCGCCAAAAGCTTCTTGAGATTGGGCGCATCCGCCCCGCGCCCGCCAAGCGATGCCGGGCTGATCTGCACCAGATGCGCTGAGCCATCGCCCGACGAAAGCTGCACCAGGCAAAGCCTGTCCCGATGCGGGTTGAGCCCCATGGTTTCCGTATCAATCGCCACCACCCGGCCCAGGTCCAGGCCATCTGGCAGGTCATTGCGATGCAGCCGGATGGTCACGCCGGCATGGGAGAAAATTGTGGAACCCATGGATCGCGCCGCTTGGGAAAGAGAAAAACTGGTGCCCAGGAAAGGACTCGAACCTTCACAGCCTTGCGGCCACAGGTACCTGAAACCTGCGCGTCTACCAATTCCGCCACCTGGGCAAAGGGGGTCGGCGCCTTGCGGCGAGACGGCGGGGTTTACGCGCTGGGGGCGGGGGCGTCAAGCGGATGGGGGCGGGGTGGCAGGGCAATCGCTTGAACTTGGCAGGGATTCCCAAAAGCATCGTGCGGTGATTCATGGATGACCTCGATTCTTTGAGGTTCCCCCATGTCTTCTGTATCGCTCCTCGATCATTTTTCTGCGCTCAAGGACCCCCGGCAGT
>JADCGG010000220.1 GCA_020249125.1 Roseomonas sp. | reverse complement strand
CGGACAGCATCATCTCATAGGCCGACATGCCCTCTTCGCGCTGCGGCACGGCTTCCATTTCAAGTTCAATGCCCATGCCGCCCTTGCCGGCCATCTCGACACTGGAACTGGTAAGACCGGCGCCGCCCATATCCTGAATGGCGACAATCGCATCCGTTGCCATCAATTCCATGCAGGCTTCGATCAAAAGCTTTTCGGCGAAGGGGTCGCCGATTTGCACGGTGGGGCGCTTTTCTTCCGAATCGGCGCTGAATTCCGCACTCGCCATGGTGGCGCCATGGATGCCATCGCGTCCGGTCTTCGATCCGACATAAACCACCGGATTGCCGATGCCTGTGGCCTTGGCGGTGAAAATGCGATCAGCGCGGGCAATGCCAACGGTCATGGCATTCACCAACGGGTTGCCATTGTAGCGCGGGTGGAAATTCACCTCTCCGCCCACGGTTGGCACGCCCACGCAATTTCCATAGCCGCCAATGCCGCGC
This sequence comes from Roseomonas sp., assembly GCA_020249125.1. Classification (GTDB taxonomy): domain Bacteria; phylum Pseudomonadota; class Alphaproteobacteria; order Acetobacterales; family Acetobacteraceae; genus Neoroseomonas. The sequence continues at coordinate 4,762 of JADCGG010000220.1, read as the reverse complement.
ACCACGCCATCAATGATGCGCTTCATGCGCGGCGCATCCGGCGCGCCAAAACGCAGCGCGTTCAAATTGGCAATGGGCCGCGCGCCCATGGTGAAGACATCGCGCAAAATGCCGCCAACACCTGTGGCCGCGCCATTATAGGGCTCAATATAGGACGGGTGGTTGTGGCTTTCCATTTTGAAAACCGCCGCCAGTCCTTCGCCAATATCAATCACGCCGGCATTCTCGCCCGGCCCCTGGATCACCCAAGGCGCCTTGGTCGGCAATTCGCGCAACCACACGCGCGAGGATTTGTAGGAACAATGCTCCGACCACATGACACTGAAGACGCCGAGTTCCGCGAGCCGCGGCGCGCGGCCCAGAATGGCGAGCACACGCTCATACTCATCGGGCTTCAGGCCGAATTCGGCGGCAAGCTGGGTGGCACGTTCGGGCGGGAGAAGAGGAGCGGCAGCGGTCATGATGGGAAACTGATGGCCCGGCCAGGGGCGCTTGTGAAGACGGAAAACAAGAGGGGGGCTCTGCCCCCTCACCCCGGACCCCGCGAAGACTTTAGGCAATGCCCTCCATGCCGGCGATGGCGAGGATCGTGGCAAGGCTGGATCGCATGCCGCGTAAGGCCTCCACGGGCTCTACATCCAGCCATTCATCCAAGGAATGCGCCCGGCCACCCCGGCCACCCGCCCCAATCTTCAACGCCGGAATACCAAGCGACATGGGGATATTCGCATCCGTCGAAGACCATTCGAAGCTTGGCCGATACCCTTCGGCTGAAACCGCCGCCGCCGCCAGGGCGCGGATTGGGCTGCCCGCCGGCGTTTCCCCCGCCGGGCGATCACCCACTGGCGTGATCTCCGCCGTGATCGCGCCATTGGCGGTGGAACGCGCGGCATTTTCTGTCGCTACCGCCAAATCCACAATGTCCAGAAACGCGCGATCAAGCTTGGCGAGTTCGGCGGCTGAGGCAGAACGTAAATCAACTTCAATCACCACCCGATTGGCAATGGCATTGATGGAAGTCCCACCCGAGACCACACTCACGCAATGCGTGGTCGGCGGGCTTTCGGGCACCTGCACGGCGGCAAGGCTGCGTGCGGCTTCCGCCATGGCATACATCGGATTCACCAAGCCAAAAGCGGCATAGGAATGCCCGCCCGGCCCCTGGAAGATCACGCGATAGCGTTTGGAACCGACACCGCCGCTGACAATGCCTTCCACCTGCGGGCTATCCACCGTCAGAAAGCCGCGAATGCGCGCGCGATGCCGCCCCTTGGTGAAAAGATGGCGAATGCCGCGCAAATCGCCCAAGCCTTCTTCCCCGACATCACCCACAAAAAGCAGATCGTGGCGCGTACGAATGCCCGCCGCATCGAGTGCACGCAGAAAGCCGAGATTGACCGCGAGCGACCAGGTATCGTCACTCACGCCCGGCGCGAAAAGCCTGGTGCCTTCGCGCCTGACGCGCACATCCGTGCCGGCGGGAAAGACGGTATCAAGATGCGCGGCCACCACCAGAATATCGCCATTGCCGAAGCCGCGCCGCAGCCCCATCACATTGCCAATCTCATCCTGCTCCACCTCCTCAAGCCCATGGTCGCGCAGCATGGCCAGGTAAGCGGCGGCGCGTTCTTCTTCCGCAAAAGGTGGCGCCGGGATTTGCGTGAGCTTGATGCAATCTTCCACCATGCGCGCGTGATCCGCCGCAAGCTTTGCAGAGGCAGCGGCAAAGCGCGCATCGGCGCGAATGGCGGCAATGGTCTCGTCTGGGGTCATCACATTCTCCTTACGCGCGGCGCCAGCGCATCACGCCAGCGGCATCCGGTTCCGCAGCCGCCTCACCCATCACCTGCAAGCGGCGCAGATGGGCAAGGGTCTCGCCAAGCCCAAAGCCGAGATTACGGATATCCAGCGGGCGGCGAAACAGCACCGGCAGCAGATCATGCGCACTGCTATCGGCCATGGCATCCATCAGCAACGAAAGCCGTTCCGCATGATGCGCCGCCAACCAATCAAGCCGCGCATGGAGCCCGTGGAAGGGTTCCCCATGCGAAGGCAGCACAAGGGTATCTTCAGGCAGCACACGAAAGCGATCCAGCGAAGTCAGAAAGGCGCCGAGCGGATCGGCCGCAGGCTCCCCGGCATGGAGGCCGATATAGGGCGAAATGCGCGGCAGGATCTGATCGGCGGCGATCAATACGCGATCTTCCGCATTGAACAGGCAAGCCATATCCGGCGCATGGCCCTGGCCGGTCATCACGCGCCAGTGGCGGCCACCAATCCTAATCTCCTGCCCTTCGGCAATCGCTTCAAAAACCCTGGGCAAGGGTGCGACGGATTTCACATAAAGCGGCCCGCGGGCGCGGATGAAATCCGCATATTCACCGGGCGCACCAGTGGCTTCGGCAAAACGTGCCTGATGTTCCACCATCTCCACGCCCGTATCGAACCAAAGCGCGCGGGCTTGGAGCCATTCGATCTTGGTCATGAGCGGAACAAGCCCGTGGCCTTCAGCAAGCCAGCCCATCAGCCCGGCATGATCCGGGTGGAAATGTGTCACCAGCAGGCGTTGCAAGGGCCGCCCGGCAAAGGCTTCCCCGCCCAATGCTTCGCGCCACAAATCGCGAGACGCGTCATTGGCGATGGAACAATCAATCGCGAGCCAACCCGGCCCGTCTTCCAAAAGCCAGACATTCACATGGCTGGGCGGGAAGGGCAGTGGAAAGCGCAGCCAGCGCAAGCCGGGGCGAAGCGTCGCGGCCTGACCAGGCGGGGGGATATCGGGGATCATGACCCACCCTGGCGCGGAAGATGGCGGGAGACAAGCAAGACAGTTCAAACCGCTTCGCCTGAAATTGCTACAATTCTCTGCCGCCTCATTGGTTTTCCCACCGGCCGTTCCCCGGAAAACGCAGCGGTTGAACATCCGTTAACCACTTTCCTGAGGCAGGGCGCCATAAAGGGCATCTGACGAACCCCGACGAAGCCTCCGATCCCATGCCCGGTACACTACATGAAGCAGCCATCCCGAGCCATCTCTAATAAAGTTGCCGAGGCGATTGCACTGCTCCAACGGAGCGAATTCGCTGCCGCCCGGGCTGCCTTTGGGTTAGTTTTGAAACTTGACCCGCGTAATTTTGATGCGCTGCATTTCGCCGGTATCGCTGCCGCACAAATGGGGCAGCTTGAAGAGGGCGAGGCCCTCATCCGCCGGGCCTTGGAAATCAATCCGCGCAACGCCGCCGCCCAGGGTAATCACGGTAGCGCGCTGATGCGCCTCAATCGGCACGAAGACGCTCTCGCCAGCCTGGAACGCGCAATAGCGCTTGATCCGAATAGGGCCAATGCCCATCAGAATCGTGGCGTCACCTTGATGCGTATGAAGCGGCTCAAGGATTCTGTTGCGGCTTTTGATCGTGCCATTGCATTGACGCCCGATAATGCTGAAGCACATAATGATCGCGCCTGCGCGCTGATGGACCAACACAAGCTTGAGGATGCCCTTGCAGGCTTCGAAAAGGCGCTGAGCCTGCGCCCAGGATCGTCCGAGTTTTTGGCGAATAAGGCCCTGGTCTTGTGCGCATTGCAGCGTCCTATCGAAGCCTTGGAAGCCGCTGACGCGGCACTGCTCGGGAAGCCCAATGATACCTCGGCCTTGATTGCGCGCACCCAGGCACTGCTTGCGCTTGGCCGGCCAATGGACGGGCTCAGCACCATTGACCGGGCTCTAAAGATCAAACCCACACTCGCTGAAGTTCATATATGGCACTCAACTACATTGATCATGCTTGGCCGGCCAGAGGAAGCCCTGCTGGCGGCTGAGACCGCCCGAACCCTTGCCCCCAAAGACGCATCCGCTCACCGGGGTTATGGCTTCGCCCTGGGCAATTTGAATCGGCTGGAAGAAGCCATGGTCAGTTATGATCATGCCTTGAAGCTGCAGCCCGATGACCGGGAAGCCCATTGGAACCGTGCCCTGGCTTTGCTGGCGCTTGGGCGTTTTGAGGATGGATGGCTCGCCTACGAGCATCGCAATCTCCGCCACAAGACATTGGCCGCGCGCAAATATCCAAAACCACTCTGGTGGGGCAAGCAGCCGCTCACGGATCAGCGTCTTTACATTTATTGGGAACAGGGGCTTGGCGATACCATTCATTTCTCGCGCTATGCGCTGCTCGCCGCAGCTGCGGGTGCCAAGGTCGCTTTTTCCGTGCAAGATCCGTTGCTGCGCTTGTTCAAGGGGTTCCATTCGGCCATCACCGTGATCGGCCAGAATGAAGCGCCAACCGAATTCGACTTGCATTGCCCGCTGATGTCGCTGCCTTTGGCCTTCGGCACCAGGCTTGAAACCATCCCGGCCTTTGAAAAGGGCTACCTAAAGGCGCCCGCTGAGGAGACTGCGCGTTGGGATCAGCGCCTGCCCAAGGGCCAACGCCGCATTGGGCTGGTCTGGAGCGGCAGCCAAATGCACGCGAATGATTCCAATCGCTCAGTTCCCCTCGCAAAGCTTTTGCCCCTGTTCCAGAAAGCCGATGTCTGGGTTTCGCTACAAAAAGAAGTGCGGGACGCGGATCGCGCGGCGCTTGAAGCCTCCGGCATTATGGATGTGAGCGCGGAGCTTGGCGATTTCGCCGATACGGCAGCGCTGATCGCGAGCCTCGATCTGGTAATTTCGGTGGATACCTCGGTTGCGCATTTGGCGGGTGCGCTTGGCAAGCCCACCTGGGTGATGCTGCCCTTCGCCCCCGATTTCCGCTGGCTTTTG
>JADCGG010000022.1 GCA_020249125.1 Roseomonas sp. | reverse complement strand
TCAAAACCGGCAAAATCAAAGGCGGGGCTGACGGTGCAGCCGACAAGGGTCCAGCGGCCCAGCGAAACGGCGCTTTGCCACCAGCCCTTCGGCACCAGCGCGAAGGGGCGCTGATGGCGGGAAAGATCGGGGCCGAGGTGGACCGCCTCAGCATCATGGCCATCGGGGGAGAGGCTCAGCGCCAGCGGCCCGCCGGCATACCAATGCCAGGCTTCGGCGGCGTCCACGCGGTGCCAATGGCTGAATTCATCAGCGGCCAGCAGGAAATAGATCGCCGTGCCGGCACCGCGCCCTCCACCCTCCGGCGCATCGCGCCAGATTTCGCGGTAATGCCCGCCTTCCGGATGGGGCGCCAAATCCAGCGCGGCAATGACCTGCGCGGCGGTCACACCGGGGTCGCGCAAGTCAATCATGGCGTCAGCCGACCGGCACGGTTTCAGCCAGTTGTGGCAGCTTGGAGACTTCCGCAAACCAGGCGGCGAGCTTCGGGCAGGCATCGCGCCAGGGTTCATGCGGGAAGCGGAAATCCAGATAGCCGAGCGCGCAGGCGATGCTGATGGCACCGATATCGCCAAGCCCACGCGGCGGGTCTTTTTCCAGCACCGCGAGCGCACGGTCCACGGCGGCCTTCTGGCGCGCATCGAAAGCCTTGCGGCCATCATCCTGCGGATTGTTCATCTGCAAGCGCCGGCCCACGGCGGCATCCAGAATGCCATCGGCGGCGGCCTGGCGGATCATGGCCTTCAGGCGCGGCGCACTGCCCGTCGGCGGGAATAGCGGCGCAGCGGAACCGATCGTGTCCAGATATTCGCAAATCACCGGGCTGTCATAAATTGCGATGCCATCCTTCGTGACCAAGGCCGGCACTTTGGACAGCGGATTATCCGCCAGCAGATCAGCCGGCGATTGATGTGGGTTGGTGGAGACTTTTTCCAAAAGCCCGGCAATGCCACGGGCAATGGCGCAGACCATCACCTTGCGGACATAGGGGCTGGCTGGGGAGTAATGCAGTTTCATCTTGGGTTTCCTCGCTTGAGATTAACGGAATGAGTCCTTGCCGGCGCGAATACGGGCCAGGGTGGCAATATCAGGCGCGCGCATGAAGGGATTGGCGGCGCGTTCAGAAGCGATAGTGCTGGGCAGCGTCGGCTTGCCGGCGGCGCGCTGCGCATGGGCTTCCGCGATGCGGGCCTTCAGCGCGGCATTATCCGGTTCAACCGTGATCGCGAAGCGCGCATTGCTTTCGGTATATTCATGGCCGCAACACACCAGCGTTTCCCCCGGCAAAGCGGCAAGCGCTGCGAGGGAGGCGAACATCTGATCCGCCGTGCCTTCCAACAAGCGCCCGCAACCGAGCGAGAACAGCGTGTCACCGCAAAGCAGAATATGCGAATCGGCGATGTGGTAGGCGATATGGCCGCGGGTGTGGCCATCACTCGCCAGCACTATGGCCTTGCTGCCGAGCACATCCACGCTATCGCCGGGTGAGACCGCTTGGTTCAGCGGCGGCAGGCGGTGCTTATCGGCAGCAGCGCCCACCACCTTTGCGCCATAGCGGGCCACCAGCCCCGGGACGCCCGCCACGTGATCCCCATGGTGGTGGGTCAGTAAAATAAGGTCGAGCTTGCCGCCCGCCGCTTCCACCGCTGCGGCGACGGGGGCGTCTTCCGCTGGGTCGCAGACCGCGAGCCTGCCATCGGCGGCGCGGAGCAGCCAGGCGTAATTGTCGGAAAGGCAGGGAATCGGGGTCGCGGTGAGTGCCATGGGGGTACCTTGTCAGGGGGCCATCCCATGCGGCCCCGGAAGCACCTATATCTACCCGTATGGGAGAGGAAATCCATGGCCTGGCCGAATTCTACGCCGCGCCGGCGGGCGGGCTGACCGCGCGCCTGCTACGCCGGCGGCTCGGCGCGCTTTGGCCGCGCCTTGCGGGGCTTTCCGTGCTGGGGATTGGCCATGCGGAGCCTTATTTGCCCTTGTGGCGGGATGAGGCCGCGCGTTGCATTGCGTTGGCGCCCGCGCAGCTTGGCCCAGCGCGCTTTGCCCATGGCGGGGCTTCCGCATCGGTGCTGGCCGAAGAAGATGCGCTGCCCTTCACGGATTTGAGTTTTGATCGGATTTTGCTGGTGCATGGGCTGGAAGCGGCAGAGAACGCCGGGCGCTTGCTGCGTGAATGTTGGCGCGTGCTGCGCGATGACGGGCGCTTGCTGGTGGTGACGCCCAATCGGCGCGGCATTTGGGCGCAGTTTGACCACACGCCCTTCGGCCATGGGCGGCCTTATTCTCCTTCGCAGATCACCAGGCTTTTGCAGGCGCAGACGTTTCGCGTGGAACGGCGCGATGCCGCGCTTTACGTGCCGCCCTTCACGCCTTTGATGCGCGCTGGTTCGGCCTGGGAGAAAGCGGGCCGGAAGCTTTGCCCCGCAGGTTGGGCGGGGCTTTGCCTGACGGAAGCCGAGAAAGACATTTTCGCTGCCATGCCGGCGGGCGCGGTGCGGCTGCGCCGGCGCGTGCTGCTGCGCGCCTGATTGGCCTTTCCCGGCGTTTGGCGCATGCTGGCGCCAATGGCCCAGGGAGAAACGTCATGAATCAGGACCCAAGGTGGCAGCAAAGCCTGCGCTACCCAGACCCTTCCATCGTCGCGATGGACCCTTCCTTCAAGAAATATCATCTGCCGCTTTCCGCCGTGGAGAGGCTTTATCACGGCACGCGCTGGGGCGAAGGCCCGGTCTGGCTTGGCGATGCGCGCTGCCTGTTATGGTCCGACATTCCAAATAACCGCGTGCTGAAATGGGATGAGGAAACCGGCGCGGTCAGCGCCTGGCGGAAGCCATCCAACAACGCCAATGGCCATACGCGGGATCGCCAGGGCCGCGTGATTGCGTGTGAGCATTTCGGCCGTCGCGTGGTGCGTTTTGAATATGATGGCGCGATCACCGTTTTGGCTGATAGCTACAAGGGCAAGCGGCTGAACAGCCCGAATGATGTTGTGGTGAAATCCGATGGGTCCATCTGGTTCACCGACCCACCCTTTGGCCTGATGGCGAATTATGAGGGCGAACGCGCCACACCCGAATTGCCGCATACCAATGTCTATCGCATTGATGGCCAAAGCGGGGAGATCTCGCTGGTGACCGATGAGGTGAACCATCCGAATGGCTTGGCCTTCAGCCCGGATGAGAAGATTTTATACGTCATCGAAAGCCGCGCTGACCCGCGCAATATCCTGGCTTTTGATGTTGGTGCGAATGGCAAAACACTTCGCAAGCGTCGCGTGTTTGTGGCGTGCCAGCCGGGCGAAACGCCGGATGGGTTCCGCGTGGATGTGGATGGCAATTTATGGTGCGGCTGGGGCATGACCGCCGAATTTGATGGCGTGCGTGTGTATAACAACGCGGGCGCACCGATTGGGCATATTCATTTGCCCGAACGCTGCGCCAATCTCTGCTTCGGTGGGCGCTACCGCAACCGGTTGTTCATGGCAGCGGCGCAATCCCTTTATGCGCTGTATGTGAATACCGAAGGCGTCAAGGGCGGCTGAGTTTTTCCTTTGGTATTTCAACGGTCATGGCGAGCAGCCGGAAAGAATGGCTCTTGCCATGGCCATCCAGATTGAGGCTGCCATTCACGCCGCCTTCCAGCACATCATCGATCACGAAATTGAAGGCGTGCAGCAGCGGCAGATCGTAACGCTTGCACCCGGTGGCACCGCGATGGCTGAATAGCGCCAGCACTTTTTCCGCCGTGACCTGTTCGGCGAGTAAGGCGTAATGCGTGGGATCGTACGGCATGAGGGAGAGGTTCACGCGGTTGCCCTTATCACCAGCGCGGCTATGGGCGATGTCATGCAGGGGGATGGTGGTGGTATCCTTCATCAATTCCACTCCCGCGCCGGCAGCACGCGCGTTTCGGTTGGCACCTGATCGCGCGGCACCAGGAAGCTGCGCGTGAGGATACGTGGCGTGACGCGCCAGTGCGCGCCGGAAGTGCCCGCCGTGCCACAGCACAGTAGCGCGAGGGCTTCCCGCGATGCCTGATCCGCATCATCGCGCGTGGTGGCTTCCACCGCGAGCCGTATGCGAATGTCCTGCGGCGCTGGCCCTTCAAAACCGCGCCACAGCGCGCCATCATCCGAATCATGCACGGAAGCAACACCAATAAGATCAGCGCGCGCGCGACGCGCAAGGCCGCGGCGCTTCACGCGTTCCAGCAGCACATCGGCGGTGGCTTTTGCTCGTGCAAGAGCATTGGGGCCGGCGACGCTGATTTCACCCTCACCCAACCAGGAACCTTCATAACAGGCGGTGACTTTCAGCAAATCCGGCCGCCTTGCGCCGCGCAGCCCATGGATTGCCACACGATCCTTGCCCTGGGTTGAAAGATGCGCACCCGTAATATCCAGCGTGACATCCGGCGTGATGTAGCAGGCGGGGTCATGCACTTCATACAAAAGCTGTTCCTTCACCGTGCGCATATCCACAAGGCCGCCGGTGTCTTCCGGTTTGGTGATCAGCAGTGAAAGATCTCGGCCAACTTCAGCGATGGGGAAACCGATATTGGCTGGGTCTGGAATATCCTTGAAGCCCGGGTCCCAAAACACGCCGCCCGTCACCTGGCTGCCGCATTCCAACAAATGCCCCGTCGCCGCACCAACCGCGAGCGCCTGCCAATTATCCTCGGCCCAACCGAAATGATGCATGAGCGGTGCTATGGCCAGCGCCGGGTCCGAAGTGCGCCCCGCCACCACGATTTGCGCGCCGGCGGCAAGCGCCTCGGCCAAGGGCGCGGCGCCGATATAGGCATTGGCGGAAACCAGCTTCCAGGATGACATATCAAGCCCGGTATCGGCCTCATGCACCGCCATGCTGTCCAGATTGATGCTGGCGGAAACATCATCGCCGGTGACAAGCCCGATGCGGAGTTCCGGCAAGCCCAGGCGCTTTGCCAGCCGCGCAATGGCGCGCGCGGCGGCGAGTGGATTGGCCGCGCCGAAATTGCCGAGGATGGGAATACCCGCCCGCGCCGCATCCGCCAGAATGGGTTCCAGCAGGCGTTCCAGCATGGGTTCATAACCGGCTTCGGGATCTCGGCGACGTTCCAATTGCGCGAGTGCGACAGTGCGTTCGCCAAGACATTCAAAAAACATC
>JADCGG010000219.1 GCA_020249125.1 Roseomonas sp. | reverse complement strand
GCGCCAAGCCAAGCGATACGGCCTGCGCCAGCCCTTCCATCAAGGCGCGCGTCATCGCCGCTTCGCGCGGGAGGGAGAAGGAAATCTCCCGCAAATGGCCGCGATCATCTTCAAGCGCGCGCAGGGCAACACGGCTGCCGGCAATGGCAACACGCCAGCAACGGCTGATCGGCGCATGGATGGGCCTTGGCGCGGCGCGGCGCGCTTCCGGCAGATCGGCCGGCGCCGGCATGGCGGGTGGCGGCGCATCCAGAAAGGGCAGCACCGCCGCTTCCATGGCGCGCCGGGCCTGGGGCGTGACTGGCGCCAGCAACCAGGCGGCATCACTACCAGCGCGCTCAGCCGCCCGGGTTGGCACCTGCGTCATGCGCCCATCCTCGCCGCGTGCCGGGCGGCTTGCCGTCGGCGCGGGCGCAAGGCCGGCGCTTTCCGCGCCGAGCAAGGCTTCCACCGCATCGGCCGGTGCCAGGGCAATGCAGCCACGATGCCGCAACCCTGGGGAAGCCGCTGCCGCCGCCAAGGCCGCACGCGCTGCCTTGGCCAAGCCGGGTATGGCGGTTTCTTCGGGCGGCGTCGGGCAGATCAGCGCGACCGCATGACGCGCGCCAAAACGCGTCGCAAGCCGGCCGGATTCCGCCTCAGCCGCGCCGCGTGTCAGGCCGGCAATGGCAGCGGCGACATCGCGCGCTTCGTTGCTATCATAGCCAAGGCCGAAACCAGCCAGCAGCCCAGCCAGATCGGCAAAACCAAGGCGCAGGCTCTCTGCCTTGCCATGGCCCCAGATATCCAGCGTCTGCACCGCAAGCGCACAGGCCGCGCGATAGGCCGGCGCATCAAACCCCCCCGCCCCATCCAGGAAGGCCGGCAGGTTGAGCACGAAGCGCCCCTCACCCCGCGTATCGCGCCAGATCTCGGCCCCCGGCGCGCCGCGCCGGGCCAGGATCAGGGCGCGCAGGCCGGCGGCCAGGCTTTCTGCGGCATCGGCGCCATCCAGCAAGCCAAGGCGCCGACCGCGCAGCATAAGGCGTTGAATCCAGGCCTCTGCCACGCTTGGTAGCGTGGCCGGGCCGCCCCCGGGGGCGAGCGCGGCCAGCGCCTCCCCAGCTTCATCTTCCCAGGGCGCGGGGATGGCGACAGCGCGCGGCAGCGCATCGGGATCCGCCCCCACCTTCAAGCGCCGCAGCGCAACCCCAGCCCAGATGGTTCCAACTATTCCAGCCATGAGGATATGCTAGGCGCGACTCGAAAGCCTGGGAAGCCTTATTTAGTGGTTTTTCGGGGGAGGACCCACAATATCCTGTGGATAGCTTGCGCGCCGCTCAGCTTTTGCGTGACCCGCGCGGCTGTGCGATGATAGCAGAAGTTTCGCTTGCTCCGGGAAGCCACCATGCAGTTGCTCAGTACCCTGTTCATCCGCCTCACCAGCCGGCAGGTTGGCAAGGATCGCTACGGCAATACCTATTGGGAAGCCCGCAGCCGGCGCGATTCCTATGGCCGGCCCATGCGCCGCGTGCTGTTTGCGAAGGAAGCCCAGGCTTCCGCCGTGCCGGCGGAATGGTGGGGCTGGCTGCATTTCACCACGGAAAACCCCCTGCCGGAGGATGCGCCGCGCCGCCCTTGGCAGAAGGAACACCGCCCGAACATGACCGGTACGTCGGAAGCCTGGCGCCCGGTGAACCCGGCAGCGAGCCGTGGTGGCGATTACGAAGCCTGGACGCCAGGGCGTTAGAAGTTCTTTCAAAATGCAAAAGCGCTCAATCGCTGAAATCCTGACCGGTATCGTGGTGCTGGCGGTCGCCGCCGGCTTCCTTGGCTATGCCGTGACCAGCACGGGGCGCAGCTTTTCCGGTGCAGGCATGAACCTGACCGCGAAATTCGACCGCATTGATGGGCTTGGCCAAGGCGCCGATGTGCGCATTGCCGGCGTGAAGGTCGGGCAGGTTGTCGCGCAACGCATTGACCCGGAAAGCTTCCTTGCCGTGCTGACGCTGCGCGTAGATGCGGGGCTCAAGCTGCCGCATGACACCTCGGCCGAGATTTCGAGCGAAGGGTTGCTCGGCGGCAAATATGTGGCCCTGGTGCCGGGTGGCGATACGCGCATTCTGCGCGAAGGCAGTGAAATCACCATCACGCAAAGCGCCATCAATCTGGAAAGCCTTTTGGGGCGTTTCATCTTCTCGGCAGGTGAGAGCAATCAGCGCGGCAATCAGGAAAACGCGCCGGCCACGCCGCGATGAAGCCGCTGCCCAAGCCGCCTGCCGCCTGGCCTGGGGCGGATGGCAAGCCTGTATCCTGCAACGAAAAACTCAAGATGCTCGCGGAAAACCACAGCGAAGCCGCGACGGTGCTGCGCGATGTGTTTGAAGACGCCGTGCTGATGGGCGTGGATGAGGCGGCGATGCGCGGGATTTTGCAGGAGATGATCGCATCACTGCCAAGCCCAAAGCGCGGCGCATGAAACGGATTTTGGGTTTGGCGCTATTGTGCCTGCCAGGATTGGCTGAGGCGCAGGAATGGGTGCCACGGCAACAGGCGCGCATTCAGGCTTTGGACAAGGTGACGGCACGCGTGACCGTGCTGGAAGGCCGTGTCGGGGAAAGCCTGAGTTTCGGCACGCTCACCATCCGCATCGGCGCCTGCCATGCGCGCCCGCCGACCGAGGTGCCCGATTCCGCCGCCTGGTTTGAAATGACCGATAGCCGTGCGCCGCAGGGCAGCCCGCCGGTGTTTCGTGGCTGGATGTTCGCTGATGCGCCGGGCGTGAATATGCTGGAACATCCGGTTTATGATGTGCGCATCTTGAGCTGCCGGTAGAGCATCTTTCTGAAAACCGGTTGGCGCCTTATATCAGCGGCTGCTTCAGGAAGGTCAGCCCATGTCCTCTGCCAGCATTCGCCCATTTTTTGATGAGGCGACCAATACGGTCAGCTACCTGGTCTTCGACCCCGCCACGCGCCAGGGCGCGGTGATTGATCCCGTGCTGGATTGGGACCACCGCAGCGGGGAAGCCGATACGCGTTCGGCGGACCGGCTGATTGAAGCGGCGCGGCAGGAAGGCGTTGCGATTGCGCTGATCCTGGAAACCCATGCCCATGCGGATCATCTGACCGCGGCGCCCTATATCAAGCAGCGCTGCGGCGGGCAGATCGCCATCGGCGAACACATCAAGGATGTGCAGCGCATCTTCCGCCCGGTTTTCGCCGCCGATGATGTGAAGCCCGAAGGCGGCGATTTCGATCTTTTGTTGCGCGATGGGGAACGCCTGAAGCTTGGCACCTTGGAAATTGAGGTGATTTATACGCCAGGCCATACACCCGCCTGTGTCTGCTACCGGATTGGCGATGATGTTTTCGTGGGCGATACGCTTTTCATGCATGATTACGGCACAGCGCGGGCGGATTTTCCGGGCGGCGATGCGCGGGCGCTGTTCCGTTCCATCAAGCGCCTGCTGGCCCTGCCGCCCGCAACGCGGCTTTGGATGTGCCATGACTACAAGGCACCGGGACGCGATGATTACGCCTGGCAAAGCACGGTCGCCGAGCAGCGCGCACATAACCCGCATGTGAAGGATGGCGTGACGGAGGATGAATTTGCAGCCTTCCGCCAGGCGCGCGATGCGAAGCTGGCCGCACCCACGCTATTGCTGCCTTCGATCCAGGTGAATATCCGCGCCGGGCGTTTTCCGGAGGCCGAGAGCAATGGCGTGCGCTATCTGAAGATACCGGTAAAGGCGCGCGCTGGGCTTGCGTGAAGCTTTGGCTTGCGGGGGCGGTAGCCTTTATGCTTGGTGATGACGGCAAAACAAATCTTGGGAGTGAAACGCAGATGATGAGACGAATTTTCCTTGGGGCCGCCCTGGGCCTTGTTTTGGCAGCACCGGCCATCGCCCAAGGCCTGCCTGATCGCCCCATCACGCTGGTGAGCGGCTTTGCGCCGGGCGGTTCCACCGATATCACCGCGCGACTGCTGGCGGAGCGTATGCAGGCGCATATGGGCGGCAATGCGCGCGTGGTGGTGGAAAACCGCCCAGGCGCCTCTGGCACGGTGGCTGCCGAATGGCTGCGTCGGCAGCCCGCCGATGGGACGGTGCTGATGTTGAACGAAGCCTCATCCCATGCGCTTATCCCGGCTGCCATGCAGGGTGGCACGCGCTATGACCCGATTGCGGATTTCAGCCATATCGCGATTGCGGCGAATGGTCCTTTGATCCTGGTATCGGCGCCAAACTTCCCTGCGGCCAACGCGGCCGAGGCGGTGGCAAAACTGCGCGCCGGGCCGCAGGATGATCTGCCCTATGCGTCGTCCGGTGTGGGCTCCATGCCGCATTTCGCCGCGGAAGCCGTGGCGGTTTCCTTGCTGCTCGGCGGGAAATTCTCGCATGTGCCGTATCGTTCCGGTGGGTTGATGGTGGAATCCATCGCGCGCGGTGAAACCGCTTGGGGGGTTGCGGTGCTGGCTTCCGCCGCCGCGCAGGTGCGTGACAATCGCGTGCGTGGCATTGCCATTACAGGGCTGGAACGGTTCCCCGCCTTCCCGGATATCCCGACACTGGCGGAATCCGGCATGCCGGGCTTTGACATTGGCAATTGGTTCGCCGTGGTGGGGCCGCCCCGCATGCCGGAAGGCACCGTGACAGCGCTGAACCGCGCGATCAACGCAGCGCTGGCTGATCCGCAATTGCGTGAGCGTTTTCTGATTGCCGGCATTTCGCCCTGGACGCGACCCAATACGCCCGCCGATGCGCGTGCGTTTTTTCAGGCAGAGCTTGCGAAGTTCAAGGGCGTGGTGGAACGCACCGGCGTGAAGATGGAACAATAATCAGCACGGGCGCCTGAAGGAATTTCAGGCTTCTTTTTAGAGCATGTCTCATTCGCCTTCGCTCACGAGACATGCTCAAAATTCATATTTGATCGCATTTTCCGAGCCGCCAAGTGATTCCACTTGGCTTAAAAATACTCGGCTTCAATCCTTCGGCGGCAGATGGAGCGCGACAACCTCGCCCCCCTGCCCCGGCACTTCCGGAAAGCGGCGCCGCACATCCGGGTCATGCCCCGGAATGACGCGGCTATCATCGCCACCCGCAAGCTTCTTCGCCGCACGCCAGCCGGCTGCCATAGCGCCGAGATCAAAAATGATCGGAAAGGGATTGCCGCTAAGCGCATTGGCATAGAAATGCATGGCGTCTGAGGCCAGCACCACCGGCCCGCGCGCGGTTTGCACGCGCACCACTTGCAAGCCATCCGAATGCCCGCCCACGCGATGGACGGAAACACCCGGCGCCACTTCGCCATCGCCATCATGGAACACGACGCGATCCGCATAAAGCGCCTTCACCATAGCCACCACATGCGCGGCTTCGAAAGGCAGGCGAATGGCATGCACGCACATGTGCCGGCCTGTCGCGAAATGCATCTCCCGTTCCTGCAAATGAAATTTCGCGCCGGGGAACATGCCAAGCGAACCCGCGTGATCATAATGCAAATGCGTAATGATCACATTGGAAACCTTGGCGGCATCCGTGCCCATGGCCTTCAGGCTATCCTGCACATTGCGCGCGATGGTGCGGCCCCGGCCAGCGGCGGTTTCCTCATCAAAGCCGGTATCCACCACAATTTCCTGCCCATCCGGCGCGCGCAGCAACCAGATGAAGTAATCAAGCGGCATGGCTTCATGCGCGTCAGGCACGGGCAGTAGGAAATTCGTCTGCGCCGTGCGTTCATGCCGCCCGTAACGGATGGCATAGACTTCCCAATTCATGATTCCTTGTTCCCCCCAAGCACCGTGCCGGTCATTTGTTCCAGCATTTTCGCAAGCGCTGTGTGATCCACGCCCGGCCCAAGCGATGTTGACGCCGCCAGCCACATTTCCCGACACAAGGCCGAGAATGGCGCAGGCGTTGTCGTCTCCCGCCCCACTTCCAGGGCAATGGAAAGATCCTTCACCATCAGATCAAGCCCAAACCCCGCATCAAAGCGGCGCGACAGCACATATTCCTTGAACTTCTTCTGCGTGGAATTGTTCATGCCGGAAGATGCGTTCAGCACATCCACCATCGTCGTCGGGTCAAGGCCGAAGCGCTGGCCGATCAACAAGGCTTCAATGCCGATAAGGTAACCACCGGCGGAGACCAGATTATTCAGCGCCTTCATCGCCTGCCCGGCGCCGATATCGCCGCAGCGATAGATGGATGTCCCCATCGCCTTCAGTACGGGTTCGGCGCGATCAATCTCGGCTGCCGGCCCGCCCACCATGATGGCAAGCTGGCCGGTCTTGGCGCGCGGCACGCCGCCGGAGACCGGGCAATCAATCATCGCGACACCACGGCCTTCCAGCATCGCCGCGATCTCCCGCGTGCGGCCTGGCTGGCCGGATGTCATATCCATGACCAGCATGCCGGGCTTGAGTGATGGCAGCATGGCGTCCACCGCCTCACCCACCTGCTTGCTGGTCGGCACAATCATCACCACGCCATCAGCACCCGCAGCGGCTTCGGCAGGCGTTGCAGCGGCTTTCGCCCCGGTTTCCGTGGCGAAGGACGCGGCGCGGCCAGGCACCACATCGCATACCGTCACGTCAAAGCCGGCCTTCACCAGATTGGCCGCCATGGGCCAACCCATATTGCCGATGCCGGCGAAGGCGATGCGCTTCAGTGCTGCGGACATCACTTCTTCCCCGGAATGGCGCCTTCGGCGATCAGCACCTCATGCGCGGCCTTGAAGGCATCAAGCCCGGCAGGAATGCCGCAATAGGCGGTGGCGTGCAGCAGCGTTGCCTTGATCTCATCCACCGTGATGCCGTTATTCAGCGCGCCCTTCACATGCAGCTTCACTTCCGGGATTTTGCCGAGCGCGGTCAGCATCGCAAGGTTCAGCAGCGAACGTGTCTTGCGATCCAGCGTGGGATCACCCCAGGCCCAGCCCCAGGCCCAGGCGGTGGTGGCGCGCTGGAAGGACATCATGAATTCATCGGCCTTCGCCATGGACGAATCGACATATTCCGGGCCCAGCACCGCACGGCGGATGGGCAACCCCTTGTCAAACAGCGCCTGATCGTCGGACATCTTATGCTCCTTCATGGATTGGATGGGGCAGGCTGGCGCGATGACGCGGGGCGGTCAACCGTGGCAGGTTGCGCTGGACCTATTCGGTCTTTTCCGGTTCATACCAGGGCCAGCGCTGCTTCACGACCGGGCTATCCGGCGCATAGGCGATGCAGGTGCCGATAAGGGCTGGCCTGACCTTTTTTTCATCCACCACCTCACCGGCGGCGCGCCGCGCTGCGGCCTGCTCGCGTTCCCGCTGGCGGCGCACGGGATAGAGCGTTTGGAAAGCGACCGTGCCCATCTGGCCAATCACTTCGCGCAAATGCGTGCAGCCATGAATGCCGCCAACCCGTTCATTCACCACGCGCACAAAACCCGGCCCGATCTTGAGGCCCGCGAGCCGCGCGAAATTGGGTGCCGCTGCCGGGCAGACATCATAGGGCGTGAAATCCGATGACGCTTCGCAGGACAGCACCTCAAAATCCTCATTGATGGTCATGCGGATCCACATGCCATGCAAAGCCTCGCCCGGTTCAATCCAGCCGCGGCCTTCATTGTTGAAGCCGTAGCTTTTGGTATCCACCAAATGGGCTTCGATATCGAATAAGCCATCCTGGCGCTGATAGCCGCGCAATTGGATGTCGCGCAGATGGAGAAGGTTACGTTCGGCGGGGTCGGAAAGCGGCATGGGGTGTGATCCGGTT
>JADCGG010000218.1 GCA_020249125.1 Roseomonas sp. | reverse complement strand
GTGGTGAAGTGCCTTGATCGCCTTTACCGCCACCGCCGCATTGACCTGACACATGCGCGCATTCTTCGCATCTGGGGCGAAAGGGGCGCTGCACCTGATCCGCGCTATCCTTCCGAAAAACATGATTGGCGGCTTTGGCGTGAAGCGCTGGATCGGCTGGAATGGCCGCTGCGCGTCAAGGGTATCGTCGCATAAAGCCACGAATTTCCCACACATATACTGAATATTTTCCACAAGCCATCTGGCTTTTCTTCGGTGGCCGCGCGGATCAGCCCTGGCTTTATCCCCTGAAGCGCGGCTTTCGCCATTGCTTCGCCGCGCTGCATGATGCGCAAGGCTGGACCGTGCTGGACCCGCTTTCGGGTCGGCTGATTGTCGCGCATCTGCCGCTTGATCCCGGCTTTGATCTGCCGGGCTTTTACCGCCGCGCGGGCTTCCACCTGCGCGGCCCCTTCACCGCCGGCCCCGCCGCGCCGCGCCTATTGCCGCCGATCTTTGGGCTGAGCTGCGTGGCGCTGTGCCGCGCGCTTCTGGGCGCCAACGCCCCCTTCGCGCTGACCCCTTTTGGCCTCTATCGTAGGTTGCAAAATCGCCCTGAAATTTTTTTAGGAAAAATGTCTTGACGTGGGTTTGGGTTTAGGCTATCAAACTCACGCCAACGGGCGAAGTGCGCCTGAAGGTCTTCCTCTCTCGCTCCTCCCGAAACTTCAATGGGCCCGGCCTCTTCCACCAGAAGGCGCCGGGCTCATGGCTTTTTGGCGGGGCGGCAACCCTTTTACGGAGAAGCGCGTATGGGTGGCCTGTTCCAAGCGCCAAAGCCGAAAATCACCATTCAGCCCGTGGCGCCTGCCCCATCGCCGGAAGCCGAGGCATCAGAAGCGCGCCTTGAAAATCGCGAACGCGCCTCGCGCGGATTGCAGGGCACCATCGCGACCTCCGCCCGCGGCCTGCTCGGCAGCATGCCGGATTTCCTCACCACCCGCCGTTCCTTGCTGGGGGAATGAAGCCGATGACCCCGCATGAAATCATTGCTCGCTACGAAGCCGCACTCGCCGCACGGCAACGACATGAAGGCATTTGGCGCGATTGCCACAACCACGTGCTGCCCCCAATCGGCAGCAGCGCCACATTGTTTGACGCAACCGCCGCCGATGCCGCGGAACAACTTTCCGCCTCCTTGCTCGCGGAACTGACACCACCCTGGTCGCGCTGGTTCGGCCTTGCCCCCGGCCGCCCCGCGCAGGATAGCGATGAACACCAAGCCGTCGCTGTCCTGGAAGAAGCGGCCGAGGTGCTGCAAACCCATTTCGATCGCTCCAACTTCGCGCTTGAAATGCACCAGGCCTTTCTTGACCTGGTCATCACCGGCACCGGCCTGATGCTGGTGGAAGAAGCCGCACCGGGCGAAGCCTCGGCACTTCGTTTCACTGCCATTCCAATGCAGGATGCGGTGCTGGAAGAAGGGCCATCCGGCAGGATGGATACGGTATTTCGCGCGCTCAGCATGCCTCAAGCGGCGCTGATGGCGCGCTTTCCCGGCTGCCTGCCGCCGCGCCGCAAGGGCGATACGGCGGATGCAACACCGCATCGCATCATTGAAGCCATTTGGCCGGACCGCGCCGGCTATCGCTTCGCTGCCATCAGCGCCGATGGCGATGCGCCGACCATGCTGGCCGAGGGCAGCTTCGCGGAAAATCCCTTCATAGCGTTTCGATGGCTGAAGGCGCCAGGCGAAAGCTATGGCCGCGGGCCGGTGGCGAAGGCGCTGCCCGACATTCGCACCGCGAATAAGGTGGTGGAACTTGTGCTGGCCAATGCTTCCATCGCCGTGACGGGGATTTGGCAGGCGGAAGATGATGGCGTGCTGAATCCCGCCACAGTGCGGCTTGTGCCCGGCGCCATCATCCCGAAAGCGCCGGGGTCTTCCGGTCTGACGCCGCTTGCCGCACCGGGCAGCTTTGATGTTTCCCAGTTGGTACTGAATGATTTGCGCGCGCGCATCCGTACTGCCTTGCTCGCGGACCGCCTTGGCCCGCAGCGCGACCAGCGCATGACGGCCACTGAAGTGCTGGAACGCGCCGCCGAAACATCACGCCTTCTGGGTGCCACTTACGGGCGGCTGCAAGCGGAATTGCTGACACCGCTGATCGCACGTTGCCTATCCATCCTGCGTCGGCGTGGCGACATTGCACCACTGCTGCTGGATGGCCGTGAAGCGGTGCTGCGCTATCGCAGCCCGCTCGCACAGGTGCAGGGCCGCGCGGATGCAGCGAATGCATTGCTGTTTTTGGAAGCGCTGCGCGGTCTTGGCCCGCAGGCGGTCGCTGAAATCAATATCCCCGCCACGACACGTTGGCTTTCCCGCACCCTCGGCACGCCCGCCGAAATGCTCTCATCCCCCCATCAGGAGTAAGACCCATGCCCGAGGATCTGCTGGCCAATGCGCTTGGCGAACAGCCCAACCCATCATTGCGTCCCGAAGATGTGCCCGAGAAATTCTGGGACCAGGAAGCTGGTCAACTGCGCGTGGATGCGCTGCTGAAATCCTACCGCGAATTGGAACGCCGCCTGTCGCAGCGCATCGCCCCACCTGGCGCCGATGCGCCGGCAGAAGAAGTGCAGCGCTTTCGCCGCAGCCTTGGCATTCCGGATAGCCCTGAAGAATACCAGATCACGGCGAAGCATGATCTTTGCTGCGCGGATGAGGATGTGAACAAGCGCCTGCATGAAGCGGGCTTCACGCCGGCCCAGGCACAGCTTGTTTATGATCTGGCGGCGGAACGGCTTTTGCCGATGATTGCCGAAGCCGCCGCGCAATTCGAAGCCGACCGCCAGGTGGAAAAGCTGCGCGAGCATTTCGGCGGTGAAGAACGCTTCCGCCGCATTGCGCAGCAAATCTCTGCCTGGGGCCGCGCCAATCTGCCTGATGCGGTGTTTGAAGCGCTTTCCACCACCTCAGAAGGCGTCATGGCGCTGTATCGCATGATGGAAAAGGGCGAACCCGCCGTCACGCGCAAGGCAGATGCCGCAACAGAGGCGGATGAAACCGCGCTGCGAGAAATGATGCGCGACCCGCGCTATTGGCGCACGCGTGAACCGGAATTCGTCAAGCGCGTGACGGATGGTTTCCGCCGCATGGTTGGCGGCTGACAGAGATTCCGGCGGTGCTTGAGCACCAATAGGCTCGCCCCGACCGAAGGGGGCGGGTGCGGTCAACCCCTGAAACCGCGCCCGCCCCACCCCTTTGCCG
>JADCGG010000217.1 GCA_020249125.1 Roseomonas sp. | reverse complement strand
CACGCTTTCCACGGCCTTCATCTCGACGCGCGCGCGGGCAAATTCCAAGCCGCGCGGGCCGATGCGCGGCATGAGCCAGCCGATGATGGGCCTCAGCCAGTTGGGCATGCGGCGCAGAGGTAAGCCACCGGCGGCGCGCCGGGTGTTTTCCAGAAATCCCTTCACAGCGCTGGCACGTTTGCCGGCGGTTCCAGGCGCGCTGGTGATGATTTCATCGCCAAGCAGGCGCAGCAATTCCTCGCCCCGCGCATTGCGGACCAGCAGCCATTGCTCCCCCTGCCCGCCCATATAACCCACGGTGATATCGGCCAGCACATTGGTGTAATCCACGCAGCTTCGGCACGTCAGCGGGAAGAAATCCGATGGCAATTGGCTGATCGGCAATTGCAGAAAGGGAATTTCGCGCGTGGCGCCATCGGCGAAGCGCAATTCCACATGGTAATCGGCGCGGAATTCCAGATAGGTGATGGTCTCTGGCTTGTCCGAGAGCAATTCCAGAAAGCGATGGAATTTTTCCGTTGTTGTATTGTCGGAACAGGGCGTGCCGATGACGTAAAGCGCTTCCAGATCAAGCGTCGCTTCCAGCGCGCGCAGCGCATAGACCTGACAGGGAATGCCGATCACCGCGATGCGCTTATGCCCGGCGGCAGCCGCTGGTTCCAGCAGCGCCAGCAGCGGGGCATAGCCCATGCGCATGCCACGACACGCGGCCATGGCTGCGGGCTTGGTCACCAGGACGGGGACGGGCTTCCATTTGTCGTCAGGGTCGGGCGCCATGGTCAGCACGGCGGTAACCGCGCCGGCTTCCAGCAGTTTTTCCGCAAGGCGCGTGGTGATGCCGGTCCATTGCGCGCCGGGCTGGGGCGGCTTCAGTGATGCGCGCAGCATTTGCCGGAAGGGGCCGAAATGCAGTTCATCGGGTCGCGACGGGTCGCGGGCGCGGCCATGCACGGCGGCTTCCAGGCGCGGGTAATCAGGCTTGATGAATTGGCAAGCGGCGCCACAGGCTTTTGGGTCTTGCAGACGTGAAACCCCACAATCCGTGCATAAGCCGCGCGGCGCGGCATCGCGGAAGGAAGGGGCCGCGATGCCATCCCCCATCACAGCGCCAAGGCCCCAATAATGGCGCCCGCACCGAGCACCCAGAGCGGGCTGAAATCCGTGCGCCAGACAAAAATGGTGGAAGCGACCGTCAGGCCAATCGTCACCCAGCTTTCGGCAGTCCCCTGCGCCAGGATCAGTCCCGAAGCCGCGATCAGCCCGACCGCAATCGGCACCAGGCCGCGTTCGATGATGCGCAGCCAAGGCCGGCCCAGAAGCCTTGCGCGCAGGCGGGAAAAGCCAAAAGCCATCAGGCTGGTCGGCACAGTCATGGCCGCGGTTGCGGTCAGCATCCCCAGAATGCCGCCAACATGCCAACCGAACAGCCCAACCACCAGCACATTCGGCCCAGGTGCGGCCTGGGCCAGCGCGAAGCGGCGGGCGAAATCGGCATCACTCATCCAGCCATGCACATCCACGACCAGGCGGTGCATCTCAGGCAGCACGGCAATGCCGCCGCCCACGGAAACCAGGGAAATGGCGCCAAAGCCCAATAGCAATTGCCAGAAGATCGTCTCGGTCATTTGCTGCGCGCCCCATGCCAGGCGGCGAGGATGCCTAAGGGGGCAAGGCCCAGCACCACCATCGGTAGCGGCACACGGAAAAAACCCGCCGCCGCCAGCGCACAAAGCCCAACCGCCAGAAGGGCCAGCGTCGGCTTCAGCTTCTGCGCCATCTTAACGGCGGTGCCGAGCACCATTCCCGCTGCTGCGGCTGCCACGCCGGCCAATACGGCTTTCACCAAAGGTACTTCGCCGTATGAATCATACAGCACCGCAAGGCCCATCAGAATAATCAGCGGCCCGCCGAACATGGCGACCGGCGCCAGGAAAGCCCCCGCCGCGCCATGAAACCGATCCCCCACCATGATCGCGGCATTGAGCGCATTGGGCCCCGGCAGCACCTGCCCAAGGCCAAGCGTTTCGGCATATTCCTGTTCCGTCAGCCAGCGCTTTTCTTCCACCAGCACGCGCCGCGCCCAGGCATTGATGCCACCAAAGCCGATCAGCCCGATCTTGCCATAGGTGAGGAAAAGATCGGTGCGGGTCGGCAGCCGGGGGGACGAATCATCCATAAGCGCAGAGGAACCCGCCGCGCCGCCGGGATCAATACCCCATGCAGCGTGAAACAGCCAAAGCGCAGGTCAATTATTGTTGAAAGCGCGAGAGGCGAGGGCAACTTGGAACAGCGCCGTGATCAGTTCCTGACCCATGATGAAGAGCTTCGGGTCAAGATAAGGCAGCGCAATCAATTCATCGCCCGGACCGGGCGATTGGCGCGGATCGAGAATAACCTGCCCGCTTGGCCGACGCAGCATGAGCGTCGAGCGCGCCCCGCGCGCCGTCAACCCGCCGGCTTGTTCAAGGTATTGTTCAATGGTCGTTCCTTCGCGCCATAAGACGGCGCGTGGCATTCTGACTTCACCTTGGACCATCACGGTCTGAGAGCGTTCCGGAATGACAATGACATCGCCATCTTCCAGGCGTACCGGTGCGCAGGTGCCATCCTCATTCACCACAACCAGGCGACCTTCGGGCAGGCTGCGACGCGCGCGGCTGATATAGGAAAGCACCAGATTGGCTTCGGCGGTGCGCGCCGCGGCAACACCAGGGGTCATGGCCGGAGAGAGAAACAGCTGCCGTTCCAGCCGATCAAGCGAATCATCAATGGCGCGCTTCTGCTGCAGGGCAAGGCGGGGGCGCAGCAGGAAAACAGCCGAAGTATTCGCAAATGCCGGGTCCACCGCCACGTGATCCAGCATCTGACAGAGCGAAAAATCCCGATCCGCGACAAGGACCGACGGATAGAGGCGGCTGCCTTCGATTGTGACGCGCACGGTGCGCAAGGCCACATCAGCGACAAAGGTTACCGTATCCTGATCATTCAAGGTTTGACGGGCAAGCTCGGCCAGGGTGACATAGCGCGAAAAGGGCTGCGCATTGCGCACACCACGAACCACCGCATTGGTTGCCGCCGGCAAAGGCCGGGCGTAATTGATCAAATCGTGACCCCGCATGGGGCCACGCTGCGCGCTTTCAAACAGGTAATTATTGCGCACCGCGCCATCCGCGCCGATCAGCGGGCGCTGCCGGCCAACAAGGATGGTATCGCCTTCCTGCAAGCGTATTTGCGGAATATTGCCATCAAACAGGAAGTGATAAAGATCAAGGCTGGTAACCGTGGCGCCACCGCGCTGCACGCTGATTTCCCGGAAGGAACCGCGCGCAGGATCAACGCCGCCGGCGCGCAACAGGAAGTCAAGGATACTGTCCGAAGCCGCACCCGCGTAGCGACCGGGCGCCCTGACAAAACCGGCCACGAAAACGCCGATCCTTTGGGTGGACAGCACTGTCGCATAAACCTGGACCTGCTGCGTGTAGACGCGGCGGATTTCGCCTTCCACGATGCGCTGCAAATCACCAACACGCACCCCCGCCACACGAATGGGTCCGATATTGGGCAGGAAAAGATTACCCGCAGGATCAATCTGGGCGATCTGTTCAGCATCAACCGCCCCCCAGGCGCGCACGCTGATACGGTCCCCAGGGGCCAGCACGTAATTCGGATTTGGCGCATCGGACGAAGATTGCGGCTGCCCAGTGAAAAGCGCGGCACCAAATACCGCCGTTGGCGCCCCAGCCGGACGCTGCAAATCGCCAAGCGGCGTGACCAGCGTGGGACCACCTTCGGCCTGGGTCGGACTGCCCGCGCGTTCAGTCGCGCGTGACTGGCCGGGCAGATCAGCAAGGCTGCGTTGGTCGAAGACAGGCGGCGCTTCCAGTCTAACGCCTTCCGAGGGAACAACAGGCAGGGTCGGAATCATATTCCTGGGAAAGCTTGGCATGCCCGGAATGATGTTGGAGCCCGGAGCCTGTGGTTGGGTTTGGGCAAGGACAGGCAACCCAGTGCCGATCAGGAAACACCCAAGGAAAAGCAAAAGGGCATGTACCAGCAACCTTACGCGCTTAAGCCGCATGTTCACGCATCCCCACAATCAAAAGCCAACCGATGCCATAGGCTATGACCAATCCAAGAAAGATGCTCGCTGTATTGGTGAAGCTCCGGGGGTAGAGCGGATAAACAGCCAGGTTTGGCTGGACGATACGCGAGAGGTAGAGTTGCTGCCGTTGCGCTTCAACGCGCGCCATCTCAAGGCTTGCGGTGGCGGAGGCGAGTTGCTTGTCCGCGAATTCCCGTTCCAGCATGAGCCTCTCATAGGAGGCCAATTGACGCGCAAGGACGGCCCCCCCGACATTGGCAGCCGTATCAGTGTGACGCGAACGCT
>JADCGG010000216.1 GCA_020249125.1 Roseomonas sp. | reverse complement strand
GTTTGGGCGGGCATGGAAAAGCTGATCTATTGGGTGCTGCTGCCAAGCCTGATCCTTTCCGCCCTGGCGGCGCTTGACCCCGCCAGCCTGCCGCTGGGCGCCATGGCCTTTACCATTTGGGGCGCGCTTGCCACCGGCACGCTGATTTCCGTCCTGCTGGCGCGCTTCATGGGCCATGGGCATGCCGCCATGACCTCGGTCCTGCAGGGCGGCATTCGCTTCAACAACCTGATGGGCTTTGCGATTGTGGGCGCGATTTTTGGCGCCGAGGGCATCAGCTTCGGCGCGGTGGCCACCGGCATCATCGTGCCCTTCGTGCAAAGCGTGACCACGCTCGCCTTCGCCATGGATGGCAGTCGCGGCAGGCCGAAGCCACTGGTCATTTTACGGCAATTGATCCTGAACCCGCTGATCATCGCCTGCATCCTGGGCTTCACCATCGCCGCATTTGGCGGCTTTCCGCCCGGCATAAAGCCCACCATCCAAACGCTCGGCCGCGCATCGGTCGCGCTTGGCCTGCTGTGCGTTGGCGCGGCGCTGTCCTGGGAGAGTTTTACCGATCGTGTGCCAACCCAGGCGCTGACCGGCGTTCTGAAACTGGTGGGTATGCCCGCCATCACCTATGGATTGGGAACATTCGCCGGCCTGCCGCCCTTGCCGCTCGCGGCGGCGGTAATCTTCATGGCGCTGCCAACAGCCGCCACTTCCTATGTCATGGCCCGCGCCATGGGGGGCGATGCCAAGCTGATGGCCGCAATCACCACCACCGAGCATATCGCTTCCATCATCACCCTGCCCTTTTGGGTGATGCTGGTTTTGGGATGAGGCTCTTGGCGCCGCGCTTGCGCCTTCCCATATCAAAGATATCTTCGTATCTGAAAGGGAAAATCCAACGATGATGCGCTTTTTTCTGGTCCTCTGCGCGCTTTACGCCGGCAGTGCCGTGGCTGAAGCCGCGCCGCCATCCGCCGCGCAGGATGCCGTGCCCGTTCACCAGGAACGGAACCTTTCGGAACGCGCCGGTGCCGTCATGGGTCGCGCGGCAGAGGAAACCACCTCGGCCTTCGGGCGCGCGCTGCAATGGACCGGGCGGCAATTGGAAGGCGCCGGGCAATGGACCGCGCGCCAGGGAGAAACCATCGGGACCGAGCGGCCAGCAAATGTGCCGGCACCCGCTCCGGGCCGCTGAACGCTTTCAGCCCTGTTCTGGTAAAGTAATTTCCAACCAGCCGCGCGCATCCATCCGCGCGGCATCGCCGGGCAATAGCAGGACGGTGGTGGTATCGCTTTCCACAATGGCCGGCCCCGCCACCGCCTGATCCACGCCAAGCCCAGCGAAATCATAGACCGGCACATCCGCGAAGCCGCTTTCCAGCATGATCCGCCGCGTGCCGCGCGGTGCTGCCTTAGCACCCGCAGCCTTGCCCGCTGGCGCCGGCATGGGCGGCAGGCGGCCAATCACCGCGAGCCTGGCATTCACCAGCACCACTTCTTCTTGCCTCAGCGCATAGGTGAACAGCGCTTCATGCCGCGCATGGAAGGCATTGCGCATCCTGTCCGCAAGCCCTGCCCCTTCCCAGGCGACATGATCCAAAGGCACGGCAATATCAAAAACCTGTTCGCCATAGCGCATATCCGCCGCGCGCCTGGTTTCCACCGCACCGCCGAACCAGCTTGCCACGCGCGCGCGGCCTTCTTCTTCCAAAGCGGCCCAAATGCCACGCAACGCCGCATCATCCGGCACGCCGCCCGTGTTCAATTCGCTGCGCGCCATTTCATACCGCAAATCCGTGTGCAGCATGCCCCAGGCGGAAAGCCCGGCAGCGAAGAAGGGCACCGCCACGCGCCGCATGCCGAGTTCCCGCGCCACCGCGCTGGCATGCAGCCCCGCCGCACCGCCGAAAGCGAGCAGGCAGAAATCGCGCGGATCAACACCGCGCCGGACAGTCGCCACGCGGATTCCATCCGCCATGCGGATATTGGCGAGCCGATGCACCCCCGCCGCTGCGGCCATGGCATCCAGCCCAAGCCTGGCGCCCAGCGTGGCAAAGGCGCGTTCCGCCGCCGCCATATCCAGCTTGCGCTTGCCGCCGAGGAAATTCGCCGCATCCAGATAGCCCAGCACCAGATTGGCATCTGTCACCGCCGGTTCCGTGCCGCCCTGCCCATAGGCCGCCGGCCCCGGCACGGCACCCGCGCTGCGCGGCCCGACTTGCAGCGTGCCGCCGGCACCGACATGGCCGATGGAACCGCCGCCCGCGCCAAGTGTCACGATATCCAGGCTTTCAAGTGCAATGCGCTCGCCCGCCACATCACGCCCGCGCCCAAGCGCCGCATCGCCTTCCTGGATCAGCGCAATATCGGTGGAGGTGCCGCCGACATCGAAGGTGATCAAATCCTGCCCCAAGCCGCGTTCAGCGAGCGCAACGCCTGCCGCGACGCCCCCCGCCGGGCCTGACAGCGCTGTGCCTGCTGCCAAGCGCGCCGCTTCTTCCACCGGTGCGACACCACCATGGGAGAGGATCACAAACACCGGCCCGCCATAGCCCGCCTGTTCCAGCCGCCCGCGCAGCCGTGCGAGATAACGCGAGACAATCGGCCCCACATAGGCATTCACCGCCGCGGTCGAGAAACGTTCAAATTCCTTGATCTGCGGCAGAACTTCAGCAGAGGTGGTGACGAAAACGCCGGGAAGCGCATGACGCAACGCCTCGGCGGCCGCGTTTTCATGCCGCGCATCGCGCCAGGAGTGCAGGAAACACACCGCGACCGCTTCTACATTTTCCGCGCGCAATGTTGCGATGGCGGCATCAAGCGATGCCTGATCCAATGGGGTTTCCACCCGCCCATCCGGGCGCAGCCTTTCACGCACCGAAAGACGCAAGCGGCGCGGCACCAAAGCCGGCGCAGCGGCCAGGCGCATATTGTAGCGTTCAGGCTTCAACCCTTCGCGCATTTCAATCACATCGCGATGCCCTTCCGTGGTGAGCATCGCAATTTTCGCCCCCTTGCGTTCCAGCAACGCATTGGTGGCAACCGTGGTGCCATGGACGATGCGTTCCGTCTGGCGCAGCAGATCAGGAAGCGTCACGCCAAGTGTTTCAGCCAGCACCGCAAGCCCGGCAATCACGCCTTCCGATTGATCCGCCGGCGTGCTGGCGGCCTTTGCGAGTGTTGTGGTGCCATCAGCGGCGACGCAGACCACATCGGTGAAAGTGCCACCGACATCAATGCCAATGCGATAGGTCATAGCAGCCCCTCCACCGCATCAGCCGCGCGCGCGGCGGGGTCGCGTTTTTCTGGTGGCCCCCAACCGCCGCCACCGCCGGAGAGCACATGCAAGGTATCGCCGGGCGCCAGCGGAATGCCGACTTCCTTGGTGCGAAGATCACGCGATGAGCCATCGGCGCGGTGCAGGCTGTAATGATGCGGCGCGGCATCCGTGCCGCCGAGCATCCCCGCCGCGCCATAGCGCACACCATCGCCCGCGGTATTCGCCACCGCCGGCCCATCGGTTTCCAGCTTCAGCACCAAATCGCCGCCAAGCCCGCCGCGATAGGTGCCATCCCCCGCGCTGCCGGGGCGGAATTCATGACGTGCGAAATAAAGCGGAAAACGAGCTTCCGCCATTTCCACACTGCCGAATTTCAACCCGCCTGCGGAATGCCATTCGCCGGCGGTGGACCAACCATCACCACCGGAAGAACCGCCGCCGCCAGGGCGCGCATGGAACATATGCCAGACAAAGAAGCGCCCAGGTCGACGCGGGTCGCGCCCCTTGATCGCCACGCGGAAGCGCCTGCCCCAGCCACCCATGGCGCGATCCGGGCAGGCATTTGCCAGCGCCTTCACCACCGCTTCCACAATTTCATTGGAACAATGCGAAGTGCACATGGTCACCGGCGCGCCTTCGCTTGCCCACACCACCGTGCCCTCACGCGCCTTAATCGTCAGGGGCCGGAAGCAGCCATCATTCTTCGCCACTTCGGGGTCAAGCAAGAAGGCAAGCGCCATACGCACCGCACTCGCCATATTGGGATAGGATGAATTGACGAAGCCAGGCGTTTGCGGCGCGCTTTCCGTGAGGTCCACAGTCAAATGATCGCCCTTTTTCGTGACGCGGGCGCGAATGGCGATATCATTGCCGCCAAAGCCATCATCATCCAGGAACGCCTCACCCAGCCAGGTGCCATCGGCCCAAGTGGAAATGATGCGTCTGGTATGCGCTTCCGCCAGCGCCAGAATCGCATCCACCGCCGCGACAGTGGTATCTGCGCCATAACGCGCCAGCACTGACAGCAAACGCTTTTCACCGAGATGCGCGGCGCCGATCATCGCCATCAGATCACCACGCACATCACGCGCCAGCCGCGTATTGGTGATGATCATGCGCACCAAATCTTCTCGCGGAATACGACCCTCGCCGAGCAGAATTGGCGGCACGCGCAGCCCTTCCTGCCAAATCTCGGTCGCACCCGGATTATAGCCGCCATGCGTCGCGCCACCGATATCGGTGTGATGCGCGCGCACCACGGACCAAAACACCAGCCGCCCTTCGGCAAAGACCGGCACAATCGCGGTCAGGTCCGGCAAATGTGACCCGCCATGATAGGGGTCATTCAGCAGATAAATATCGCCTTCCTTCACGCTATCGCCAAAGGCATCGCGCACCGCCTGCACGGCAAAGGGCATGGCGCCGACATGCACCGGGATGTGATCCGCCTGCGCCACCAGCCGCGCTTCGGCATCACAGAGCGCAATCGAGAAATCGCGCGAGGAATTGAGGATTTGCGAATAGGCGGTGCGCAGCATCGCCTCCCCCATTTCCTCCACAATGGCGCGGAAGCGGTTATCGAGGACCGAGAGCGTGACGGGATCAGGGGCGGTTTTCATAGAGCCAAGGCTTCCCCCGAAGCCCCGCCGCGTCAAGGCTTCGCAGCGGCGCAAAACGGGGCCATGATCCGGAAAACCGTGAAGGAGGAAATCATGGCCGTTCATGTCGCCACACCCGACCTCAAAATCCTGGCCGAGGGGCTGCGCTTCCCCGAAGGCCCTGTCGCCATGCCGGATGGGTCCGTGGCGCTGGTGGAAATTGAAGCGCGGCGCATCACGAAAGTGGCGCCGAATGGCAGCAAGACCACCATCGCGACGGTGGAGGGCGCGCCGAATGGCCTGGCGCTCGGGCCGAATGGCAGCTTCTATGTCTGCAATAATGGCGGCTTCACCTGGCATGAGGAACCTGGAATCCTCCGCCCAAGTGGCCAATCGCCCGATTATTCCGGTGGCCGCATTGAAAAGATTGATGCTACGACCGGCAAGGTTGAAGCGCTGATCCGGGTTTGCGACGGGCGGCCTTTGCGTGGCCCGAATGATCTGATGTTCGATGGCAAGGGCGGCTTCTGGTTTTCCGATCTTGGCAAGGTGCGTGCGCGGGACCGCGACCATGGCGGCGCCTATTGGGCATCGGAAGATGGTTCGCGCGTGGTGGAAGCGGCCTTCCCGGTTTTTGGCGGCGCCAATGGTATTGGGATCAGCCCCGATGGCAAAACGCTTTATGTGGCCGAGACCGAAACCGGGCGGCTTTGGGCCTGGGATATAGAAGCGCCTGGCAAGTTGAAAAAAGAACCCTGGCCATCCAGCGCCGGCGGGCGCGTGCTGTGCCAATTCCCCGGCTATCGGCGGCTTGATAGCCTGGCCATCGCGGCTTCGGGCAATATCATTGTGGCGACACTTGTATCGGGGGAAATCACCACGGTGTCGCCTTCAGGCGAGATTCTCCGCACCGTGAAAATGCCCGAGCGTATGCCGACCAATTTCTGCTTTGGTGGGCCGGATATGCGCACGGCCTATATTACGCTGTCCAACACCGGCAAGTTGGTGGCGATGCAATGGGATGAACCGGGGCTGCGCCTGCCGCATAATTGAACGGCGCTAACCAAGCTCGGCCAGTACCTCACTAGTATGCTGCCCAAGCGCCGGGGCTTCCGCCACGAAATGGCCAAGCCCCGGCAGCATCGGCAGCGGTACCGCGCCCAATTGCGGCTGCGGAATACGCGAAGCTGCGCCATAGGCCGTGACATGTTCATTGCTGAGCCAATCCAGCGGCGTATTGACACGATCCGCGAGCAGCCTTTCGCCCTGCAATATCGCCACCCATTCCGCGACATTTTTTTGCAAAAAGGCCGCGCGGATAATGGCGTAAAGCGCATCCCTATTCTGCCAACGCAGATCGAAATTCAAAAAGCGCGGATCGGCGGCGATATTTGTCAGGCCCAGCGCGCCGCAGAGCTTCGGCCATTCTGCTTCCCGCACCAGCGTGATCATCACCCAACCACCATCAGCCGCGCGATAAGCCCCCGCCGGCGCATTGGGTGGCGCGGCAGATTTGCCCTGCACGCCCCATTCGCCGATCTGATGTGTCAGCAGATTGGATGTCGCCGCCATCAGCGACATGTCAATCACACGCCGACGCGGCGTGGTATCCTGCGCCCGCGCGGCGAGTGCGACCTGCACGGCGGAAAAAGCATAGATGCCCGTTGCCATATCGGCGATAAAGGCGCCGGCCTTATGCGGCGCGCCATCGGCGCCTTCATTCAGGCTGACGAAGCCCGAGAAAGCCTGGGCGACGGAATCCGTGCAAGGCCGTTCCGCATAAGGCCCGGATTGGCCGAAGCCCGAAATGGAAAGGCACACCGCATCCGGCTTGGCGTTTTCCGGCCCAAGCCCGATGCGCGCCGCGACACCGGGGCGGAAGGCTTCAATCAGCACATCGGCTTGCGCTGCCAAGGCCGCGGCAGCGCGCTTTCCGTCTTCTGACTTCAAATCCAGCACCACGGAACGCTTGCCGCGATTGAAGCACACGGTCATGACCGAAACCGTATCCTTCGCCGTGCCAAGCCCGCGCGACCAATCGCCTTCCGGCGGTTCCAGCTTGATCACATCCGCGCCACAGGCCGCGAGCATCATGCCGCAATAAGGCCCCGCAATGCCCTGGCCGGCATCCAGCACCCGAAGCCCCTTATAGGGCTGCATCGCTTCATTCATCACGTTTCCTCCAGCGCCAAATCATGCCTATCCTGACGCGAAACATGAATAAGGGAAGGGGCAAGCCATGAAGATCACACGCCGCGCCGCGATAGCCGGCGCCCTGCTGCCATGCGCCGCCACCGCACAGGCGCCGGAATGGCCAAGCCGGCCCGTACGCTTCATTGTGCCTTATCCTCCGGGTGGCCCCACCGACATCATGGGGCGCATTGTGGCGCAGGCGGTGCAAGGCCCGCTGGGCCAGCCCTTCGTGGTTGAGAATCGCGCCGGCGCCAATGGGCTGATCGGGTCCGAACAGGCGGCACGTGCGGCCCCGGATGGCACGACATTTCTGGTGAATGCCTCGGCCCATGTGATCGTGCCGCATCTGACGCCCAATATGCCGATTGATGTGCTGGCGGATTTTGCGCCGGTGACGAATATCGCCGCCGTGCCCTTGTGGCTGGTGGTGAACCCGGCGCTGCCGGTGCGCAGTGCTGCCGAATTCATCGCCTATGCGCGCGCCAATCCGGGGCGCATTGCCTATGCGTCTTCGTCACAAGGCGGCGCGCCGCATCTGGCCGGTGAATTGTTCAAGCTGATGACGGGAACAGATCTGGTGCATGTGCCCTATCGCGGCAGCGGCCCCGCAGGGCAGGATTTGATCGCCGGCACGGTGCAGGCGATGTTTGATTCTGTTCCCGCCAGCGCCGGCGCGGTGCGCGATGGCCGCCTGCGTGCCCTTGGTGTCACCACAAAGAATCGCATCGCTCCCTTCCCGGATTTGCCAACCATCGCGGAAGCCGGTGTCCCCGGCTACGAGATTTCCACCTGGTACGGCATTTGGGCGCCAGCGCGCACGCCGCCCGCCATCATCAATCGCTTGCAGCAGGCGGTTGCGACCGCCGCACGCAATCCCGAAACCCGCGCGCGTTTTGATGCGCTGGGCGCGGAGCCGGTGGCCGATAGCCCCGAAGATTATGCGCGTTTTGTGCGAGCGGAATATGATCGCTGGGGCAAGCTTGTGCGTGATGCGCGCATCAAGCTCGATTGAAGGTGACAAAGATGGAAACGGATTACCTGGTGATCGGTGCTGGTTCGGCGGGTTGTGTTGTCGCATCCCGTCTTGGCATGGCCGGGCGGCGCGTGACGCTGCTTGAAGCCGGGCCGAAGGATCGCCACCCCTGGATTCATATCCCCGCGGGCATGTTGAAACTGATGCAAAATCAGAAGCTGGTTAATTGGGGCTACACAACGGAAGCCGATGCCGGCAGCAATAATCGCGAAATCCGCTGGCCGCGCGGGCGCACCTTGGGCGGCACGTCTTCCATCAATGGCATGCTTTATGTGCGCGGCAATCCGGCTGATTTCGATCTTTGGGCGCAGATGGGCTGCCGTGGCTGGAGCTATGATGAAGTTCTGCCGCTGTTTCGCCAGAGTGAAACCTATCGCAATGGCGGCGACCCTGCCGTGCGTGGCCAGGATGGGCCTTTGCAGGTGGAAGATTACCGCACCATCCTGCCGCTGACGCATCGCTTCATCGAAGCAGCGCAACAAGCGGGCCATCCCTTCCGCAAGGATCTGAACGGGGTGGAACAGGAAGGCGTTGGCTATTCGCAAATGACGCGCATTGGCCGCTGGCGCGGTTCAACCGCGCGCACCTATCTGGCGCAGGCAGGCGACAAGGTGCGGGTGGAAACCGAAGCGCAGGTCACGCGGTTGCTGTTTGACGGCAAGCGCTGCGTGGGCGCGGAGTTTCGCCAGGGCGGCACGCTCAAGCAAATCCGTGCCACGCGAGAAGTGATTCTCTCAGGTGGTGCGGTCAATTCGCCGCATGTCCTGCAAATCTCCGGCATTGGCCCCGCCCCGCATTTGCGCGCGCTGGGCATTGATGTGGTGCAGGATATGCCTGGTGTGGGCGCCAATTTGCAGGATCATTACGTCACGCGCGTGCAACATCGCGTGAAGGATAGCATCAGCACCAATCAATTGGCGCGTGGGTTGCGTCTGGTGGAACAGGTGGCGCGCTTTTTCGCGCTTGGCAATGGCGCGCTGACCTTTGGGGTGACAACGGCGCAGGTATTCGCGCGGTCTCGTGAAGGGCTCGCCAGCCCTGATCTGCAATTGCTGTTCACGCCGGCCAGCTATGCCCTGGGGCAGTTTGGCGTGCTGGAAAAAGAACCCGGCATGACCTGCGCCATCTGCCCGGTGAAGCCCGATAGTCGCGGCTCGGTCATGGCGAAATCCGCCGATCCTTTCGAAAAACCCGCCATCCGGCCGAATTACCTTTCGGCGCGCAGCGATCAGGAATTGCTCGCACGAGGGCTGCGTATGGTGCGCCAGATTTTCGCGCAGGCAGATCGG
>JADCGG010000215.1 GCA_020249125.1 Roseomonas sp. | reverse complement strand
GCTCAGGTGAAGCTGTTCATCACCGCTTCTGTGGCGGAACGCGCCCGGCGCCGCTTTCTGGAACTGACAGCGCGCGGTGTCGCCGCGGACCCCGCCCAGGTGGAAGCCGAAATCCGGGACCGCGATGCGCAGGACGCCAATCGCCCTGTCGCCCCTTTGAAGCCCGCCCCGGATGCGCTGGAAATTGACACCAGCACCCTGAATGCCGATCAGGCCTTCGAAGCCGCGCTGGTCCTGATCCGCCAACACCTTGATTCTGCTTGACGCGCCAAGCTTCTCGGCCTTAAAGACCCCCATCCCGCGCCGGGCTTTCCTTGCGCGGCGCCCTTCATTGGGCCGGCAAAGGGTGGTCCGTTATCCCATCCAGAACCCTTGGGCCTCCCAGCGCGCTGCGCCGGGGCCAAGCCGTGCTTCCCCTGCGGGTGGAAGGGCGCAGACCCAATCGCCGCTTCTGCGGCGCGTACAGGACACATAAACTGCATGGCTACTGCCACCAGCCTCGCCAATGCTGGCGTGGAGGATTTTGCCGCACTTCTCGATGCCACGCTTGGCCCGGATACGGGTTTCGCCGGCTCGGTCGTGACCGGTCGCGTTATTCGCGTTGACGGCGATTTCGCCGTTGTTGATGTCGGCCTGAAAAGCGAAGGCCGCGTTCCGCTCAAGGAATTCGCCGCCCCGGGCCAGAAGCCCGAAGTGAAGCCCGGCGACGTCATCGAACTGTTCGTTGAGCGTTATGAAGACCGTGACGGCTCCATCGTGCTGTCGCGCGAAAAGGCGCGGCGTGAGGAAGCCTGGACCACTCTCGAAAAATCCCACCAGGCCGGTATTCGCGTGAATGGCGTGATCTTCGGCCGCGTGAAGGGTGGCTTCACTGTTGATCTTGGCGGGGCGGTTGCCTTCCTGCCGGGCTCTCAGGTGGATATCCGCCCGGTGCGTGATGTGATGCCGCTGATGGGCAATGCGCAGCCCTTCCAGATCCTGAAAATGGATCGCGCGCGGGGCAATATCGTTGTCTCCCGCCGCGCCGTGCTGGAAGAAACCCGCGCCGAACAGCGGAGCGAGCTGATCCAGGGCCTCAAGGAAGGCATGATCCTGGATGGTGTCGTGAAGAACATCACCGATTACGGCGCCTTCGTGGACCTCGGCGGCGTGGACGGCCTGCTGCATGTCACCGATATCGCCTGGCGGCGCATCAATCACCCGTCCGAGGCACTCACCATCGGTATGCCCGTCAAGGTGCAGGTGATCCGCTTCAACCAGGACACGCAGCGCATCAGCCTTGGCATGAAGCAGCTGATGTCCGATCCGTGGGATGGCGTGGCGCTGAAGTATCCGGTCGGCGCGAAATTCTCTGGCCGCGTCACCAACATCACCGATTACGGCGCCTTCGTGGAACTGGAAGCCGGTGTTGAAGGCCTGGTCCATGTCTCCGAAATGTCCTGGACCAAGAAGAACGCGCATCCGGGCAAGATCGTTTCTACCTCAGAACAGGTGGATGTGATCATCCTGGATGTGGATGAACCGAAGCGCCGCATTTCCTTGGGCCTGAAGCAGGCGCAGGGCAATCCGTGGGAGCTGTTCGTGGAAGCGCATCCGGTGGGTTCCACCATCGAAGGCGAAATTCGCAACATCACTGAATTCGGCCTGTTCATCGGCGTTGGCGCGGAAATCGACGGCATGGTGCATATGTCCGACATTTCCTGGGACGAAGCCGGCGAAGCGGCGATGCAGCACTACAGCAAGGGCCAGATGGTCAAGGCGAAGGTTCTGGATGTGGATGTCGAAAAGGAACGCATCTCGCTTGGCATCAAGCAGCTGCAGGCCGACCCGGCCGCCGAAGTGCTGGACCGCGTGCGCAAGGGTGATGTTGTCACCTGTATCGTCACCAAGGTTGAGCAGAACGGCATTGAAGTTAAGGTGGATGATGTGCTGACCGGCTTCATCCGCCGCGCCGAATTGGCGCGCGACCGTGGCGACCAGCGTCCCGACAAATTCGCCATTGGTGAAAAGGTGGATGCGAAGGTCACTGCGGTGGACCGCGCCGCGCGCCGCCTGACGCTCACCATCAAGGGCAAGGAAGTGGAAGAAGAACGCGAAGCCATGCGCGAATATGGCTCCGCCGATTCCGGCGCCTCGCTCGGCGATATCCTGGGCGCGGCCATTCGCCGCCGCCGGGAAAT
This sequence comes from Roseomonas sp., assembly GCA_020249125.1. Taxonomy (GTDB): domain Bacteria; phylum Pseudomonadota; class Alphaproteobacteria; order Acetobacterales; family Acetobacteraceae; genus Neoroseomonas. The sequence goes on along the minus strand of JADCGG010000215.1, from coordinate 3,748 downwards.
GACCGGGGAAGAATAATTCCCCGCGTCACGGCTAACCAACTGTCAGCCCCGGGGCAGCGATGCCCCGGGGTTTTTCATAGGTACCCCTTGCCCCAATCCCCGCCGCGCGCCACAAACAGCCCATGTCGCTTGAAGCTGATCTCCTCGCCGAAAGGCGCCGCCTGTCACGGCGCGTCACCTTTTGGCGTGCGCTCGCCGTGATCGGCGTCATAGCCGCGCTTGGCTCGCTGTTTGGCAAGGGCGGGCTCGGCGGGCTTGCGTCCAACGACCACGTGCTGCGGCTCCGCATCGAAGGCGTCATCATGGAAGACCGCCGCCTTTTGGAGGTGATCGAAGAAGCCCGCCGCGATTCCTCAGCCCGCGCCATGCTGCTGGTGATTGACAGCCCCGGCGGCAGCATGTCGGGTGGGGAGGCTCTCTATGGCGCGCTCAAGCGCTTTGCCGAGAAAAAACCCATCGTGGCGCTGATGGGCGGCACCGCCGCCTCAGCCGGTTACATGATCGCGATGCCGGCAGAACATGTCCTGGCGCGGGAAGCGACCGTCACGGGCTCGATCGGCGTTCTGCTGCAAAGCTTCGATGTTTCGCAATTGATGGCGAGGCTTGGCGTGCGCCCGGATATCCTGGCGACCGGCCCCTTCAAGGCGCAGCCCAACCCCTTCCAGCCCATGACCGATCAGGGCCGGGCGGAGATGATGCGCGTTTTGGAAGATTTGCACGGCCAATTCATCGGCATCGTCGCCCGGGGCCGGCGCATGGATGAAGCGCGCGTGCGCTCACTGGCCGATGGGCGGGTCTTTACCGGGCGCGAGGCGCTGCCCCTTGGCCTGATTGACGCCATTGGCGGAGAGGCCGAGGCCCGCGCCTGGCTCGCCGCCCAAAAGGGAGTCGCGGAAGCCCTGCCCGTGCGGGACCTTGAACCGCGCGACCGGGTGGAGAAATTCCTCAATCGCTTTGCCGGCAGCCTGATCCGGACGGTGATGACGGAGTGGCTGGGCGTTGACGCCCCTCGGGCGGTCTGGCAGCGTTAAGGGGGGCAGTTTTCGTCTGGCGCATTCATATGATGCGGCTTTGCGGGCTTTGCTCCAACAGGAGAGGTTCAGGCGTCCCCCCAATTCGGGCGCCGCACAAAAAAGCGCTTTGGGAGAAACCCCAGCATGACGAGATCGGAACTGATTGCGCAACTCGCGGCAAGCAATCCGCATTTGCGCCAGGGCGATGTGGAAGCGATTGTGGCGACGATCTTTGGCGAGATCACCGCCGCCTTGGCGCGCGGTGATCGCGTGGAATTGCGCGGCTTTGGCGCCTTTTCCGCCAAATCACGCGAAGGCCGCACCGGGCGCAACCCGCGCACCGGGGAAAGCGTGCCGGTTGGAGCGAAATCCGTGCCCTATTTCAAACCCGGCAAGGAATTGCGCGAACGCATCAATGCGAAGAAGGCGCCCGCCCCCGCCAAGCGCGCCGCACGCCGCGCATGACGCGCTGAATGAGCTTCAGGTTTTTTCGTCAATCGCATCATTAGAGCAGATCGCGTTCAGATGGAATCATCTGGACGCGTGAAGATGCTCGAAAAACAACAACATAGAGCGGGTTGTGTGAACCTTTGTGAACGCAACATGCTCTAGTCGCGCGCCATGCTCATCACGCATGGCGATCCTGGCGCGATTATGCCTTGACGCGAAGGCGTCACCGGGGATTGTGTGAGGCCTCGTTCTCCTAAGGCCCCGCAATGCGCTGGTTCATCTTCCTGCCCCTCGCCATCCTGGTGGTGCTCTTCATGCTCTCGAACCCGCAGAGCATCGAATTGCGCCTTTGGCCCTTTGATCTTGCCTGGACAGCCTCGGCCTCCATCGCCGTGCTTTCCATCGCCGCCGTCGCCTTCCTGCTGGGTGCCTTCATCGCCTGGGCCGCCGCGGTACCGGCGCGCCGACGCGGCCGCGCTGCCGAACGCCGCGTTGTCGCGCTTGAAGCCGAGGTAAAGGCGCTCAACACCGCCAAGCAGGCCGCTGACGAAAAGGCGCTGACCAAAGCATGATCGCCCGCCCCCAAAGCGGCGCCGCCCGCATCATCCCCGCCCTTGATTCAGGCGATGCCGCGCGCGCGCAATCCCTTGCCGAAACTCTGGCACCCCATTGCGGCGTGCTGAAGGTGGGGCTGGAGCTTTTCACCTCAGCCGGCCCCACCATTGTCAGCGCCATGGCGCGGCATCGCCCGGTGTTTCTCGACCTTAAGCTGCACGACATCCCAAACACCGTCGCGGGCGCTGTGCGGTCCCTGCTGCCGCTGAAGCCCGCCATGATGACGCTGCATGCCGCGGGCGGTGCCGCCATGATCGCCGCCGCGCGGGCCGAGGCCGAAAAAGCCGGCGCTGATCGCCCCATGCTGCTGGCGGTGACGGTGCTGACCAGCATAGACGCCGAGACTCTGGCCAGCACGGGTGTCGCCGCCAGCCCCGCCGACCAGGTGCTGCGCCTGGCGCGCCTTGCCCTGAATACCGGGGCGGATGGGCTTGTGTGCAGCCCGCAGGAAGCCGGGGTGCTCCGCGCCGCGCTTGGCCCCGCCCCCTTTCTGGTGGTGCCAGGCGTGCGCCCCGCCGGCAGCGCGGCGGGAGATCAGGCCCGCACCGCCACACCTGCCGAGGCCGTGACCGCCGGGGCGGATTGGATCGTGGTGGGCCGACCCATTACCGGCGCAGCAGACCCGGCAGCAGCGGCGGCCTCCATCGCGGCAGGGCTTTAGGGGTGCTGGTCAAGATTTGCGGCATCAAGGACGCTGCCGCGCTGGATGCGGCGCGGCAAGGCAACGCGGATATGGTGGGGTTTGTCTTCTTCCCGCCCTCCCCGCGCGCCGTGACAGCCTTTCAGGCGGGTGAGCTCGCGCGGTCCTACCGCAATGGCCCGAAGCGCGTCGGGCTGTTTGTGGACCCGGATGATGCCATGCTGGCCGCGACACTGGCCGAGGTGCCGCTCGATATCCTGCAATTGCATGGGGAGGAGAGCCCCGCACGGGCGGGCGAAATCCGTGCCCGTTTCGGCAAGCCGGTGATGAAGGCGCTCGGCATTGGCAGCAAGGCCGATCTCGCGCGCCTGCCCGATTATGCGGATCAGGTGGATTACTTCCTGCTGGATGCCCGCCCGCCGCCCGGCAGCGCCTTGCCCGGCGGCAATGCCCTGGCCTTTGATTGGGCGCTGATGAAGGGCGAGCACCCGCCGCGCCCCTGGCTGCTCGCTGGTGGGTTGACGCCGGCCAATGTCGCTCAGGCCATCGCAGCCTCCGGCGCGCCTGGTGTGGATGTATCTTCGGGCGTTGAGCGGGCGCGCGGCGTCAAGGACCCCGCCGCCATCGCTGCCTTCATCGCCAATGCCAAAGCCGCCCGCGCGTGACGGCAAGCGAAGAAAGCGAAGCCGCCGAAAAGGCCAAGATGCGCCGCGTGCTGGCGATATTCGGCCCGGCGGTCTTCGCCGGCGCCTTTGCGACACGCGTGACCGACCCGACAGTGGCCGAAATCGCCGGCGAATTCAGCGTCACCGCCGCCGAGGCCGCCTTGCTTGGCACCGCCTATACGCTCCCCTTCGCCCTGGTGCAGCCCATCCTGGGGCCGGTTGCGGATTCCATCGGCAAGCGGCGGATTGTCATGATCTGCGTGGCAATGCTCGGCGTGATGCTGCTGGCGGCGGCGGTCTCAGCCAGTTTTGGCTGGCTGATGGCCTTCCGCGCCGCTTCCGGCATGGCGGCGGGGGGCATGATG
>JADCGG010000214.1 GCA_020249125.1 Roseomonas sp. | reverse complement strand
GGCCAAGCCATGACCGCCCCTCGAGAAGCCTGCATTCGGAGAACGACATGACTGCACTCGCACCCGAACTCGCCGTCTCGCGCTGGTTCAATACCGCGCGCCCGCTGTCGCTGGCTGCATTGCGCGGCAAAACAGTGGTTCTGCACGCATTCCAGATGCTTTGTCCGGGCTGTGTCACGCATGCCTTGCCGCAGACCGAAGGTTTGCATCGTCTGTTCCGGGATCGCCCCGATGTCGTTGTGATCGGCCTCCACACGGTTTTCGAGCATCACGCCGCAATGACGCCGGTTTCACTTGAAGCCTTCATCCATGAATATCGGCTGACCTTTCCCATAGGCGTTGATCAGCCAGACGAGCATGAGCCGATCCCGCTGACGATGCGGCGCTTCAATATGCGCGGCACGCCGACGACCATCATCATCGACAGAACAGGTCGAATCGTTGAACACGCCTTCGGGCAGGTTGCTGACTTGGCCTTGGGCGTGCTGCTCGGGACGCTTGCCACAGAGATGCCGAGGTCGGAGGCAAGCACCTCTGCCGAAGCGGGATGTGCAGAAGGCGCCTGCCAGGCCCCGGCCCCGGTTTGCCGGAGCGCCATTTTGTCCTAGACCTCCGCCGAACGGATGGAGACTCTCATGGCGCGGGATTTGACGGTTGGCATTGCAGGCTTGGGCGCGATTGGGCTCCATTTGGCGCGCGCGCTGGACAAGGGCGTGCCGGGGCTGAAGCTGGCCGCAGCCAGCGCAAGGGATCGCGCCAAGGCGACCGCGAATGTGGCGGGGTTCAAGAATGCCCCGCGCATCGTCTCCAATGCCGAACTCGCCGCCTGCGATATTGTGGTGGAAGCCGCGCCGGCTGCGGTGTTTGAGGAAATCGCCACCGCCGCCATCGCAGCCGGGCGGATTTTCGTGCCGTCTTCCGTGGGCGCGCTGCTGCCGCGGATGCATCTGGTGGAAAAGGCCCGCGCCACCGGGGCGCGCATCATCGTGCCGACCGGCGCCTTGCTTGGCCTTGATGCCGTGCGCGCCGCGGCGGAAGGCGATGTGGAATCTGTCACCATCGAAACCCGCAAGCCGCCGCGCGGCCTGGCCGGGGCGCCTTATCTTGAGAAGAACAAGATTGATGTCGGCGCCATCACCAGCGCGACCCGCGTCTTCAAGGGCAATGCCTTTGACGCCGCCCAGGGCTTCCCCGCCAATGTGAATGTCGCGGCAGCGCTCGCCTTGGCCGGTATCGGGCCAGACCGCACCATGGTCGAAATCTGGGCCGACCCCGCCGTGACCCGCAACACCCATACCATCCGGGTGGAAGCCTCCACCGTGCGGCTGACGATGACCATTGAAAACGTGCCATCCGAGGAAAACCCCCGCACCGGCAAGATCACCCCGCTTTCCATCCTGGCCTGCCTGCGCGGCCTGACCTCCACGCTAAAGGTCGGCAGTTAACCGGGGGGGCACCCCTTGCCCTGCCGCGGCATTTCCGCCATTTAGGCGCCGCTTCCGGGGATTATCCCTGGGGGTAATCCGCACGCGGCGCACCCTTCCTGATCAGGCAGGGTCCGGTCCCCTTCGGGGGAAGGCGCCGCGGAGGCTCAACCGGACCACCATGGAAGGAGATCGCTGATGGCGATGCCCGACGTTACCCTGCGTGCCTTGCTCGAAGCTGGCGTGCATTTTGGCCACCATACGCGCCGCTGGAACCCCCGCATGGCGCCTTACATCTTCGGCGTGCGCAACCAGGTGCATATCCTGGATTTGCAGCAGACCGTGCCGATGATGGACCGCGCGCTGCGCGCCGTGCGCGATACGGTGGCCGGCGGTGGGCGCGTGCTGTTCGTGGGCACCAAGAAGGCGGCTGCCGATTACGTGGCGGAAGCCGCGACGCGCTGCGGCCAGTATTATGTGAACCACCGCTGGCTTGGCGGCATGCTCACCAATTGGAAGACCATCACCGGTTCCATCAAGCGCCTGCGCCAGATGGATGAACGCCTGTCGGGCGACACGGCTGGCCTCACCAAGAAGGAAGTGCTGATGCTGTCGCGCGACAAGGAAAAGCTTGACCGCGCTTTGGGTGGCATCAAGGAAATGGGCGGCCTGCCCGATATCATCTTTGTCATTGATACCATCAAGGAAAAGCTCGCGATTGAGGAAGCCAATAAGCTTGGCATTCCCGTGATCGCGGTGGTCGATTCCAATGCCGATCCGGCGGGCGTGACCTTCCCGATCCCCGGCAATGATGACGCGATCCGCGCCATCACGCTTTACTGCGACATGATCGCGGGCGCGGTGCTGGATGGCATTTCCGCCGAATTGCAGGCCTCTGGCGTTGACCTTGGCGCGGTTGAGGAATTGCCGGAAGAAGCGTTGCCGGAAGTCGCGGCAGAAGCCGTGGCGCCGGTTGAAGGCGCCGAAGCGCCGGCCCAGGCTTGATCCTTTCGGGGCTGCCTTAGGGTGGCCCCTTTTTTCTCTTTCATCCAGCAATGGGGATGACCAATGGCTGAAATTACAGCGGGTATGGTGCGTGATCTGCGCGAACGCACCGGCGCGGGCATGATGGATTGCAAAAAGGCGCTGGTCGAAAATGGCGGCGATATGGAAGCCGCGATTGATTGGCTGCGCAAAAAGGGCCTTTCGGCGGCTGCCAAGAAGTCTGGCCGCGTCGCGGCGGAAGGGCTGGTGGGTGTCGCTTCTGCCCCCGGTGTGGGCGCCATGGTGGAAGTGAATGCCGAGACGGATTTCGTCGCACGCAATGAAACCTTCCAGCATTTCGTGGAAACGGTCGCTGAATTGGTGCTGACAGTCGGCGACGACATTGAAGCGCTGAAGAACGCCACCTGGCCGGGCGCGGTTGACCTTGTTGAAGAAACCACCGTGCGCAAGACGGTGGCAGACCAACTGACGCATCTGATCGCGACGATTGGCGAGAATATGTCCATCCGCCGCGCCAAGCGCTTCCAGGTCGCGGAAGGGGTGGTCGCAACTTACATGCACTCCGCCGTCAAGCCCGGGCTTGGCAAGATTGGCGTGCTGGTGGCGCTTGAAGGCGCTTCCGAACAAGCCGTGATGGAAACGCTTGGCCGCCAGATCGGCATGCATGTGGCGGCGGCGCGCCCGGAAGCGGTGGATGTTTCCGCCGTTGATCCTTCCGCGCTGGCGCGTGAGCGTGATGTGCTGGCCGATCAGGCGCGCGCTTCCGGCAAGCCTGAGGCGATCATCGAAAAGATGGTCGAAGGCCGCATCCGCAAATACTACGAAGAAGTGGTGCTGCTGGAACAGGTTTGGGTGCATGATGGCGAAAGCCGCGTGAAGGAAGTGGTGAAGAAGGCGGGCGTGAAGCTTGCCGGTTTTGCCCGCTTCCACCTGGGCGAAGGCATTGAAAAGCAGCAGGGTGATTTCGCCGCCGAAGTCGCCGCTGCCGCTGGCAAGGCCTGATCAGACTACCGGGCGGGGTGCCCGCAAGGCGCCCCGTTCTGCCGTATTGCCGCCTTCGCGGGCATGTCTTTATGGTGGCGCCCGCAACCCGAACCCGAGTCGAGACCCAAGATGAGCCAAAATCCGGCCTATAAGCGCGTGATGCTCAAGGTCTCTGGTGAGGCCCTGATGGGGGATCGGGATTATGGCCTGGATAACGCCACCTGCCGGCGCATTGCGGAAGATGTGCGCGGCGTGGTGGATCTGGGCGTGCAAGTCTGCCTGGTGATTGGCGGGGGCAATATCTTCCGTGGCATTTCTGGCGCGGCTTCCGGCATGGACCGCGCGCAGGCCGATGGCATTGGCATGTTGGCCACCGTGATGAATGCGCTTGCCATGCAGAACGCGCTTGAGAAAATCGGCGTACAGACGCGGGTGCAAAGCGCCATCCCCATGGCGAGCCTCTGTGAGCCCTTCATCCGCCGCCGCGCTGAACGGCACATGGAAAAGGGCCGTGTGGTGATTTTCGCCGCCGGCACGGGCAACCCCTTCTTCACCACCGATACGGCAGCCGCCTTGCGCGCGGCTGAAATGAATTGCGATGCGCTGTTCAAGGGCACGCAGGTGGATGGCGTCTATACCGCCGATCCGCGCAAGAAGCCCGATGCGAAGCGCTACGAAACGCTGACCTATCTTGATATGTTGGCGCGTGATCTGGCCGTGATGGATGCCGCCGCTATCAGTTTGGCGCGTGAGAACAATCTGCCGATCATCGTTTTCAATATCCATGAACCCGGCGCCTTCACCGCCGTCATGAAGGGCGAAGGCAAATTCACCACCGTGGTGGAACAGGCGCCATAAACCCAGGGGGAAGGGCATCATGCCGACCGACGTAAAAGCCCTGAAACAGGATCTGACGCGCCGCATGGAAGGCGCGATGGAGACCTTGAAAAAGGAATTTTCCGGCCTGCGCACAGGCCGCGCCAGCCCGGCGCTGCTGGAACCGGTGCGGGTGGAAGCCTATGGCAGTGTCACGCCGCTCAATCAGGTGGCCAATATCTCGGTCGCCGGGCCGGGTTTGCTCGCCGTGCAGGTCTGGGACAAGGCGATGACGAAGGCAGTCGAGAGCGCCATTCGGGAAGCCAATCTGGGCCTCAATCCGCAAGCCGAAGGCCAGGTGATTCGCGTGCCGCTGCCGCCACTTACCACCGAACGCCGCAATGAATTGGCCAAGGCCGCCGCGCGCTATGCCGAACAGGCGCGCGTTGCCGTGCGGGGCGTGCGCCGCGATGGCATGGAACAGATCAAGGCCGCCGGCAAGAAATCCGAATTGGGCGAAGATGAGGTGAAGCGCGCCGAGGAAGAAGTGCAAAAGCTGACCGACCAATTCGTCAAGCAGATAGACGCGGCCTTGGTGGACAAGGATAAGGATATCCGGACGGTCTGAAGGCCGCTTGCCGGAATAGGGACGGAGAGAGCGCTTGCGGAACCGGATGGGGCCAGATCGCGCGGAGGCATGCAGCGCATGAGCGCGGCGAGCGATCCCCGTCCCGGCGCGGGTGCGCCTCAGGCCCCGCCTGCCCATGTGGCGATCATCATGGATGGCAATCGCCGCTGGGCAGAAGCGCGCGGCGTGCCTATCGCGCTGGGTCATCGTGCCGGGGCTGAGGCCGCGCGGCGCGCGGTGGAAGCCGCTGCCCAGGCCGGCATTGGCTGGCTGACGCTTTTCGCCTTTTCCAGCGAGAATTGGCGCCGACCGATGGAGGAAGTCTCGGCCCTGTCGGGCTTGCTCCGACTATATCTCCGCAATGAAGTGGCGGGGTTGGTGCGCGATGGTGTGAAGCTGCGTGTGATTGGCGATCACAGCCGCTTTGGCGCTGATCTTTCGGCCATGGTGGCGGATGCGGAGAAAGCGACAGCGGGGGGCACCAGGCTCAATCTGGTCATGGCGCTGTCCTATGGCGCGCGGGATGAGATTCTGGCAGCCACCAAGACCGTGGCGCGGGCTGCCCGCGCGGGCACACTCGATCCCGAAAGCCTGACCGAGGCGCAGTTTGGCGGTTTCCTGCAAACGACAGGCATGCCCGATCCGGATTTGATCATCCGTACGTCGGGCGAACAGCGGCTGTCGAATTTCTTGCTTTGGCAGGCGGCTTACGCCGAATTTGTTTTTCTGGACGTGCTCTGGCCGGATTTCGCCGCTGAGGATTTGCAAGGCGCGGTTGCGGAATATCATCGGCGGGAACGCCGCTATGGGCTGCGCGCCTGACGTGACGGAAGCCACAACATCCAAGCCGGAAGTGAGCGCCCCGCGCCCCTGGCGCGATCTGGGTCTGAGGGGCGCATCGGCAGCCGTGCTGATCCCCATTGCCGTATTTGGCATCTGGTCCGGCGGGGTGGTCTGGGATGTGCTGGTCGGCGTTGCTGTTGTGCTGCTCTCCTGGGAATGGGCGCGGTTTTGCAAGATTTCCATCTGGCGCTGGCCCGGGCTGCTGATGCCCGCCGTCAGCCTGGTGGTCATGCTGCTGGCGGCCTTCGGGCCGCCGCTGGCTGCCATCGGGGTATTGGCGGCGGGGACGCTGCTGCTGTTCCTGCTGCAACGCCAGGGCGATATCTGGCCTGCTGCCGGGCTTTTCTACATTGGCCTCGCGGGCTTTTCCCTGGTGCTGCTGCGCGGTGAGGATCATGCGGGGCTGCTCAATACGCTGTTTTTGGTCTTGATCGTCTGGGCATCGGATACCGGGGCCTATGTCGCGGGGCGGGCCTTGGGCGGGCCGAAGCTGGCGCCCGCCATATCGCCGGGCAAGACCTGGTCTGGCGCGGCTGGGGGCTTGCTGGCGGCGACGCTGATCGGCGCGGGGGCGGCGGCGCTGCTCGCACCGGGGGGGGCTTCACGCGCGGCGGCAATCGCGGCCATGCTGGGGGTGATGTCTCAGGCAGGTGATCTTCTGGAAAGCGCCATCAAGCGCCGCTTCGGGGTGAAGGATAGTTCCTCCCTCATTCCCGGCCATGGTGGCATGCTGGATCGGCTGGATGGGGTGATGGCGGCAGCGCCCATGGCGACCGCGCTTGCCTTGCTGGCAGGGCGGGGCATGCCGCTATGGCATTGAACCAGCAATTGGGGCCGCGCCGCGTCACTGTGCTGGGCAGTACGGGTTCGGTCGGCAAAAGCACTGTCTCCCTGCTGGAAGCGGCGGCCGAGGATACATTCGATGTCATTGCCCTGGTGGCCGGGCGCGATTGGCAGGGCCTGGCTGCACAGGCGCGGCGGCTCAAGGCGCGGCATGCGGTGCTGGCGGATGCCGGGCAGTATCAGGCCCTGAAGGAAGCCTTGGCGGGCACGGAAACGGAAGTCTCGGCAGGGCCGGAAGCGGTGGTGGCCGCGGCGGGGCTGCCCGCTGATTGGACCATGGCCGCCATTGTGGGTGCCGCTGGCTTGCCTGCCACCATGGCTGCGCTGGCGCGCGGCGGCGTGATGGCGATTGCCAATAAGGAAAGCCTGGTCTGCGCGGGAGAGCCCGTTTTGGCCGCTGCCCGCGCAGGCGGGGCGACCATCCTGCCAGTGGATAGCGAACACAACGCCATTTTCCAGGCGCTGGATATGCGCGACCCTTCGGCGATTGCGAAAATCATCCTGACCGCCTCTGGCGGGCCGTGTCGCACCATGACCCTTCAGGAAATGGCGGCGGTGACGCCGGAAGTGGCGGTGCGCCACCCGGTATGGTCCATGGGCGCCAAGATCAGCGTTGATTCCGCCACCATGTTCAACAAAGGGCTGGAATTGATCGAAGCGGCGCGGCTTTTCCCGGTGCCGGAAGCGCGGATCGAGGTTTTGGTCCATCCGCAATCCACCGTGCATGGGCTGGTGCAGTACACGGATGGGTCCGTGCTCGCGCAGCTTGGCACGCCCGATATGCGCACGCCCATTGCCCATGCGCTCGCCTGGCCGGCGCGCATGGCGGCTTCCGTCCCGCCGCTTGATCTGATCGCGCTTGGCAAGCTGGAGTTTTTTGCGCCTGACCCGGTGCGCTTCCCGGCGCTCAGGCTGTCGCGCGAAGCGCTTTGCGCCGGGGGGGGCGCACCCACCATCCTGAATGCAGCGAATGAGATCGCGGTCGGGCTCTTCCTTGAAAAACGGCTCCGCTTTCTCGATATCGCGGCAGTGGTGGATGAAACGCTCTCGCGCCTTGGCGCGCCAGAGGCCGCGGATCTGCCCACCATCATGGCGCATGATGCGGCGGCGCGGTCCGAAGCCGGGCAGATTGCCGTCAAGCGTGCCGCGCTGGCCTGACCTCGCGCTTTTTTAGGAGCCTTTCTCTTGGAATTTCTGCCCGAACCCTTCCGCAGCATCGCCGCCTTCGTGGTCGTGCTCGGGGTGCTGATTTTCATCCATGAGCTTGGCCATTATCTGGCGGCGCGCTGGCGCGGCGTGCATGTGGAACGCTTTTCCGTGGGCTTTGGGCGCGCGATCTATACCTGGGTGGATAAGCGCGGCTGCGAATGGCGGATCGGCTGGCTGCCGCTTGGAGGCTATGTGAAAATGCATGGCATGGAAGACTTGGGCGAAGCCGGCCCGGAACAGGCGGCCAATTTCCGCCCGGGCGAGACCTTCCATGAAAAACCCGTCGGTGACCGCGCGCTGGTGGTGGCTGCGGGGCCTTTCTTCAATTTCGCGCTTGCCGTGTTGCTGTTTGCGGCGTTGTTCGTGGTGGTGGGGCGGCCTTCCCCGGTGCCGAGCGTGGGCAATGTGGTGGAAGCCTCAGCCGCGGCGCGCGCAGGGTTGGCGCCGGGCGACCGGATCATCGCCATGGATGGGCAGAAGGTTGAACGGTTTGAAGCCTTGCAGCGCTATGTCCAGGCGCGGCCGGGTCAGGCCATTGAAGTGCTGGTGGCGCGCGGCGATTCGCAGATCAAGGTGGTTGCAACCCCCCTGCCCCGGCCTTCCGATGGGCTTGGCATGCTGGGCATTACCGCCGGGCCACCTGTCTTCGAGAAACTGGACCCTTTCAGCGCCGCCTGGGCGGGTGTGACGCATACGCTGGATATCACCGGACAGACGCTGGTTGGCGTGTGGCAGATGATTTCCGGCAGCCGCGGGGCTGAGGATTTGGGCGGGCCGCTTCGGATTGCGCAAATGTCGGGGCAGGTGGCGAATATGGGGCTTTCGGCCTTCATCACCTTCACCGCCCTGCTTTCCGTGAACCTTGCCCTGATCAATCTTTTCCCCATCCCGGTGCTGGATGGTGGGCATTTGCTGTTCTACGCCGCCGAGGCGATCCGGGGCCGGCCCTTGCCCCTGAAGGCGCGGGAATATGGCTTCCGGGCCGGCTTTGCCTTGCTAATTGGGCTAATGATTTTTGCGACCTGGAATGACCTTGCCCAACTTGGCGTGGTGCGCTGGGTGAGCGGGCTGCTGGGTTGATCCCGTTTGGGGGTGGCGAGGGGGGCGCGGCTCGGCTAGGAAGGGGCTCCCGCTTGAGAGAGATGCCGATTCCGTGAAGCAGCTACGCGCTCTTTTGGCCCTTTTCGTCTTTTTGGCCCTGGCCATGCCGGCAACCGCGCAGGAACCCGGCCGTGCCGCTGGGCGCATCGCCGCCGTGGATGTGCGCGGCACGCAACGCATAGACCCCGATACTGTGCGAAGCTACATGCTGGTGCAGGTGGGTGATGCGGCGGAACAGGACCGCATTGACCGCAGCCTGCGCGCCCTGTTTGCGACCGGTCTGTTTCGTGATGTGACCATTCGCACCGAAGGCGCGCGCGTGGTCGTGGATGTGGTGGAAAACCCCCTGGTCAATCGCGTGGCCTTTGAAGGCAATCGGCGCATTTCCAGCGAAATCCTGCGCGGCATTGTGCTGACGCAGCCGCGCAGCGTCTTCACCCCGGCAGCGGCGCAGACGGACAGGCAACGTATTCTGGAACTTTACGCCCGCCGCGGGCGGTTCCGTGCCACTGTTGAACCGAAGATCGTGGAACTTGATCAGAACCGTGTTGATCTGGTGTTCGAAATCTTTGAAGGCGACCCGGCGCTGGTCGCGCGCGTCACCTTTGTCGGCAATAATGCCTTTTCCGAAGCGCGACTGAGGGATGTGGTATCCACCCAGGAGCAGGCTTGGTTCCGGCTGCTGTCTTCCAGCGACATCTATGATCCCGAACGGCTGGTCTTTGACCGCGAATTGCTGCGGCGCTTCTATTTGCGCCAAGGCTTCGCGGATGTGCAGGTCACCGGGTCTTCCGGGGAATTGAGCCCGGATCGCAGCGCGTTTTTCGTGACCTTCACCATTGAGGAAGGCCAGCGCTACCGAATCGGGAAGGTCGAGGTCATCAACGAAATCCCGCGTATTAATATGGAAGGTCTGCGCCGCGAGGTCGAAATCTCAACCGGCGATTGGTATGATGGGGACGCGGTGGAACGCGGCGCGACAGCGGTCGCGGATGCCTTGCAGGCGCGCAGTGAGCCCTTCATTGAAGTGCAGCCCAGGGTCACGCGCAATCCCGAAGCTGGGACGATTGATGTTGCCTTTATTGTTCGTGAAGGGCCGCGCGCCTTCGTGGAACGTATCGAGATTTCCGGCAATACACGCACGGAAGACCGGGTAATCCGCCGCGAATTCAGGCTCGCCGAGGGTGACCCGATGAGTGCGCGGCAAATCCGTCGTTCGCGCGACCGCATCCGCTCGCTTGGTTATTTTTCTGATGTGCAGATCACCAATCAGCCAGGCTCGGGGCCTGAGCGGGTAAATCTGATGACCTCGGTCACGGAACGCGCCACGGGTGAATTCACCTTGGGCGGTGGTTTCTCGACGGATGCTGGTTTCTTGTTGGATGTTGGCGTGCGCGAGCGCAATCTGCTCGGCATGGGGCTTGATGGGCGTATCGGTGGCGTGCTGGCGCAACGGCGAAGCCAGCTTGATCTTTCGGTTACTGATCCGCAATTCCTGGACCGCAATCTGGCCGCCGGGGCGGACGCCTTCCTGATCAATCGCGATTTGCGTTTCGTGACCGGTTATCGCGAAAGGCGCGCCGGCTTCGCGCTGCGCACAGGCTATGAAATCAATGATCGGCTGCGGCAGAACTGGTCCTATGCGCTGATTGACCGTGAAATCACTGACATCAACACTGATGCCTCGACCTTCATCAAGGAGCAAGCGGGGCGAACCCTGCTGTCTCAGGTTTCCACCACAGTGACATATGACATGCGCGATAGCCGGATTGAACCGCGGTCCGGCTGGGTTGTTCGCGTGGGTGGCGATTACGCGGGTATTGGCGGTGATGTTGAGTATTTCCGCACAAGGGCCGATGGGCAGTATTACATTCCCTTCGAACGCTGGTTGAATGATCCGGATTTCGTGCTGGTGCTGGCGGCTGGCGGCGGCATCTTGAGCCCGCTGGGCGATAAGGATGACCGCATTGTGGACCGCTTCTTCCTGGGCGGTGAAAACCTGCGCGGCTTCCGCCTGGGTGGCGCCGGCCCGCAGGATACGGCAACGGGCGATTCGCTGGGCGGTCAGGTTCTATGGACCACCTCAGCCGAAATGCGCTTTCCCCTGCCGCTGCCTAATGAACTCGGCCTTATCGGGCGCACCTTTGTGGATATGGGTTCGCTTTCCGGTATTCCGGACAGCTACTACGATCAGACAAAATATCCTGGCTCCAAGCCGGTGGATGACGCCGATCCGCGCGTCAGTGTTGGGGTTGGCTTTTCTTGGCGCAGCCCGATTGGTCTGATCAACATTGATTTCGCCAAAGCGGTCGTGAAGAAAGACTACGATAGGACTGAGCTCTTCCGCCTTGGCTTCGGCACACGCTTCTAACCTGGGATGATCGCCCCATGATTCGCCTTGTCCTTGCTGCTTTGTTTGCCTTTCCCATGATGGCTGCAGCGCAAAACCAACCGGGATGGTTTGTACCCGGGCAACCTCAGGGCCAGGGGCAAGCACAACCGCAGGGGCAGCGACCCGCGCAACCCGCGCAGGGGCAGCGCCCGCCGCAGCAACCCGCTGCCGTTGCGCCCCTGCCGCCCGGCACACCGCCGCCGGCGGCTGTGATTGGCGTGGTGGATGTGCCGGAAATCCAGCGCGTTTCCACCGCCTTCAGCCAGGTGCGCCAGGAAATCGAACGCCGCCGCGCCAAGCTGAATGATGATGTGCAGAACGAACAGCAGCGCTGGCGTGAAGAACAGCAACGGCTTGGCAATGAACGTGGCGGGCTTTCGCCCGAGCAATTGCGCAACCGCGAACGCGCGCTACAGGACCAGATTACCGATGGCCAGCGCATTTTCCGCGACCGCGCGCGGGATCTGGAACAATTGGCCCAGCAGGCCCTGCGTGAGATTGAACAGGCACTCGCCATCGTGATCCGGCAGGTTGCCACAAGCCGCGGCATCAATCTGGTGCTGCCAAGGCCGTTGGTCATACTGAACGATCCGCCTTTTGACATGACGGAAGAAGTGGCGGTGCAGCTCAATCGCATGATCACCAGTGTCACCCTGCCGCCTGATCCATCCGCCGCCCCGCCGCCGCGCCCGGCGGCGACACCGGCGCCCGCGCCGACCGCACCGCGACGGAACTGAACACCTTGGGTGCGGATAGCCGTTTTTACGCCTGTGCCGGGCCGATCACGCTCGGTACGCTGCGCGCCGCGCTTGGGCTTGCGGCGGCCGGGGATGATGCGCGGCTATTTGTTGGTGTTGCGCCACTCAGTTTGGCAGGGCCGGATGATGTGGCCTTCATGGAAGGGCGCAGGAACCTGCCCGCGCTGAAGGCCACCAAGGCCGGCGCGGTGGTGATTGAGGCAAGCTTCGCGGAACATGTGCCGGCGGGCTGCAAGGCGCTGGTGGCGGCGTCACCGCAAGCTGAATTCATCAAAATCGCGCGACTGTTTCATCCGCCCGTGCAGCCCAGGCCCGGCATTCATCCAAGCGCGGTGATCGCCCCCGATGCAGTGATTGGCCCCGGCTGCGAAATCGGCGCCTTCGTCTATGTTGGTGCCGGTGCTGAAATCGGCGCGCATTGTATTCTGGAACATCACAGCTCTATCGGCCCTGGCTGCAAGCTTGGCGCGCATGGGCGCATTCATGCCCATGCCAGCATGGCCTATTGCCTCGCAGGAGAAAGCGTTGTGCTGCATCCCGGCGCACGCATCGGGAATGAGGGCTTTGGCTTCATCACCACGCCGCAGGGTCAGCATGTCACCATGCCGCAGCTTGGCCGGGTGATCATTGGCGATGGCGCCGAGATCGGCGCGGGCACCTGCATTGATCGTGGCGCGGGTGGCGATACCGTGATTGGCGCCGGGGCGCGGATAGATAACCTTGTGCAGATCGGCCATAACGTCACGCTTGGGCGTGGCGCTGTGATTGTGGCCCAGGTGGGCATTTCAGGCTCTGTCAGTATTGGCGACTATGCCGTATTGGCGGGGCAAGTCGGCGTGGCCGGGCATTTGACCATTGGCGCAAAGGCGCGCGTTGGCGCGCAAGCTGGTGTCATGAACGATGTCCCTGCCGGCACCGATGTTGTGGGCAGCCCAGCCTGGCCCGCCAAGGAGACCTTGCGCGCCTTTGCGCGGCTCAGGCGCTTGGCCTCCAGCAAAACGAATGAAAAGACAGGGTGACGATCATGTCTGAGGATAACACCACCCCCGCTGAGATCGGCGTATTGGACATCGCCAAGATCATGCATGCGATCCCGCATCGCTACCCTTTCCTGCTGGTGGATCGGGTGGTTGATCTGGTGAAGAATGAAAGCTGCATCGGCATCAAGAACGTCACCATCAACGAAAATTTTTTTCAGGGTCATTTCCCGACCATGCCGGTGATGCCGGGCGTGTTGATCATTGAATGCATGGCGCAAACTGCGGCCGTGCTGGTGGTGGAAACGCTGGGGCCATCCTGGGCCGGCAAGCTGGTCTATTTCATGACCGTGGATAACGCGAAATTCCGCAAGCCCGTGGTGCCCGGTGATCAGATGCACGTGCATGTGAAAAAGGAACGCCAGCGCGGCAACATCTGGAAATTCTCCGCCGAGGCCAAGGTGGATGGCAAGGTAGTGGCGGAGGCAACCTATGCCGCCATGATCCTGGACCGCTGAGCATGACCGAAATTCACGCGACCGCCGCCGTTTCGCCCGGCGCGCAAATCGGTGCCGGCTGCAAGATTGGTCCGGGCTGTGTGATTGGCCCCGATGTGGTGCTGGAAGATGGCGTTGAACTGATCGCGCATGTGATGGTGGATGGCCATACGCGCCTTGGTGCGGGCGTGAAGGTGTTTCCCTTCGCGACCATCGGCATGGCGCCGCAGGATTTGAAATACAAGAACGAACCGACGCGTTGCGAAATCGGTGCGCGTACGCAAATCCGCGAACACGCCACCATTCATCGCGGCAGTGTCGGCGGCGATGGCATCACGCGCGTTGGCGCGGATTGCCTGATCATGGCGGTCGCGCATGTGGCGCATGATTGCCATTTGGCGGATCGCGTGATCCTGGCCAATAACGTCATGCTGGGCGGGCATGTGGAAATCGCCGATACGGTTTTTGTCGGCGGTGGCACGGCCATTCATCAATTTGTGCGCATTGGCCGCCAGGCGGTGATTGGCGGCATGAGCGGCATTGAAGCCGATGTCATCCCCTATGGTTCCGCCATGGGCAATCGTGCGCGGTTGATCGGGCTGAACCTGATCGGGCTCAAGCGGCGTGGCTTTTCGCGCCCGGAAATCCATGCGCTGCGCGCGGCCTTCCGGCTGATCTTCCGCGAACCGGGCCTTTTCAATGATCGGGTTGAAGAAGCCGAACGCCGCTTTGCCGATGACAAGAATGTGGGCGAAGTGCTGCATTTCATCCGCAATACGTCGCGCCGCGGCTTGTGCAAGGCAGGGCGCGGGGGCGATGATATGGATGATGAGGCAGAATGAAATTCGGCTGCCTTTCCGCTTCTTGGCGCTGAGGCGGAGCCCATGTCAGCCCCCCTTGGCGTGATCGCGGGCGGCGGTTCGCTGCCGCTTCGGGTGGTGCAGGCGGCCTCTGCCATGGGGCGGCCCGTGCATGTGGTGGTGCTGGAAGGGCATGGCGATCCGGCGGCCTATGCCGGGCAATCTCATGTGACGCTGCGCTGGGGCTTGGCCGCGCAAATGCTGTCCTGGCTGAAGCAGCATGGCGTCAGGGAAGTGGTGCTGGCCGGCAATGTGGCGCGGCCATCCTTGCTGTCACTTCGGCCCGATGCAGCTTCGATGAAATTGCTCGGGCGGATTGGGCGCGCCGCCTTCAATGGCGATGATTCCATCCTGCGTGCCGTGATGCAGGTTCTGGCGGAAGAAGGTTTTGAAGTTGTGGGCGCGCAAGCGCTGCTCTCGGGCTTGCTGCCTGAGGCTGCCTTGCTTGCTGGCCCCATGCCCGATGATGTGGCGCGCGCTGATATCGCGCGCGGCCTTGCGGTCTGCCATGCCATTGGCGCGGTGGATGTTGGGCAATCCGTTGTGGTGCAGCAGGGGCTGGTTCTGGGCGTGGAGGCCATTGAAGGCACGGATGCGCTGATCCTGCGCGCCGGCGCGCTGCAGCGCGAAGGCCCCGCGCCCATTCTGGTTAAGGCGCTGAAGCCCGCGCAATCCACGCTGGCCGATCTGCCGACCATCGGCCCGCGAACCGTTCAAAATGCCCAGACTGCCGGGCTGCGCGGCTTGGCCTTTCAGGCCGGCGGGACCATTCTATTGGAACGCGAAAGCACTATCGCGGCGGCGGAAGCGGCGGGGATATTCCTGCTTGCCTTCAACCCCGCCGATTACAATCAAGGAGATTTCGCATGAGCCAAGGTCGCTTTCTGCATACCATGCTGCGCGTCGGCAATCTGGACCGAAGCGTTGATTTCTACACGCGCCTTCTGGGCATGAAGGAATTGCGCCGGCGTGATGTGCCGGATGGCAAATATACGCTGGTCTTTGTCGGCTATGCCGGGGAAGAAACCGGCGCGGGCGTGATTGAACTGACCTATAATTACGGCGTTGAGAAATATGAACTCGGCACCGCTTTCGGGCATTTGGCGGTTGGCGTGCCGAACGTGACCGCCACTTGCGATACGCTGCGCGCGGCGGGCGTGAAGATCACGCGCGAACCGGGGCCAGTGAAATTCGGCACCACCGTGATCGCCTTCATCGAAGACCCGGATGGCTACAAGATTGAGCTGATTGAACGGGCGTAATCCGCCTTTTCGCTTTGCATTATCGGCAATAAAAAACCGCGCGGGAGGAAGCCCGCGCGGTTCTTGTTTCAAGGCTATTTATCAGTTGATACGTTCACCATGCAGGGCGACATCCAGCCCTTCGCGTTCCTCTTCCTCGGTCACGCGCAGACCCACGATCACATCGGTGATCTTGAGCAGCACCCAGGTGGCAATCGCCGTGTAGGCCATGGTGGCGGCAACCGCGATCACCTGCTTGATGAACTGCTCCATCCCGCCGGAAAGTCCTTCCGGCACCGCCGTGGTGGCGGAAAGCGGACCATAGGCCAGGAAGCCCACCAGCAAGGCACCAACAATGCCGCAAACGCCATGCACGCCGAAGGCATCAAGGCTGTCATCATATTTCAGCGCGCGCTTCAACGCCGTGGCACCCCAATAGCCCGCCACACCAGCCACCAGGCCGATGATCAGCGCGCTGCCCGGCAGCACGAAGCCCGCCGCCGGCGTAATGGCGACCAAGCCCGAAACCGCGCCGGAAATTGCCCCCAGCACGGAAGGCTTGCCCTTGCCGATCCATTCCGCCGCCAACCAGGACAGCACCGCCGCCGCCGCCGCGATTTGGGTGACCAGCATGGCCATGCCCGCGCGACCGCCGGAGGACCCCAGCGCAGAACCGGCATTGAAGCCGAACCACCCCACCCAAAGCAGCGCGGCACCAATCACCGCGAAACCAAGATTATAGGGTGAGAGGTTGTCCGAACCAAAGCCAACCCGCTTGCCCAGCACGATGGCGGCGACAAGCCCCGCGACGCCGGCATTGATATGCACAACCGTCCCGCCGGCGAAGTCCAGCGCGCCGAGTTCGAAAATCCAGCCATTCGGATGCCAGACACAATGCGCAACCGGCGAGTAAACGAGCAGAGTCCAAAGCCCGACAAAGACCAGCAGCGCGGAAAACTTCATGCGATCCGCAACCGCGCCGGTGATCAGCGCCGCGGTGATCACCGCGAAGGTCATCTGGAAAGTAAGGAAGATCGATTCCGGAATGGTGGTGGCAACCGCCGCATCACCTGAACCAAGCGTAAAGGGCTTGTCCCAATTCTCGGCCAGGCCGGCCAGGAAGAAGCGTGAGAAATCGCCGACCCAGGCATTGCCCTCTCCAAAGGCAAGGCTGTAGCCGGCCACCATCCACAGCACAGACACCAGCGCGCAGATGGAAAAGGACTGCATCATGGTGGCCAGCACATTCTTCTTGCGCACCATGCCG